>CAMBGA010000042.1 GCA_945866095.1 Spirosoma fluviale
GAGGGAAAAATTGCAAGAAGTATTACCTTTGTACCTTTCAGAAATAAATCGAGTAAAAAAATTATAAAGAAACTAAACAAATTTTTCATCGGACTACGGTCAAAACACCACAATCATGCGTAAACAAATAGGTTTAATTTTTTCAGCAGCACTATTATTGACTGCTTGTAATAAGAACAAAGTAGAGATAATCGACGGAGTAAAAATTCAAATGCATAGTCATGATGCTGCTGCAAAGAAATTACAAGAAGGCGATATCATTACCTTTAATTTAGTGATTAAAAACGGTGCTGATTCTGTTTTGCAGGATACAAAGAAGGATGGCCAACCAGGTAAAGGGATGATTCAAGCACCTTCTAATGCCCCAGGATCATTTAAAGGATCTTTTGAAAATGGATTGCGTTTATTAGCCTTGGGTGATAGCGCAACGATATTAGTGCCGATTGACAGTTTGACAAAGGCAGTTCAATCTCCATTGCCTCCATTCTTGAAGCCTGGTACTGATTTAAAGTACACCGTAAAAATATTGAAAGTTCAGTCTCGTGCTGAATTTGAAAAGGATATGGAGAAAGAGGCGTCTAAGGCGAAGCAAGATGCAGCTAAGGATATTGCATTGCAACCTAAAATGATTGCTGATTATATAGCAAAAACAGGAAAGTCGTTTTCGACTTCGGCTGCAGGATTGTATTATTCAATTGAAAAGCCGGGTGCTGGTGCTTCACCGAAAATGGGAGAGACGTGGATGGTCAATTACCGGGGTACGTTTTTAAACGGAAAAGAATTTGACAAGGGAAATTCAGCTGAAATGCCTGTTGGCCAAATGATTCCTGGATTTAATGAGGCTTTGACTTTATTAAAAGCGGGTGGTAAAGGTACATTTGTGATTCCGTCTACTATCGGATACGGCGAGCAAGCACGTGGTCCAATTCCAGCCAATTCAGTGTTAGTTTTTGAAGTAGAAGTGTTGTCTAAGAAATAAGAAATATGAGAAATTTGGTGAAGCAGTTTTTAGCGATGGCATTTGTGGGTTCTATATTGACTTCTTGTTTGTCAAATGTTGAGTTGGCAGATGAACTGAAGGCAAAAGAGAATCAGACACAAATACTGTCGTACTTCTCCAAGTCAAATCAAACTCCTATTGCCATGGAGAATGGGTCCTATTATGTGCTGACGAAGTCAAATCCTAGTGGAGAATTAGCATCAAGAGGAGATACCTTGTTGATTCATTATGAATTAGCTAATCTGGTAACAGGAAAGGTTTTGGATAGTACGAATCGCAAAACCAACTCTCCTTTAATGTATCAATATGGTTTCTTAAACCCAATTTTCACTCGTTTAATGGCAAATTTACGGGATGAAGAGCAGGCGGTGATGGCTTTACCAGGTACTTCCCAATCTTTTGAGGGATTGCCTGCATATACTCCTTTGAAAGTAACCATTAAAAGTTATTCGGTACGAAGTCAGGGTGATCAAATAAATGCATTTATCGCAAAAAAAGGCTATAAAGTTACTTCTACGGAAACCGATGGATTGCGTTATATCCAATTGGCACCCGGTACTGGAGACATTCCAGCCACTGGTAAAGTAGTCAAATTAAAGTATACGGGGCGGTTTTTAAATGGCTTTGCTTTCGACGGAAATATGGCTCGCACGGATAGTTTTTCGGTAACTGTAGGGGGAACTCAAACAGTTATTGGATTCCAAAAAGGAATTGAAAAGATGCGTTTGGGTGGGAAGGCGATAGTTGTTTTTCCTTCTACGATCGGATATGGAGAAAAAGGTTCAGGAACAAGCATTCCAGGATTTACGCCTTTAATGTTTGAGATTTATATAGCCAAAATTGAATAGTATAATGAAACATTTAGTTAACCTTTTTATCTGTCTTTCGCTGTTCGCTGGAATGTCAAGTTGTAAATTTGAAGAAATAAACCAAACAGAATCTGATAACCAGAAGGAGATCGAAGATTACTTGAGTCGTTCAAATTTAAAGCTCCAAAAATCTCCTGAGGGGATGTATTATTCAATAAATACAGCTAAATCTACAGGTAAACAGGCATTTAATGCGGATTTAATCAAGTTTTATTATAAAATGACTTTGCTTGACGGGACTAAAATAGATTCTACGGCAAAGACTTTGGGCCAATTAAAAGGTATGGTTTGGGGATCAAATTCGAGCATTTTAAATTTGCCCATGTCCTTTTTGAAGGAAGGAGAATCAGGCCTTTTTATATTACCATCAGCCCTTGCTTTTGGGGGTAATTCTTACACGGATATACCTGCATTTTCAGTGATTAAATTAGAGATTGACGTGGTTTCGATTCGGACAGAGGCGGAACAATTGAAAGATTTTCAAACCTTATACAAAATAACAAGTCCGGAAATATTTCCCTCTGGCTTGATATTTAAAAAGTTGGTCGAGAATCCCAAAGGGGCAGCTATTTCAGGAGGCCAATCTGTAAAAGTAAATTACACTGGGCGATTGAGTTACGGCAATTTGAAGTATGATGCGGCTATGAAGGTAATTTATGATACAGCTTTTGATTCAGGAACATTTACCTATGTCGCCGGTACTGGCGGTGTTATTGCTGGCTTTGAGGAGGGAATTTTAAAAATGAGGGTAGGTGAGAAAGCTGTTTTGATTATACCCTCGAAAATTGGCTACGGGGCGAATGGCAGCCCCCCGACTATCCCCCCTAATTCTCCACTATATTTTGAAGTTGAGGTGGTGGGAGTCCTATAATGATCGAATTATATTTAGCTACCCAAAACAAACATAAAATCGAAGAGCTATCGGCTCTTTTGGGTAATCGATTCATAATTAAATCCATATCCGAGTTGGGTGTTGTAGATGACATCCCTGAAACAGGTAAGACGTTAGCTGAAAATTCCAGGCAGAAGGCTCAGTTTATCGCAGATCGATTTGGAGTGACTTGTCTTTCAGATGATTCGGGACTTGAAGTCGATTGCCTAGGAGGTTTACCAGGTGTTTTTTCTGCACGATTTGCTGGGGAGCCCAAAAATGATTTAGCTAATTCCAATAAGTTAATTGTTGAAATGAGTAAATACGCTGATCGATCAGCTCGTTTTGTCACGGTCTTAACTTTTCACCATAATGGCCAATTCTATCAATTTGAAGGAGAAATTAGAGGACAAATTGTGTTGAGCCCGAGGGGAAATCAAGGGTTTGGGTATGACCCTTTGTTCCAACCAGAAAATGAGTCGAGGACGTTTGCTGAAATGACGCTTTCTGAGAAGAACCTTATTGCTCATCGAGCACGTGCCTTGCATAAATTCAAAACGTTTGCCGACGAAAGTTTAAAATTTGTCGACGAATAACATTTTTTTCACAATACTTTGTATTTTTGTTTCCTTCCATTTAAAATCAAAAGGATTTTGAAATAAAATGGGAGAAATCTGCTTTTAAATTTAGCGAACCCTATTAATCAATTTTGAAAAAAAGTGTTCTTGGTGCTATTTTAGCGCTTTTTCTAGTTCTTCTTTCATTTGAATCACTTCTAGCACAATATCAAATCAAGGGTATTGTTCGTGATGCGAGCAATGGGGACCCTGTTCCTTTTGCCTCCGTAGGCATTTTGGGGGTGAATGCAGGCACAAGTACTAATTTTCAAGGGGAGTATATCCTGAACTCAAAATTTTTATCTGACTCTATTTATGTTTCATTTGTCGGATATAAAAAGAAGATTAAGTACATCGATAAAAAAGTAACATCCCAAGTCGTTGATTTTCAAATTGAGCCTACAAATCGTTCCTTAAACGAAGTGATGGTTTATTCAGGGGAAAATCCTGTATTTAAAATATTGCGAAATGTGATTAAGAATCGAGAGAGAAATGACCGAAGTAAGCTATCGGCCTATGCCTATGATTCTTATACGAAGATGGAGTTGGATGTGGATAATATTTCGGATAAGTTTAAAGAGAGGAAGGTGATGAAGGATATTCAAGAGGCGGTTAAAAAATTCGAAAAGATTTCAGGGGATGATGGCAAATTAGTTATCCCGACATTCATTTCTGAGTCTTTAAGTAAATTTTATTATCGGGATTCGCCGCAAAGGAAAAAGGAACTTATTTTAAAGACGAATATCAAAGGGGTTGGCGTAAAGGAAGGTAGCTTTATTTCTCAATTGGTCGGTGGAAATTTAATGGCCAACTATAACTTTTATCAAAACTACATTGGGTTTTTCGGGAAGGATTTTGCAAGTCCCATTGGCGATAGTTGGAAAGTAAATTACAAATATTACTTAGGTGACACGGTAAAAGTCGAGGGGAAGGTTTGTTATCAAATTGATTATGAGCCTAAAAATCCAATGGATTTAGTGTTTACGGGCCAAGTATGGATCGACACAACCAATTTTGCCTTAGTTCAAATAGACGCCTCTGTCGATAAACAAGCAAATCTTAATTTCATTGATAAGATTAAAATTTCTCAGGAATTAGAGCAAACCGCTTCGGGATATTGGCTGCCTGCTAAGACTCGGTTTTTGATCGATCTAGAAGAAATTTCCAAGGGTTCAGCTGGAATGCTTTTAAAGATGTATATATCCAACAAGGATTTTGTCGTGAATGAACCCAAGCCGCTAGATTTTTACGATTTGGTCTCTGAGGTGGCTGAGGGCGCAAAAGAGCCAGATCCGAATTTTTGGAAGAATGCACGCTTTGAGCCATTAAGTGCTCAGGATTTGTTGGCATCTTCCTTGATTGATTCAGTGAGAAATTTGCCGGTGGTTAAAACGTATGTTGAAATTGCCGAAATTGTTTTTAGTGGATTTAGGCGTTTTAATGATATTGAAGTGGGTCCTTATATTACCAGTTTAGCCATTAATCGCTTGGAAGGGGCGCGGTTTCGGTTAGGCTTCAGGACCAATGCAAATTTCGATAAAAACTGGATTTTAAGAGGGAATGTAGGTTTTGGCACTAAAGATTTGGTGTTAAAATATTCGGGGGAGGTAAACTATTTATTTTCAAAGAAAAAATGGACGATGGCCGGATTGCGGCACTCGTATGACATCGAAAGGGTTGGTTTAACTCCAGAATTGATTGGTGACAATAAATTATTTTACGCGTTTACTCGTTGGGGTGCGTTCTCAGGCGCATTTTATCGCCGCGAAACTGAAGCATTTTTTACAACAGAGCCTACCAAAGGAATTAGCCTTTCAGTTTCGGCTAATACTAGGTCCTTTGACCCATTATTCCGATTTCAATACCGACTGAACCCTGAGATGGGGGTTAATTCGCCCGTACAAGATTATTATCAAGATTCATTCATCACATTGGAAGCTAGATTTGCTAAAAACGAGACGTTTATTATGAATGGGAATGAGAAAATTACTTTGTCAACTAAGAGAATTCCTGTGATTACTTTTAAATATCAAAGGGGCATCAAAGGATTTTTAGGTGGAAACTTTGATTATGAGCGTTATACATTAAAAGCCTATCAATCGTTTCGATTAGGGAAAATAGGTCGATCCGATTATACCTTGATGGCAGGTTATACGCCGTCAAATTTACCCGCACCTCTTTTATTTCCACATTTGGGAAATGAGACATTGTTCTTCGTAAGGAGTGCATTTTCCACGATGAATTATTTTGAATTTGTGAGTGATCAGTATGTTTCCTTGCAGTATAATCACAATTTTGATGGCTTGTTTTTTAATCGGATCCCCTTGATAAAAAAATTGAAGTGGCGTTTTATTGCGAGTTCAAACATAGTGGTGGGCAGCCAGCGTTCTTCTAATAAAGAGATCATGAAAGATGTCAACAATCCATTGAAATCTAAGTTTTTAGATCAATATTCTTTTGATGCGCTTGAGCCTGGAAAACCCTATGTGGAGGCGGGATATGGGATTGATAATATTTTTAGGATTTTCCGCATTCAGGCTTTTCACCGACTTAGTTATTTGAACCACGGAGTTCCACAGACTTTCAGGTTAATGGCCTCCATCAATGTTTCATTTTAGTCCAAATTAGAATAAATTAAAGATTGAAATTTAAACATTTCAAGAATGTTTTATAAGCATTTGATTTCTGAAGCTTAGCACTCTATATTTGAATCTGCCAAACGGAAGAATTTGACTTATGGTATTAATTGTTTTTGGTCTTTCTATTTTAAGTTATCTTCTTGGGTCTATTCCTACCGCTATTTGGTATGGAGAAACGTATCACGGAATTGACATTCGCCAACATGGGAGTGGAAATGCGGGTGCAACAAATACTTTTCGAGTATTAGGCAAAAAAGCAGGATCCATCGTTTTGTTTGTTGACTCACTCAAAGGATTTATTGCCACAGGCCTCTCCGCTGTTTTATTTTACTTTCATTTAATTGATTGGCAAACTTGTGTAACCCTAAAAATACTTTTCGGCTTTTTAGCTATTATAGGTCACCTGCTACCTGTCTTTTGCGATTTTAAAGGAGGAAAAGGGGTAGCTACCACCTTAGGCATGGTATTGGCATTACACCCACAAGCAGCCATCGTGGGCATTTGTGTTTTTTTGATCGTCTTTGCCATCTCAAAATACGTTTCGTTGGGTTCTATCATTGCGTCGATCGTATTTTCATTGTTGTTGATTTTTGGGGTATTTGGACAGGAAATCCCTTTATTAATCTACTTTGGGCTATTCATCGCTTGCCTAGTCATATTCACGCACCGGGGAAATATTTTACGTATTTTTCAAGGGACAGAAAATCGCATGTACCTAATCCCACGTAAAAAACGTTCGTAAACATTATTTTTTTTATATTTGTATAGCTGCACTTTAGCAATTAAAATCAAATATGAAAGAAACGCAAACGTATATATCCGCCCATCAAGATCGATTTTTAACTGAATTATTAGAATTTTTGCGCATTCCCTCTATTTCTGCTGATCCTGCAAATGCTGGATCGGTTAGGCAAGCCGCAGAATGGATGGCTGAAAACCTCAAAAAAGTAGGTGTTGACCATGTTCGTCTAGAGGAAACAGCGGGTTTTCCCATTGTTTATGGAGAGAAAATGGTGGATGCTAAGGCGCCAACCGTCTTAGTGTATGGGCATTATGATGTTCAACCCGCCGATCCATTGGAGTTATGGGATAATCCTCCTTTTGATCCAATCATTAAAAATGAGGTTATTTATGCCCGTGGTTCATGCGATGATAAGGGTCAGATTTTTATGCATGTAAAAGCTTTTGAGGCTATGTATGCGACAGGTGAATTAACCTGTAACGTTAAATTTATGATTGAAGGGGAAGAGGAAATAGGCTCAAACAATTTATCCACTTTCGTCTGTGCTCATAAAGAGTTATTAAAGGCAGATGTTATTTTAATTTCAGATACGGCTATCATTGCGAATGATACGCCTTCCATCGACGTAGGTTTGCGGGGACTTAGTTATATGGAAGTGGCCGTACAAGGGCCTAATCGAGATTTACACTCTGGCGTATATGGTGGAGCGGTAGCTAATCCCATTAATATTTTATGTGAAATGATTTCATCCATGCACGATGAATTTAATCGCATTACCATCCCAGGTTTTTACGATGGGGTGTTGGAGGTTAGTGCGGCAGATCGCGCTGCCATGGCACAAACGCCTTTTGACTTAGAAGCATATCAAAACGATTTAGGCATTCATGCCGTCCATGGGGAAAAAGGTTTTTCAACGATTGAACGGGCATCGATTAGGCCTACATTAGATGTCAATGGTATTTGGGGTGGATATACTGGCGAGGGAGCAAAAACCGTTTTGCCTTCCATGGCCTATGCGAAAATTTCCATGAGGTTAGTTCCCAATCAGTCCTCTGAGCATATTACTCAATTATTTACCGACTATTTTATAGCCGCAGCCCCCAAAGGAGTCCAAGTGACCGTTACCCCCCATCATGGAGGAGAAGCGTATTTAATGCCGACGGATAGCATTGCATTCCAAGCAGCATCTGAGGCTTTGGCGAAGACTTTTGGAAAAGATCCCGTGCCGACTCGCGGAGGCGGGAGTATTCCCATCGTAGCTTTATTCGAAAAGGAGTTGGGAATCAAGTCTATTTTAATGGGTTTTGGTCTAGATTCCGATGCCATCCATTCTCCAAATGAGCATTATGGCTTGTTTAATTTTTACAAGGGAATTGAAACCATTCCGTATTTTTTCTCAAATTATAACGAATTATACCAACAATAATGGCCGAAAATCTAACCTTATTGGCAACTGAATCTGCTTCTCAATATGAAAATTTAGAGCAACAGAGTGTTGAAACGTTACTCCGACAAATGAATGCGGAAGATAAAACGGTCGCTCATTCAGTCGAAAAAGTAATTCCGGCCATCGAGGCACTGGTGAATCAAATTGTTCCTCGAATGAAACAAGGTGGACGCTTATTTTATATTGGCGCTGGAACTTCTGGCCGACTAGGCGTTGTGGATGCTTCGGAATGTCCGCCAACCTATGGAGTGGCTTTTGATCGGGTTATTGGATTAATCGCCGGTGGTGATGGGGCAATCAGAAAGGCCGTTGAGAATGCCGAAGATGATGAAAAACAGGCTTGGTTAGATATGGAAGCCTATGGAATAGGTGTCTTGGATACGGTCGTTGGCATTGCAGCTTCTGGAAGAACGCCCTATGTTATAGGTGGATTGCGCGCAGCAAACGAGCGCGGAATTCTCACAGGTTGCATTGTGTGTAATGCGGGAGGTGTTGTTGCTAAAGAAGCTAAATATCCAATTGAAGTGATTGTGGGACCTGAATTCGTCACGGGAAGTACGCGGATGAAATCAGGAACAGCACAGAAATTGGTTTTGAATATGATCTCGACTTCTGTCATGATCCAACTAGGACATGTGCAGGGGAATAAGATGGTCGACATGCAATTAAGTAATCATAAATTAGTTTTAAGGGCGATTATGATGGTCCGCGAAGCGACTGGAATCAGCGAAGAGAGGGCTGCGGATTTATTAGAAAAGCATGGAAGTGTAAGAAATGCAATTAATTCATTAAAAAAGGCCTGATTCAGGGCAGTTTTTTAATGAGAATTCCCTTAATTTGTGGATCTAATTTTTAAGTTTATATTTTTATCTATTAATATTAATTTTTTATGAAAACGATATCTAAGTTAATTTTTACAGCAGTATTGAGTTTTTCGGCCTTGAGTTTGCAAGCTAAAGCTGAAGATTTTCCGGAAGCAATTAAGCCATTGATGCAAAAGTATACTTGTTTTGCTTGTCACAAGGTAGATACAAGATTAGTAGGTCCCGCTTACCAAGATGTGGCTAAGAAGAAATACAGTGTAGAAAAAATAGTTGCACTGATCGCTAAGCCTCAACCTAGTAATTGGCCTGGTTACCCTCCAATGGCTCCTATGACAAATGTTCCCAAGGGCGATGCCATAATTATTGCCAAGTGGATTAATTCATTGAGATAAAAAAATCCCGGTTTAGGCCGGGATTTTTTTTTGATTATTTTTTAGCTGGGGCCTTTTTGGCTGCCGGCTTTTTTTCTGCCTTGGGTTTTTCTAGATCTTCTTTTACCGGCTTAGATTCCTTGGCGACTTTTTTAGGAAAAAGTTCAGGAACATGCGTAAATAAAATCAGATACCAGTTTAAGATTTTTTTGATGTCGGATGCGAATACACGGTCAGCATCATAATTAGGAACTACCGTAGATATTACGCCATAAAGTTCTAAATCCGTTGATTTTCGGGGCTCTATCGGCAATACGCCATTAAACATCTCATGTAGTTTTAAGAACAACTCCGCCAAAGGCATGGTGCTATCTTGGTGATCATCTAAATAAAGAGAAATGTCTTTCAGTACCGAAATTCTGGTTTGGCCACTAACCACTGATTTTTGTTTTGCCGCATCTAATGTCTCGACGATAACTCCAGTTCTTGTTGGCTTTAACACTTTAAATAATCCTGGTTTACCAGAGATGTGGGCAACTTCGTTCAATAATTCCATGAATATGTTTAATAATTCGACTGCAAAATTAGTACTATTTCCCTATTTTGTAAGGGGATGTTTGAATTAATTGCTCTATATTTTTCATTATATCTTCTCGGCCAACATGTTTTTCAGCGGAGGTGATAAATATGGTTGGCAATGTTTCCCAAGATTCTAGCAAATAGTTTTTATATAATTCAACACTATCACCCACTTGCTTTTGCGATAGTTTATCTGCCTTCGTGAAAACGATATGAAAGGGAACTTGCTCGATGACCATTCGGTTCATGAACTCGATGTCTACAATTTGAGGTTTGATACGTATGTCAATCAGTACAAAAAGACATGTTAAATTTTCCCGATGAAGTAAATAATCAAAAATCATTTTTTCGAAATCCCTTCTTTTCTCTTTACTTACTTTGGCGTATCCATATCCAGGTAAATCGACCAAATACCATTTTTCATTGATCATGAAGTGGTTGATCAATTGAGTTTTTCCTGGAGTTTGAGAGGTCTTTGCCAAACCTTTATGAAAGGTCAATGAATTAATCAACGAAGACTTTCCAACATTAGACCGGCCAATAAACGCAAATTCAGGGAACCTAGCTGGAGGACTTTTTGTAAAATCGGTATTGCTTGTAATGAATCGGGCGATAATCGGTGCTGCAGCCATGAGGGAAATGTTAGTTTGCAAAGGTAAAGGAATTTAGGTAATAGGTAATAGGTATTAGGTAACAGGTATTTAAAACAATTTTAAGGAAGGAAATATAAGATTGATACTAGTCTAATACTTAATACCTAATTTTCCCTATTAACTATTACTTAATACCTATTACCTAATACCTATTACCTCTTACCTAAATTCCCTTGTTACCTAATACCTATTACCTAAATTCCTCTTGTTACCTAATACCTATTACCTCTTACCTAATACCTATTACCTCTTACCTAATACCTATTACCTCTTACCTAATACCTATTACCTCTTACCTAATTTACCTCTTACCTAAATTCCACTTGTTACCTAATACCTATTACTTAATACCTGATTTTTCTCTACCTTTGTACCTTTAAAATGGAAAAATTACAAAACGATTTAATCATTCGTGCCGCGTTAGGCCAACCCCTTGAACGGGTACCCGTTTGGGTGATGCGTCAAGCCGGTCGAATTTTGCCTGAATACCGTGAGGTTCGAGCAAAAGCAGGCTCTTTTATCGCTTTAGCTACGAATCCAGAAATGGCGGCAGAAGTTACCCTACAACCTGTAGATAGGTTTGGTGTAGATGCGGCGATTATTTTTTCAGACATTTTAGTGGTTCCTGAGGCCATGGGCCTGCCTTATTTGATGGAAGAACAAAAAGGACCCGTGTTTCCTGAGGTGATTCGTTCGCATGCCGACTTAGCCAAGATTCGTCTAGCTAATCCCGAGGAAGATTTGAAATATGTCCTAGATGCGATTAAAATTGTCAAAAAAGAATTAGCTGGACGCGTTCCTTTAATCGGTTTCGCTGGAGCACCCTTCACTATTTTCTGCTATATGGTCGAAGGAAAAGGTTCAAAAACTTTTTCTCAAGCAAAAAAAATGCTGTACGCCGAACCGGCTTTAGCTCATGCGCTATTGCAAAAAATTACCGATTCTACGATTGCCTATTTAAAAGCTCAGGTTGTTGCTGGGGCTAATTTATTACAGATATTTGATTCTTGGGCGGGCATTCTATCGCCTTCACAATATAGTGCATTTTCAATTCCTTATTTAAAGCAAATCTGTGATGCCATCGACAATGTCCCACTCACTTTATTTGCCAAAGGGGCATTTTTCGCTCGAGCCGAAATGGCCCAATTAGATTGCCAGACCATTGGCTTGGACTGGAACATGGACATTGCGGAATCGCGTGCGCTTGTAGGATCTCACAAAACCTTGCAAGGTAATTTAGATCCTTGTGTCTTATATGGTGATTTTAAAACGGTGGAAGCAGAAACTAAGGAGATGCTGAAGGCTTTTGGTGGCCAACGTTACATCGCGAATTTAGGCCATGGCGTTTACCCAGATATTCATCCGGATAAGGTACAATGTTTCGTGGATACGGTTCAAGGGTATCAAGGATAAAAAAAAGCCAACCGTTCACGGCTGGCTTTTCAACTCAATCTTTTATTTTTTATTTTGCCGAATAGTTCGGAGCTTCCTTCGAAATGCTCACATCATGAGGATGACTTTCTTTCACACCTGCGGAAGTAATTTTGACAAATTTTGCTTCTTGCATAATTTCAATCGACGCCGCACCGCAATATCCCATACCGGCTTTCAATCCACCGACCATTTGGTATAAAATCTCCGTCACAGAACCTTTAAATGGTACTCGGCCTACAATCCCCTCCGGTACTAATTTTTTGATATCATCTTCCGCATCTTGGAAATAACGGTCTTTTGATCCATCTTCCATCGCTTCTAATGAACCCATTCCACGGTATGATTTGAATTTCCGCCCTTCTAAAATAATCATTTCACCCGGTGCTTCATCCGTTCCGGCCAGTAAAGACCCGATCATTACCGTGCTAGCTCCACCGGCAATCGCCTTCGCCACATCACCTGAATAACGTATTCCGCCATCGGCAATTAATGGAATATTATAAGGTTTTAATGCTTTTGCCGCTTCGTAAACTGCGGTTAATTGGGGCATTCCCACGCCGGCAATAATCCGAGTGGTACAAATACTTCCAGGACCCACACCCACTTTCACCGCATCAGCTCCCGCTTCTGCTAAGGCTTTTGCCGCTTCGCCTGTGGCAATATTTCCGACAATAACTTCTAAGTTTGGGAATGCTTTTTTAACCGATTTCAAGGCATCAATCACGCCTTTGGAATGTCCGTGGGCTGTATCGATGCTGATTACATCTACGCCAACTTGCACCAAAGCTTGCACCCGATCCAATAAATCTGGGGTTACTCCTACAGCGGCACCTACGCGTAACCGACCTAAGGAATCTTTAGATGCCAAAGGATGGGATTTGCGTTTCAAAATATCTTTATAGGTAATCAAGCCGATAAGCTTGCCATTTTTGTCAACAATCGGTAATTTTTCAATTTTATATTCTTGCAATATGCTTTCAGCCTCCTCCATGCTAATACCCTCCTTTGCCGTGATCAAATTTACTTTGGTCATAATCTCAGCCACCGGACGTTTTGTTTGCTTTTGGAAACGTAAATCGCGATTAGTTAAAATACCCACCAAAATTCCCGCATTATCAATCACAGGAATGCCACCGATATTAAATTCCTTCATGATGCGCTGAGCATCCCCTAACGTTTTATTGTCTTTTAAAGTGACAGGGTCTATGATCATTCCAGACTCAGAACGCTTTACTTTGCGCACTTGAGCTGCTTGTTGGTCAATCGTCATATTTTTGTGAATGATTCCAATTCCCCCTTCTTGGGCTAAGGCGATTGCCAAAGCCGCTTCTGTAACGGTATCCATGGCAGCAGAAACGATAGGAATATTGATCGTGATATTTCGAGTTAACCTAGTTTGCGTACTTACCTCACGAGGCAATACCTCTGAATACGCGGGCAATAACAATACGTCGTCGTATGTTAAAGCTTCAAATAGAAATTTATTGGATTCAAGCATAGCAAATATATTGAACGGGTTACGGTAGACGGTTGATGAATCGAATACTACCCTTATTTGCGGGATAAAATTACAATTATTTTTTGTAATATTTGAATTATGATTAAAAAAATCAATTTCTTACTACTGTTCATTCTCCTGATTTCTCATCAAAATTTTGCTCAAACAGGTAAATATACGTTTGAAACGTCCCGTATGGGATCTCCATTTAGGATTATTGTTTCCACAAATGACAGTTCAGGAATTTCAAAAGTCATTCAAAGTTCGTTTGAATTGGCGCGTGATTTGGAGTCAGAATTGAGCGATTATCAAATTAATTCTGAGTTGAGCCAGGTCAATTTGCGGGCTGGGACTGGCGAGTTTTTCCCTATTCATTCTCCATTAAAAGAGATTTTAGTCGCTGCGATGCAAGCCGAAAATGTGACCCAAGGGGCTTTGAATGTAAAATTGGGAAGATTGGTTCAAGCCTGGAGGAAAACTCGGAAAGATAAAATATTGCCTGATGAAAAGGAGCTCAGGAAAATTGCCAAAGCCATTCAGGGAAAATGCATTGAGTTCTCTGAGGATTCAACCAAATTACGGTTGGCCAACCAAGCGTGTCAGTTAGACTTAGGTTCCTTAGGAAAAGGGTTTGTGGCTCAAAAAGTGTTAGACCATTTGATCAATAATTCATGGCAAAATGTGTTGGTGGATGCGGGAGGGAAAATTTGTTTGACTTCGCAAGCAGGAAAAGAGGAAGCCTGGTTGGTGGGACTAGAAATCCCCGGAGGTACTGCTATTTCAGATCAGATGTTATCGTTAAAAAATTGCTCCATTGCTAGTTCGGGAAAGACATACCAACAAGTTCAAATTGGCAATCAAGTGTATTCGCATGTATTGGATCCAAGAACCGGTATGGCTTTAACGCATGGACGTTCTGCCACAGCTGTTGCACCTGATGGGACGTTGGCCGACTGGCTTGCGACGGCTGCCACGATTATGCCAATACAGGAAATTGAAAAATTATTGGTAAAATTGCCTAATGTTCGCTTATTAGTTTGGGAATTCAAAGCTGGCAAATTGGGCATTTTACTAAATCATAATCTATTATAGCATGAAATATATTTTAATTATTTGTTTTTTCTTTCTCATTTCCCCTTTATTAAACGCCCAAAAACTAAGTTCATATCAACAAACTATCCCAGGAAGTACGGTGTCATTTGACATGGTGGCTGTGCCAGCAGGTGAGTTTTTACTAGGTAGTTCGGCACAAGATGCCGGGCATAAAGCAGATGAAGGACCTCAAAAGAAAGTGAAAATAAATGCTTTTTGGGTAGGGAAAACAGAAGTGACCTATGATGAATATCAATTATTTTTTGAGGAGGAGCGAGATCCTGAACCTAAACCGGCTAAAACCGGACCTGATGCGGTCACGAGGCCTAGCCCTCCGTACATTGATTTTACGTTAGGTATGGGAAAAGTGGGTGGATTCCCGGCTAATTCCATGCAGCAATATTCTGCAATCATGTATTGTAAATGGTTATATGCGAAAACGGGTATTTTTTATCGCATCCCAACGGAAATAGAATGGGAATACGCATGCAAGGCTGGGCAAAAAAATCCTATGGAACTTTTAGATGATTATGCTTGGTATGCTAAAAATTCTCAGGAAAAATACCATCATGTGGGTTTGAAAAAACCCAATGCTTTTGGTTTGTATGATATGCTAGGAAATGTCTCTGAATGGGTGTTAGATCATTATGATGCAGAAGGATATAAAAAATCAGAGTCACCCGTTTTTACGGATAAATATGCAGATGCGATCGTTAGAGGAGGAAATTTTCAAGATGAAAAGATATTAGTTAGCCCTACAGCTCGATTTGCTGCAGACCCAGTTTGGAATCGCAGAGACCCACAAATACCTAAAAGTATTTGGTGGAATGCGGATGCCCCCTTCGTTGGTTTTAGAATTATTAGACCTAACCCTCAGCCAAGTAGCCAGGAAATTAGGACATTTTTTGAAAAATATTTAAATTGAAAGTCTAAACTATTTATACATGAAAAATTCAAGAAGAGATTTTGTTAAGCATTCTGGCTTAGCTGCGAGTGGATTGATTTTAAGTCCATGGGCTGCTAATGCATTTGCAGGCCAAAGCCTAGTAGGCGACACGCTTAAAGTAGCCATCATTGGTTGCGGAGGCCGAGGAACAGGTGCCATTACTCAGGCATTAAGTACAAAAGAAAATATCAAGTTAGTCGCTATGGCAGATGTTTTCCGTGATCGTTTGGATGATTGCTACAACAATTTGATGAAATCGAGAGCGAAGGACGCTTCAGCGAAAGCGATCCCGATCAGCCAGAAAGTAGATGTACCAGAAGACCATAAATTTGTAGGTTTTGATGCTTATAAAAAGGCAATGGCATTAGCGGATGTAGTGATTTTGACTACGCCTCCAGGATTCAGACCTCCCTATTTTGAGGAAGCGGTGGCTCAAGGAAAGCAAATTTTCATGGAAAAGCCAGTGGCTACAGATCCAGCGGGAATCCAACGCGTATTAGCTGCGGCTAAAATTGCGAAGCAAAAGAAATTAAATGTGGTGGTTGGTTTGCAACGTCATTATCAAAATTCATACCGGGAACTGATGAAACGAGTTCAAGACGGACAAATTGGTGATATTGTATCGGCATCTTGTTGGTGGAATAATGATGGTGTTTGGGTTAAACCTCGTAAAGAAGGTCAGACTGAGATGGATTATCAATTGCGCAACTGGTATTATTTCAATTGGATGTGTGGGGATCATATTACGGAGCAACACATTCATAATATTGACGTAATCAACTGGGCTAAAAACGGATATCCGGTAAAGGCTCGTGGAACAGGTGGTCGTGAGGTTAGAAAAGGGAAGAATTATGGTGAAATTTTTGATCATCATATTGTTGAGTATGAATATGCGGATGGAACTATTTTGAATAGTCAATGTCGACATATTCCAGGTACTTGGACCAAGGTGGATGAGCATGTGATTGGAACGAAAGGAAAGATACATTTTGATTCAGCCAAAATTTTTGATTACAAAGGAAATGCGCAATATGCTTTTGATAAAAAGACGAAGGAAAATAATCCATATCAAACAGAGCATGATGAATTATGGGCCACCGTTGCAGCTGGCGAATACAAGTTTGCTGATGCTGAAAATGGCGCTTATTCGACGATGACGTCTATTTTAGGGCGTATGGCTACCTATTCTGGCCAAGTGATCGAGTGGGATAAAGCGATCAATTCAGGGCTTAATATAGCACCGTCTACATTTAGTTGGGATGCTGATATGCCATCCAAGCCAGATGCAAATGGTTTGTATGCTGTGGCAGTACCTGGAAAAACAAAGTATTTTTAAAAAATTATCTCAAAAAAACTAGATTTTTAATTAAATTGCGGCTTCATTTTTTAGCCTAATGTAATGAACTATCAACCACAGGATTTTCTTCCGATTTTTGCTCAACTCGCGGCGGCCCTAGCATTTATTGTGGCCACTATGCTTGCGACACATGCACTGGGTCCTAAAAGGCATTCAGAGAAAAAAGATGATACGTTTGAATGTGGGATTGAGTCAGTAGGAGACGCCCGCACACCCATTTCAGTTAAGTATTTTTTAGTAGCCATTTTATTTGTGCTATTTGATATAGAAATCGTTTTCATGTACCCTTGGGCCGTTAATTTCAAGGAATTATCATGGGATGGATTTTATGAAATGATTGTGTTTATGGGCTTGCTATTGGCAGGTTTCGTTTATGTAATTAAAAAAGGAATTTTAACCTGGGAAAAGTAAACTTTCAAGCGAATTGATGGTTTATTAATTTCAAGACAGCATCTAGTTGATATGAGTAATTCAAACATAAGTATGGTGGAATCGCCACCGGGATTAGAGGGACAAGGTTTTTTTGCGACAAGTTTAGATTCATTGGTGGGACTGGCCAGAGCGAATTC
>CAMBGA010000043.1 GCA_945866095.1 Spirosoma fluviale
GTAATTTTGAATTATAAAAAATGAATCGTGGCTAAAGCTAAAACTTCCTTCTTTTGTCAATCTTGTGGACATTCAACCCCTAAATGGCTTGGAAAATGTCCTTCATGTGAAGAATGGAACACTTTTGTAGAAGAATTGATCGAAACAAATACGCATCCAGCCGAAGTTTGGAAGGATAAGTCTAGAACTAAATCGCAGGTAAAACCTAAGTTGTTAGCCGAGGTGACTTTCGAGAATACCCCAAAATTAATTTGTTCAGATCCCGAATTTAATCGTGTATTAGGCGGTGGAATTGTACCGGGCAGCTTAGTACTTATTGGCGGAGAGCCTGGGATTGGTAAATCAACATTATTACTACAAGTTGCGCTTTCCTTACAAGGCCCTAAAGTTTTATACGTCACTGGGGAAGAGTCGGAGCAACAAATAAAATTACGGGCTGATCGATTAAGCACTAAACCCGCTAATTTATATATTTTAACGGAGACCAATACGCAGCAAATTTTCAAGCATTTAATTGAATTAGAGCCTGATTTAA
Source organism: Spirosoma fluviale (assembly GCA_945866095.1). Taxonomy (GTDB): domain Bacteria; phylum Bacteroidota; class Bacteroidia; order Cytophagales; family Spirosomataceae; genus Aquirufa; species Aquirufa fluvialis_A. The sequence goes on from CAMBGA010000043.1 coordinate 536, forward strand.
TCATTATTGATTCCATACAAACCTTATATTCGGACCAAATCGAATCAGGTCCCGGCAGTGTTTCTCAAATCAGAGAATGCGCCTTAGAACTAATGCGCTTTGCAAAAGAAAGTTCCACACCTATATTTTTAGTTGGCCACATCACCAAAGAAGGCTCCATCGCCGGCCCTAAAGTGTTAGAACATTTAGTGGACACCGTTTTACAATTTGAAGGGGACCGACATTTAATTTACCGCATACTGAGAACCACCAAAAATAGGTTTGGAAGTACGTCCGAATTAGGAATTTATGAGATGCTAGGCTCTGGCTTGAGGCCTGTGACAAATCCATCCGAAATTTTACTATCACAGCGCGATGAAGCATCTTCCGGAATCGCTATCGGAACCTTGCTAGAAGGAAATAGACCCTTGCTAGTTGAGATTCAATCGTTAGTTACGACGTCCAACTATGGAATGGCTCAACGCACCGCGACAGGTTATGATTCCAAACGCCTTAATATGTTGCTAGCCGTTTTAGAAAAAAGAGGTGGGTATAAACTAGGCACGCAAGATGTGTTTCTAAATATTACCGGAGGAATTCGGGTAGATGACCCGGCTTTAGACCTTGCCACCTGCATGTCAATCGTCTCATCATACGAAGACAAAATCATTGATTCTTCGATTTGTTTTGCGGCCGAAGTAGGATTAGGAGGAGAATTAAGGTCGGTGACGCGCATAGACCAACGAATTGCCGAGGCTGAAAAATTAGGGTTTAAGCAGATATGGATTTCAAAATACAATTTAAAAGGCTTGAACTATAAACCCAAAGAGATCAAAATTCAAACGGCAGCTACCTTATTAGATGTCATTATGAACATTTGGCGTCAAAAATAGCCTTGGGGTATTCCACTTGAATTAAATACAAACCATGGGCAGGTACAGATCTACCGGCTTTTTGTCGGTCTTTTGAATTTAGTATATTCGCTAAATCCGATAATTCCCAATTTCCTAGGCCAATTTCAATCATGGTGCCCACCACACTTCGAACCATCCCTCTTAAAAACCTATTGGCCTGAATGGTGAATATTAATTGGTCATTTCGCATTTCCCAAAATGCTTTTTTTATGTCACAATCAAACGTAGTCACCTCCGTTTTTACTTTTGAAAAACACTGGAAATTAGTATAATTTTTTAAAATTTCTCCGGCTAAATTCATTTGATCTATATCCAATTTGGCTTCAAACCAATACGCATATTTACGCATCAATGGACTTTTGGACGTAGAAATGATATATTCATACGTTCGGGACAATGCATCAAATCGAGCATGAACTTCATCAGAAACCGCATAAAGAGCGTGAAGCGCTAAGGAAGTGGGCAACATTCGATTCGCTCGGTACACAAAATCAGCTGCAGGAATAATTTCATCAGGTAAGTCGACATGCGCAAATTGTTGTCGAGCATGCACCCCAGTATCTGTCCTTGAGCTACCCGTTATTTCAACTTTCAAGCCCAAAAGCAGGCTTAATTTTTCTTCTAACTCGGCTTGTACGGAATGCGCGTTGGGTTGAATTTGGTAGCCATGAAATGAGCCGCCATCATACGAGAATTGTATTAGATAACGGCTCATGTACCTAGTTCATTAAGGCAGTTTCCAGCGCTGAATGGTAAGAATCAAATGCACCTTGTAAAGTGGATACCACTTGGTTGTCCACCAACATATCCTTGCCTTTAACTTCTCCAATCAAAGAAAATCCTTGATTATTTTGATTCAAATATGATTCAAACTTCGCTTTATTTTGAGCATCGATGGAAACCACCACTCTACTTTGAGCTTCGCCAAACCAAAATGCATCACGGCGAATATTCACATCCCCCTGAACAGAAAAACCTAATTTTCTAGGGAATGAAGATTCCGCCAAAGTAATCAATAAACCTCCATCAGAAACATCATGAGCAGATTGAATTAACCTAGCGGCGATTAAACCGGCAATAGATTTTTGAACTTTTTGCTCAGTTTCTAAATTAAAATGAGGCGCTGGGGTAGCCTTGATCTTTTTATATGAATACACGTATTCAGAAGAAGCAATATCATTTACGGCTTGACCTATTAAATAAATAAGGTCTCCCTCTTGCTTGAAATCCAGAGTCATTTTCATGGAAGGATCTTCCAAAATTCCCAACATGCCGATGGTCGGCGTAGGAAATACAGGACCTTCATCAGAAGATTGATTGTAAAAACTAACATTACCACCTGTTACAGGGGTTTCAAAAGCCAAACAAGCTTTTTTCATTCCTTTTATGGCTCTCACAAATTGCCAATAAACCTCAGGAACGTAAGGATTCCCAAAATTTAGGCAATTGGTAATCGCCACGGGCACTCCACCCGAACAAACAATATTTCGAGCTGCTTCGGCCACAGCCATCGCACAACCCTCTTCAGGATCCGCATTGACATATCTTGAATTACAATCTACCGTAATTACAATGGATTTTTGAGAACCGTGAACCTTCACCACTGCCGCATCAGAAGGAGCATTTGTATTTCTGTTCGCTCGGCCGATCGATGAATCATATTGTTCAGCCACCCATTTTTTGGACGCGATGTTGGGATGGTTCATTAAAAAGTCAAAAGCCTTTGGTAATTCATCTACCGTTAAATCAGCCACTGAGTCAATCGAAAACTTCTTAAATTCTTGGAAGTAAGCAGGTTCTTTGTATTCCCGTGTATAGACAGGTGCACCTCCACCCAACACCAAATCATCTGCCGGTACATCGGCTACTAATTCGCCATCCTGATAAAACTCTAATCTTTTTGTATCTGTTACGACTCCAATTTGCTCACAATTCAAATCCCATTTGTCGAAAATTCGCTTCGCCTCATGCTCCCTACCCTTTTCCACGACGATCAACATCCTTTCTTGAGATTCGGATAATAAGATCTCAAATGGCTGCATATTGGCTTGACGCGTAGGTACTTTGGAAAGGTCAATGATCATTCCATGCTCGCCTTTGGCTGACATTTCAGACGTAGAACATATAATTCCTGCCGCACCCATATCTTGAATTCCAATCACGCAACCTGCTTCAATAATCTCTAAGGAAGCTTCTAACAATAACTTTTCTTGGAATGGATCACCCACTTGGACCGCAGGCAATTTTTCAGAAGACTTAGCTGTAATATCCTCAGAAGCAAAACTAGCTCCTCCAATTCCATCTTTTCCAGTCGCAGATCCTACAATAAAAACACCATTTCCTACCCCATATGAAGTAGCAGAGGCTTGGGTGCCAACCTTCAAAATACCTGCAGAGAAGGCGTTAACCAGTGGATTTGTGGAATAACAATCGTCGAAAAATACTTCACCGCCGACGGTAGGAATACCAAAAGCATTGCCATAATCACCTATTCCTTTCACCACACCTTTGACTAACCACTTTGTTTTTGCTAAGGCTATATTACCAAATCGAAGCGAATTTAATTGGGCGATTGGACGCGCACCCATCGTAAAAATATCTCGATTAATTCCACCTACACCCGTCGCCGCACCTTGATAGGGCTCTAATGCTGAAGGATGATTATGAGATTCTATTTTGAATGCGCAACCTAAACCATCTCCTAGGTCAACTAAACCCGCGTTTTCCTCGCCGGCTTTCGCAAGCATTCGAGGGGAATCTTTAGGCAAAGTCTTTAACCAAACAATTGAATTTTTATATGAACAATGTTCAGACCACATCACAGAAAATATGGAAAGCTCGGTGAAGTTAGGCTTGCGGCCTAAAATCTCTTGAATCCGATCATATTCTTCGGGGAGTAAACCTAATTTTTTGGCAGTTTCAACGGTAGGTAAATTGTCAATAGATTCCACAATGTAAGATTAATTTGAAAAAATATTTGCTCTTAACTAAGCAAGCCACAAAGGTAATAATTTCCGCGTTGAGACCCAAAATCAAGGCATAAAATGTATTATTATTCGGTAGTATTTTGAGTTTCTACCACGCGCCAATAGGCCTTATCGTCTGGCGTATCTAAATCCTTATATTGTACATTGAAATGACAATATAAAACGTCTTTTGCCTGTTTATGCCAAATTTCACCGAGGCCTTTCTCCCCTTTCCAATTAAAAAACTGGGATTGAAACTGCTGGGGAATCACCACTGGTGGCGACATTTGCCCGCCAAAATCGGAAACAATAAAAAGCTTGGGGTGCAATTGTTTAGCATTTTGTAGCGCCGACAAATGCGAAGACTCAATGAAAGGTAAATCGCAAAGCAAAACCATGATATCTTCTTGCTTATCAGCCAGCATACGTAAGCCTTCCGCCAAGGTAGACCCCATCCCTTCCGACCAATGTTCACTGATGGAAAATTGGACCTTAGGATTTGTGCGTTGAAGTTTACGTAAAATCTCGCTGGATTTTTCGGTTTCAGCGCCGATTAAGACTAAAATTTCGGAACACACGGAAAGGGCTTGTTGGCACGTCCGCTCTAACAAACTTTTTCCTAAATACTGAAACAAAATCTTAGGCTCTCCTAACCTTGAGGAACGGCCCGCAGCTAATATTAATCCGATCATCCGAATTGTACCATATCAAAAGGAGAGAAATCATGATAGACACGGGGATACTTTGTATTTACTTTTAAGTTATAAATGGCCATCTATGGATATTTTTTTACGAAATTGAATTTACAGAAAAATTATAGTTAATCCATATAGATCGCTATTTTTGTCACATGTTAAGCCTTGAGGAACAGTATTTCATCCAAGTACATGCGGATAAGGATCCTCATCAAATCGCCTTGTCGGGAAAAAAATATCCCAACTTTGATCTCAGCAAATTAGCTAGTCAAATTCAGGCTCGTCAAAAATTAGCTTTGAAATTGCCTTTTTGGGTGAGCCATACAAACCTTTTCTTCCCCCCATCGATCTCCTTAGAACAAGCTTCCTCCGAAGCGACCGCTAATTTCAAAGTCAATATCGTCCACGGAAAAGTCCTGGATGCCAGCGGAGGAATGGGCGTGGATTCGGCGGCTTTTGCTAAAAAAGCGAATCAAGTCGTATATGTAGAAAGACAACAAGACCTCAAAGAGATTACGGCATATAATCATGGGAAATTAGGTTACACCAATATCCAACATATTCTCGGGGATGGCCTTGCCTATCTAAATCAATCCGATTCCATATTTGATTTTATCTACCTAGATCCGGCTCGAAGAAATGCGAAAGGAGACAAAGTCTTATTATTCAAAGACTGCGAACCCAATGTGCTAGATTTTTTGCCATTGATGAAGGATAAAAGCCAATTATTGCTAAAAACAAGTCCGCTATTGGATTTGGAACGAGCCATTGTAGAACTTGGCGGAGTGGATAAAATATGGGTAGTATGCGTTAAAAATGAAGTGAAAGAAATTTTATTTCTCAAGTCAAAAAATTCGACACTTGACCCAGAGATTGACATCATTGAATTGAATTTTGAGCATTCGATCATTTTTTCAGGAACCCTAGAAGCGGAAAAAAGAAAACTGACCAATATAGGACCCATATCAAATTTCCTCTATGAACCTCATCCGGGCATTTTAAAAGCAGGATTTTTTAAATTGGTGGAAACAGAAAATATGATTAAAATAAATTCAAACACCCATTTATATTCTTCCAAGGAATTGGATACTAAATTTCCAGGAAAATCGTTTCGTGTGATAGAAACAGGTCCCGTGGATATGGGTTGGCTTAAGAAACATTTACCTAACAAGAAAGTAAATATTAACACACGCAATTTTCCGGGAAAGCCAGAAGATTTGAGAAAAAAACTAAAATTGAGTGAAGGCGGTGATTTTACCTTATTTGGGTACAGAAATCATCAAAATCAAGTGGAGTTGGCACTCACTCAAAAATGTATCATTTAGTCAATTATTTTAGTTAAAACATATAACTTTACAACTTGTTAACCCATCAACATTTTATAACCACATGAAAGGTCTTTTTATTGGTATTTTTATATTCATCGCATATTTTCCATTGTCGGCCCAAGTATTTTCGGGTCTGGCAGAAATAGATAAAGCTAAAAAAGAAGGCTTTTATACCTATTTAAACACGGAAGAGAAAAATGTCACGAATGCCTGGAAAGAATATTTAAAGAAAACTGGGACCGTTGACGCCGGTAGAGCAGGCTCCATTCACGTAGACCAAGCACGAATATCGGCCATTTCAGATAATCCGATCAACTTACTTTCCGTGATTACGGAAGAAAAAAACAAAATAAAACTTTTTGTTTCCATGCGCGTGGGCCCCGATAATTACATTCAAACGGGTCATGAAAAATTCAAAGAAGCGAGTCAGTGGCTTGAAGAATTCGCCAACCTCATTAATTTACAGGAATCTTTGCGCAAAGAAGAAAGTAAATTGGCCGAACTCAAAAATGCCCAATTAAAAAATCAACGGTATGCGGAAAGATTAGTCCGTGAACTCGATTCAAACAAAAGGCAAACTGAACTTTTAACTAAAAAGTTAGAAGAGACTCGAATTGAAAAAGAAAAAATATTAGCGAATCAAGAGCAAAACAAATTGGACCAAAAAGCCAATGAATTAGCTTTAGAACAGCAAGTAAAACAAGTACAATCCGCCAAATCAAAAGTAAAATGAAAAAAATCAATATCCTTAGCGCAGCTTTTGTCTGCTTGCTATTCCTGAGCAGTTTTGGGTTAGTGGAGTATAGTGTGATACATCCCAAATTCAATCTGAGTATTTCTGATTCAACGAAATCAAATCTAAATAGAAATGAATTAGTGGGATCTAAAAATTTAAGCGAAGGTCAACCCAATGATCAAAAACCGGAGAAAGAAGAGTCAACTGAAAAGACAATTGTTTCTTTTACTGAGTATTTTGCCATAGCTATTAAAACAGTTTTTCTGAAGGTAGTTTCGCTTTTAATCTCTTTATTCATCTCGTAAATTATTAATTTATGCCCTCATTTAACATCCAAACAAAAATTGGAGCTTCTATGCCATTTGTTTGGTCTCAATTCAATGAGGCATTATTAAAAAAAATATCTCCTCCCTTTCCTCAAGTAAACATCCAGCGTTTTGATGGTTGCAGCAAAGGAGATTTAGTTATTCTTGAAATCAATTTGCTTTTCATGAAGGTCATTTGGTCATCGGAAATCACCTATTCCCATCAGGATTCAAATAAATCTATTTTCATCGACGAGGGAATTAAGGTTCCCTTTGGAATCAATTCTTGGAAACATGAGCACTCAATCATTAAAATAGATGACACTCAATGTTACGTTCAGGATTTTGTGACTTATAAAACATCAAATGTTTTTTTAGATATAATTTTATTTCCATTTTTGTGGGGAATGATTTTTTATCGTAAACCATTCTATCAAAAATATCTAACGAATAGAGACCTATGAAATTAAGCCTTACTCATAAAATTATCATTGGATTTATTCTAGGACTTGCATTAGGGGAATTCTTTTACCTTTTCTTTTCTCCAGAAACAAGCCACGAATTGGCTTCCAAGGTGCAAGTTGTCTCTAAGATATTTTTGAGATTAATCAAAATGATTGTAGGGCCCTTGGTCTTTTGCACATTGGTCGTTGGCATAGCCAAATTAGGTGATTTTAAAGCGGTGGGTAGAATTGGAATTAAGACGATTGGCTACTTTTACTTTGCTACTATTTTATCACTAATCACTGGACTTGTGGTCGTAAACATCACTAAACCAGGCAGTTTACAAAGTTGGCCTAAACCCGCTGCCGGAACAGATACTGGCATAGATGCTTCTAAAACAAAAACCATTGAAGATTTCATTCTTCATATATTTCCAGATAGTTTTTTCAAAGCCTTAGCGGAAAATGAAATCCTTCAAATTGTTATTTTTTCATTATTCTTTGGTGTAGCCTTGGGTTCGATTGGGGCTACAGGAAAAAAACTTATTCATGTGATTGACAACTTGGCGGAGGTCGTTTTCAAAATGGTTAATTATGTCATGGAACTTGCTCCTTATGCCGTTTTCGCAGCCATGACCACGGTTGTCGCCAATAAAGGCTTAAGTATTTTAATCAGTTATGGGTATTTAATGATTTGTTTCTTAGGGGGATTGCTCTTCTTTACGGTAGTCATTTTATGGCTTATATGTATTTTTAACGGCATACCTTACTGGCGCTTATTAAGAGAATTAAAAGAAGCATTATTAATTTCTTTTTCAACGGCAAGTTCGGAAGCGTCCTTTCCACAAACGATTGCGGCTTTAGAAAAATTTGGCTGCAGCAAACGTATCGTTGGTTTTGTCTTACCCTTAGGATACAGTTTTAACCTAGATGGTTCCATGTTGTACATGACCTTCGCGACAGGGTTTATTGCCCAAGCCTACGGAGTTCATTTAAGTTTAGAGCAACAAATTACCATGCTGTTAACTTTAATGATTACTTCCAAAGGAATTGCGGGAGTTCCAAGGGCATCCCTAGTCATTATCGCAGGAACATTAACGATGTTCAACTTGCCAGCGGAGGGAATTGCGTTGCTGTTGGGTGTCGATCCATTTTTAGATATGGGAAGAACCGTAACTTCCGTAGCTGGAAATGGAGTAGCTACCTGCGTAGTTTCCAAATGGGAAGGAGAGTTTAATCCGCCAGCTGTTACTGCTTAAAAGTCATTTCAACAGCCTTACGAGCCGGAATAATAGAGGCTAAGGTGGTAATGGTCAACACGACTAAGGAAGTCCACACAAAATCCATTAATTCCATTTTTATCGGGTATGCATCAATCAATGCATTGGGAATGCCTAATCCGATAATTCCAAAGGTTTGCTGAGCCCAAGCAAAAATAAAGCCAAAGATCATCCCTAAGATTGCCCCAGAAAAGCAGATCAAAAATCCTACCCACATAATGGTTTTAAATAATTGGGAACGAGAAATACCAATCGCCAATAAAGTCCGTAGATCTTTTCTTTTCTCGATAACTAATAAAGAAAGGGAATAAAAAAGCGTAAAGGAGGCAATTCCCATGACAAAGGCCATGATTAAAAACACAAAAAGCTTTTCTATTTTAATGGCCTTCAACAACATCGCATGCTGTTCATCGCGTGTCTGAATAGAAAAAGTGTTTCCTAAAATTTGTTTAATTTGTTGTTGGACTGATTTTTCGTCCACCCCACTGGCCAACATGATTTCGTAGCCAGATAATTTATCTTCTGCTCCCACCAAATCATTCATCCAATCTAGTGGAACGATGACCGCTTGATTATCGAAAGTTTGTTCCACCTCAATTACCCCAGCAGGATAAAAGATATTGCTGCGAATAGCTTCCTCATTGATCGAGAATTTTCGTAGAGATTGGTGATTAGGGTACCAAGCTTCGACGGGTTCAACCACATTTTCAAAACTCATTCCCATATTTAAAAAAACGCCAATGCCCACTAAGGCAAATGATTGCCCATCACTTTTAAGAAAATAATCACCCTCAACCACTTGTTTTTTCAGCCGATTGGCGTTTAAGAATGAATCATCAACGCCCTTAAAACTAGCCACAACTTGTTTATTTCCAAAACGAAGTAAAGCTTGATCTTCTAAAACAGGATTGATGAATGTAATCCCCGACAAAGCCTTTATTTGTTTTAGTTTCTCCTTTGAGATGATGAATCGTGGCGAGTTTTTATCAATGATTTTTAAATCCGGATCAAAAGTTTGAAACAACCCTTTTTGAAAATCCTCTAATCCATTAAAGACCGACAAAATTAATATCAATGCCATCACTTCCACCCCCACTCCTACCATAGAAATTCTAGATATTAAGGTGATAAAACGAGCCTTAACAGAGGAACCGAAATAGCGCTTAGCGACAAAGAGCGGAAAGTTCAATGATTTATTATGTTATTAATCTATATAATTTGAATCTATTTCATCGGAAGCGGGAGGTATGACCAAACCATCAAAAAGCGCTTCGATTTTAGCCGCATAAGCAGCCGTATCGTCAAGAAAAAAAGCCAAATTAGGGATGATCCTAACCTGCTTTCTAATTCTATTGGCCAAAGCATTACGAATTGCCTTGTTCTTGAATTCCAATTCTTTCATGATTTCGTTGGGTTGTTCGACCAACAAAAAACTAAGATAACACCTAGCCAGTGACAAATCTGGACTGATTTTAACGTCCGTAATGGTTACCATAGCTCCTCCAAAAATTTCCTTAAATTCTTTTTGAAAAATTTCACTCAAATCCTTCTGAATTTGCCTACCAAACTTTTGTTGACGTTTACTTTCCATAATTGCTCCTATTCTTTTCTTCTCAAAATTCTCACAAATTTCACAATAATAATTGGAATCACCGTAATTTAGTCTTTTCAAAAAGAAAATATGTTTCAAATTCTTCGTTCAAGCTCTATTTTTGTCATGATCTTCTTGATCATCATATGGCTATTAACGACGATTACCCTAAGCCAATTTAATTTACAGCCGTATACATGGGAACTTAAAAATTTCCTCATTGGCCAAAATTTAAATCAAGGATATCGAATTTATAAAGATATAAGAGAAAATATTGGGCCTTTGTCGGCCAATTTCTACCAGTTAATCGACTTTTTAAATATTCCAATTACTTGGAACGCTTATTTAGCCACAGGAATTATTATCCTGCAAGCCATTGTATTCCAACGAACGATCTCGAGGTATTCATTGCTTCCCAATTTAGGCAACTTACCCTTTTTTATTTATAGCCTATTTTTTCATTTTTCCATGGAATTCTTAGCGCCGAACGGCTCTATGTTAGGGTTAACATTTTTGCTTTTAGCCTGGAATGAAATATTAGCCCAACAAAGTACCCTAAAAGTTAATGACCGCGTTTTTTTAATTGGACTCTATATCAGCATAGCAAGTGTATTTTTCTTGAGTTATGCGTTCTTTTTATTTTGGGCCATACTTAGCCTACTTTTTTACTCCAGTATTAATGTCAGACAAATCATTTTACTGATTGTTGGTTTTTCTTTGTTCTTCATTTTCACAGGCTTAATTTTTTCATATCGAGATAATTTTCAAGCATTTATTGACGTATATCAAAATTCTGCTTTCGTTGTTTATATTCCGACAAGCGCTCAGATTAAACAAATACTATTGGCCTATATTCCAGCCATGATTTTAGGAATTTGGGGCTTTGTAAAAGTCATAAATAGTACAAAAATTAACTCTAATGCTCAAAAAGCCCAACAAACCAATTTGATGTGGCTATTAACCAGTGTTGTGATTATCTTTTTCATCCCCACCGTCGAAAGAATAAATCTTGTTTTCTTAATGCCTTCACTTATCTATTTTACATTAAACCTATTTTATCTATTTAAATCCTATTGGCAGAAAGAAATGTTAATCATCTTTATATTCTTTGCGATGATTTTTAGCCTGTCAAATGAGTGGAATGAAGTGGGCCAACAACGAATATTGACACAAAAACTACAGATTAGAAACGAAAAGTTGATGGTCTTAGGTCCGCAAATTGAGGAGTATCAAAACAATCAAATGACCGGCCCATTTGTGAATTGGGAACTATCGAAATCCCTTTTTACCAACCTAAATCAATACAAAACAATCATTATGATGCATGATTATTTTGCCAAAGACATGCCTTCGTACATTTATGACCCAGAAAATAACTTTAATAAATTAGGGTATTACCTACCTGAATTAACAAATCAATACACATTGATTGACACACACTTGTACAAAAAAATTATCAACAGGTAATTTTATCTACTCGATTTTGGTGTCTACCGCCTTCAAAGGATGTGTCAATAAATGTTTTAAGGCATATTTTAGCTTCCTCTAAACTAATAAAACGAACTGGTAAGCAAAGCACATTCGCATCATTATGAAGCCTAACTAGTTGGGCCACCTCTGAATTCCACGCTAAACCTGCTCTAATCCCCTGATGTTTGTTGGCCGTAATGGCCACGCCATTAGCACTTCCGCACAATAACAAGCCAAAATTATGTTCTCCTTTTTCAACTGATTCTGCCACTGGATGTGCAAAATCAGGATAGTCCACGGAATCAGCAGAATAAGTTCCAAAATCCTGAACCTTGATATTCAAGCTTTTCAAATAATCAATCAACTGATCTTTATAATCAAAACCTGCATGATCACCGCCCACAGCAAAACTTATTTGAGAATCCATCTTAGTATTTGTTAATTTATGCAAATGTACAGGGATATTATTTACATTTATAGACAAAACAATTAAAATATGACAGATAATCAGTGGCAAGAAGAAGAGGAGAAAATAAAAAAAGCGTTTGACGATAAAACGTGGTCCCAAATTAAATCGGAAGAATCCTGGAGAATATTTAAAATCATGAGTGAATTTGTCGAGGGTATTGACAAATTGTCAAAAATTGGCCCCTGTGTTTCCATTTTTGGGTCAGCTCGAACGAAACCCGAGGATAAATATTTCCAAATAGCCGAAAAAATAGCAGCTAAATTAGTCCGACATGGCTATGGGGTGATTACAGGAGGTGGCCCTGGAATTATGGAAGCAGGAAATAAAGGTGCCAAATCAGAAAATGGACGCTCCGTAGGTTTAAACATCGAATTACCATTTGAACAAACCCCTAATCCGTATATTGACTCAGACAAAAATATCAATTTTGATTTCTTTTTTGTTCGGAAAGTGATGTTTGTCAAGTACTCACAAGGATTTATTATTATGCCTGGGGGATTTGGAACGCTGGACGAAATGTTTGAATCTCTTACGCTAATCCAAACGCATAAAATCGGCAGATTTCCAGTGGTCTTAGTGGGTACCGATTATTGGAAAGGATTATTAGACTGGATAAAATCCACCATGATTCCGAATGGAAACATTAATGAAGATGATCTCGAATTATTTGCACTAGTCGATACACCAACAGATGCAGTCCGAGTAATTGACGATTTTTACGCTAAATATCTCTTGAAGCCCAACTTCTAATTCTTTTTAAAAAATACTTTCAATTCGTTCAGAGGTAATGCGTTAAGTGTGAGTGCTTTTAGGAGACCGCCTTTACGACCAACCTTAACTCCATATTTCATATCTTTTAATCCTTCGATTTTATGGGCATCTGGGTTAATCGATACAAATACTCCCTTATCCATCGCCGAATAAATGTGTCGCCAATCTAAATCGAGTCGGTATGGACTGGCATTCAACTCAATACTGACCCCATTAGCGAGGCAAGCATCTAAAATTTTATCCGTATTTAAAGGATACCCAGGCCTTGAAAGCAATAGTCTGCCCGTTGGGTGACCTAGAATAGACGTATGTGGATTCTCGATGGCACGAATTAATCGAGGCATCGCTTTATCCAAATCCATGGTTAAGTTGGCATGCACCGAAGCCACCACATAATCAAATTGGGATAAAATATGATCATTGTAATCCAAAGACCCATCCGGTAAAATATCCGCTTCAATTCCTTTCAATATGGTAAAATCAGACCACATTAAATTGAGGCGATCAATCTCCTCGTGTTGACGAATAACATCTTCTTCCTTCAAGCCACCGGCATAAGCTGCATATTGAGAATGATCCGCTATTCCAAAATATTGCAATCCCAAGCTCCGACAAGCCTCAGCCATTTCTTGGAGTGTATTTTTTCCATCTGAATAAACGGAGTGGTTATGCAAACAACCCTGCAAATCTTGATCCTCGATCAAATCCGAGTTGGTATGTTGGCCTGCCCACTCAAACTCTTGTAATCCCTCCCGCATTTCGGGTACAATAAATGGCATGTTTCTTTCTTGGTAAATAGACTCCTCGGTCAATAAGGTTTTGCCCTGAAATTGATGATAAAAATCAATGGATTCCAAATGATTTTCGTGAGCGCTATGTTGAAATAAGGCTGATATAAATTCAGATTTATCAACCAAATGAATTTCAATCGGGATTAAATGATCCTCAAAAAAACCACGCCAAGTAAATGGCGAAGAGGCCTGAAGGTCCTCTATAAAACCATTAAGTTCAGTTATCTGGCTTTGACTTCCAAAAATATCATCCGTTTCAACAACAAAAACTAAAGAGGTAATGATCTCACAATTACGCCTTAATTCACCAGAAATGGCAATTTTGTCAAATGACAAATTCAACATGGCCAGTATTTGATCACTTAAAAATATCGCTTTATCTAACCTGAGTTTTTTTCTATTTTCTTGAATATAAATGATTTGAGACTGAATAGAAGATTGTATGGCTGAGCCAAAACCCTTCAATTTTTCTACTTGGCCATTTTGACATGCGGTATTCAAGTCTTCGAAATTTGATACATTCAGTTCTTGCCAAATAGTTCGTACTTTTTTAGCTCCTAAACCCTTAATTTTCAAGAGATCTAATAGGCCGGGAGGCGTTTGTTCGACTATCTCCTCGAGTTCCTTACAAGTACCTGATTGTGCCAGTTCATAAATTAATTGGACGATCACTTTTCCCACACCAGGAATTAATAGTAATTCGTCTGTAGTAAGTTGATTTATTAAACCCGGAAACTTATCTAATCCACGAACAGCAAAAGAAAGATTTTTGGCTTTAAACTCATTAACGCCATGAACATCCCAAAGCTTGACTAACAACTCCAGCGAATCAACTAACTCATCATTTTCCATGTACAAATATATCATCCTCAAAGGATAAATTAATATCTATGTTGTAAGTTATTCATTCAATCACAGGCATAATTGTTGATTAAAAAATTACTCATTGACCTAAATATGAGCATATTATCAAATGAAAATGGTAAATTTCCAATAATAAAAATTGTAATTAGGGAAAGAATTAAAAAAATATTTCTTTTTGAAAATTAAATCAAAAATAAAATTTTAAATTATTAAAATAATCGAGCAATTTATAATTTCCAAGGCAATGAATTTCACATTTGACAACTACAATACGGAGGGCTTTTTTGACGAAATGTTTACCGAAGAAGGTCAAACAAGATCAGGATATACATTTTTTAAAGACCGTGTGGAACAGCTTTCAAAGGAAGAATTCATGAGGCGACAAATTTCCGCAGAGCGAGCATTAATGGCTATGGGAATTACGTTCAATGTCTATTCAGAAAATGAGGGAACCGAGCGTATCATGCCAGTGGATATAATCCCAAGAATTGTCAGCGCTAAGGAATGGGAAAAAATGGAAAAGGGGTTAATTCAGCGAATTACGGCTTTGAATTTGTTTTTGGCGGACATCTATTCCGATCAAAAAATCATTAAAGATGGTATCATTCCCAAAGAGGTCATTTACTCATCAAAAAACTTTTTAGAACCATGCATGGGCATTAAACCACCTAAAAATATTTGGATTCACATCACAGGAACGGATTTAATTCGAGGAAATGATGGCGAATACATGGTTTTAGAGGATAATTTAAGGTGCCCTTCTGGCGTTTCCTATATGATGGAAAACCGTGAGTTATTAAAGCAAACGTTTCCAGAGGTCGTAGCAAAAACACAAATTAGACCCATTGCTGATTATCCGCATAAGCTATTACAAATGTTGCGATTTATTAGCGATAGGCCCGAACCTACTGTGGTCGTGCTGACACCCGGAATTTATAATTCAGCTTATTTTGAGCATTCCTATTTAGCCCAACAAATGGGCGTCGAGTTAGTAGACGCGCGTGATTTAGTCGTACATGAAGGTTACGTAAAAATGCGAACTACGAAAGGTTTCAAAATAGTAGATGTCATTTACAGACGAATTGATGATACATTCTTAGACCCTAAAACATTTAATCCCGATTCGTTAATTGGAATTCCAGGAATATTTGATGTATATAAAAAAGGAAAAGTAGCCTTAGCTAATGCTCCTGGGACGGGAGTTGCCGATGACAAAGTTATTTATGCCTATGTCCCTCGAATGATCAAATATTATTTAGGGGAAGATCCCATTATTGACAATGTAAAAACGTATATCTGCAGTGAGCCAGATGATTTGAAATTTGTATTAGAAAATATAGGTGATTTAGTCGTCAAAGAAGCCAATGAAGCCGGCGGTTACGGGATGCTGATCGGTCCTAAATCAACCCAAGAAGAACAAGAAAATTTCAAAAAATACATTGTAGCTAATCCAAGAAATTATATCGCTCAGCCTACGATTTCATTATCTCGTGTGCCATGTTTAATCGATGATCATGCAGAAGGCAGGCACGTGGACCTAAGACCTTATATTTTATACGGGGATGGCGTAAATGTAATGCCGGGAGGATTGACTCGAGTAGCGTTGCGCAAGGATTCTTTAGTCGTAAATTCTTCTCAAGGAGGAGGTTCCAAGGATACTTGGGTGCTTTATTAAGTAAGAGGTATCAGGTAATAGGTAAGAGGTAATAGGTAAGAGGTAATAGGTATAAGGTAATAGGTAATAGGTATAAGGTAATAGGTAATAGGTAATAGGTAAGAGGTAATAGGTAAGAGGTAATAGGTAAGAGGTAATAGGTAATAGGTAATAATTAAGAGGTAATAAGTAATAGGTATTAGGTATTAAGTAATAGGTAAGAGGGAATAGCTTTTGTGTCGTCGACTTGATGTGTCGGGATGCCTAATTCGTATCAAATGATGATATTAATCATATAAATCAGACGTTAAAACATTAAAATATAATTAATTTTACATACCCTACCATCATAGCCTTCCATGGAAAATAAGATTAAAAGAAACGAATTTTTAAAATCATTAGGATTAAAAGGTGCTTCATTAATGGCGATTTATTGTGGCGCCAGTGCCTTAAGTTCTTGTCAAAATGAA
>CAMBGA010000044.1 GCA_945866095.1 Spirosoma fluviale
TATCCAAATCAAATCCTTCCAGGATTTTTTCCAGTTAGAAACAGCTGCAGAGAATCGGACCGACGAAGGTTTATTTAAAGTATTTGCCGAAAACTTCCCTATCGCGGATTCGCGTGAGAACTTCGTGCTATCTTTTGTTGATTATTCAGTAGATCCACCGAAATATTCGGTAGATGAATGTATCGACCGAGGATTGACGTATTCGGTGCCTTTAAAAGCCAAGTTGCGTTTGATCTGTAACGACACGGACAACGAGGATTTTCAAACCATCGAACAAGAAGTGTTCTTGGGTAACATCCCTTATATGACTGAGCGTGGATCATTCGTGATCAATGGCGCTGAGCGTGTAATTGTATCCCAACTACATCGTTCGCCGGGTGTGTTCTTTGCGCAATCAAAGCATACGAACGGAACAAAATTGTATTCGGCACGTATTATTCCGTTCAAGGGTTCTTGGATTGAATTTGCGACAGACGTAAATAACGTCATGTATGCATACATTGACCGTAAGAAAAAGTTTCCTGTGACTGTGTTGCTTCGTGCGATTGGATACGGAAATGACAAAGACATTTTAGATCTTTTCGGCTTAGCTGAGGAATTAAATGTGGACAAGAAAACATTGAAGTCGACTGTAGGTCGCCGACTTGCTGCTAGGGTTTTAAAAACATGGCAAGAAGACTTCGTGGATGAGGATACCGGTGAGGTAGTTTCCATAGACAGAAATGAAATTTTAATCGAGCGTGATACGGTTATTACGGAGAACGAAATTGAAACGATTTTAGATTCGGGTTCAAGCACGATCATTCTTCATAAGGATGATGTCAACGTATCTGATTATAACATCATATATAATACATTGCAAAAAGATACTTCAAACTCTGAGAAAGAGGCGGTAGAAGTAATCTACAAGCAATTACGTAATACGGATGCTCCCGATGAGCAAACTGCTCGTGACATCATTCAAAACTTGTTCTTCTCGGACAAGCGTTATGATTTAGGGGAAGTTGGCCGTTACCGTATCAACAAAAAATTAGGTCATGATATTCCAATGGAGGTTAAGGTTTTAACCAAAGAGGACATCATATCCATCGTAAAATACTTGATCGGTTTGATCAATTCACGTGCGGTTGTGGATGATATTGACCACTTATCTAATCGTCGTGTTCGTACGGTGGGTGAGCAATTATATGCTCAGTTCGGAGTTGGACTAGCGCGTATGGCTCGTACAATCAAAGAGCGTATGAACGTACGTGATAATGAGGACTTTAAGCCGGTGGATTTGATTAATGCCCGTACTTTATCGTCTGTTATTAACTCATTCTTTGGAACAAATCAGTTATCTCAATTCATGGATCAAACGAATCCATTGGCTGAGATTACGCATAAGCGCCGTATGTCGGCCCTAGGACCCGGTGGACTTTCACGTGAAAGAGCTGGTTTTGAGGTTCGTGACGTTCACTATACGCACTACGGTCGTCTTTGTACGATTGAAACACCAGAGGGACCGAACATCGGTTTGATTTCTTCTCTTTGTGTGCATGCGAAAGTGAATTCAATGGGATTCATCGAAACTCCATACCGTATTATTGACGGAGGAAAAGTAGATATTACGACGCACGTTGAATATTTGACCGCTGAGGAAGAAGATGGTAAAAACATCGTTCAGGCCAATGCCATGATTGACAAAACGGGTAAATTCTTATCAGATCGTGTTAAGGCACGTTTTGAAGGAGATTTTCCTTTGGTAAATCCAGCAGAAGCCCAATTTATGGATGTGGCGCCTAACCAAATTGTTTCGGTCGCAGCTTCGATGATTCCATTCTTGGAGCATGATGATGCCAACCGTGCTTTGATGGGATCAAACATGCAGCGTCAAGCGGTGCCATTGTTGCGCCCAGAAGCTCCGATTGTTGGAACAGGTTTAGAACATCGCGTGGCGATTGACTCACGTACTTTGGTTGTATCCGAAGGAACAGGAGTTGTGGAATATGTAGATGCTTTACGCATCGTAGTTAATTATGATCAAACTGAATCTGAAAAATTAATCAGTTTCAGTGGTTCAAAAAAGGAATACAATTTGATTAAATTCCGTAGAACGAATCAGGATACGACGATCAACTTAAAACCGATTGTTTTCAAAGGAGATAAGGTAGCTAAAGGACAAGCGCTTTGCGAGGGTTATGCAACTCAAGCGGGTGAATTAGCCTTAGGACGTAATATGAAAGTGGCGTTCATGCCATGGCAAGGATATAATTTTGAGGATGCGATTGTAATCTCAGAGAAAGTGGTTCGCGATGACATCTTTACTTCGATTCACATTGAGGAATTTGAATTAGAGGTGCGTGATACAAAACGCGGTGAGGAAGAATTAACTTCTGAAATTCCAAACGTTTCGGAAGAAACTGTACGTAACCTTGATGAAAATGGAGTGGTACGTGTGGGTTCTGATGTAAAAGAGGGAGATATCTTAATTGGTAAAATTACACCAAAAGGAGAATCTGATCCAACGCCAGAAGAGAAATTATTACGTGCCATCTTTGGTGACAAAGCGGGTGATGTAAAAGATGCTTCAAAGAAAGCGCCACCATCTTTAAAAGGTGTAGTGATCGACACTAAATTATTTGCTCGTCCTAAAAAGGACAAAGAAGAACGTGATAAGTCGAAGGCAGAATTAAAGAAAGTGATGAAGTTATATGGCAAGGATCTATTGGAAATTCGCCGCATCATGATCGAAAAGACAACTGCTTTATTAGCTGGCAAAACATGTGGTGGAATTCGCCATAAGTTTGGGACGGTAATTGTAGAGAAAGGAGTGAAATTCACAGCCAAGAATATCGAGGAATTATTATTCCCCGAGAAAAATATGTATCGTGATGAGTCAACATATGCAGTTCCTGAAGAGGCCAACTTGCTACCTGACTTAATCGTAGAAGATGCAACGGCAGATGCTGAAGTAAATGCAAATTTCTTACAATTGATCAAAAACTTCCACGGACGCAGAAATGAAATCGCTGGACAATTCAAGCGTGAGCGTTTTGTGTTAGAAGTTGGAGATGAATTACCTGCAGGTATCGTTAAATTAGCTAAAGTTTATATCGCCAAAAAACGCAAGTTGAAAGTAGGTGATAAGATGGCGGGCCGTCACGGAAATAAGGGGGTTGTAGCTCGTATCGTTCGTGAGGAAGATATGCCATTCTTAGAAGATGGAACACCAGTTGACATCGTATTGAATCCATTAGGTGTACCTTCTCGTATGAACTTAGGTCAAATCTATGAAACGGTATTAGGTTGGGCTGGACAAAAATTAGGCAAGCGTTATGCTACACCTATTTTTGACGGTGGAACTGAAGCTGAGGTAGCGGCAGAATTAACATTAGCTGGCTTACCAGATTGGGGCCGTACGTATTTGTACAATGGTTTAACAGGAGATAAATTTGACCAACCGGTGACCGTTGGTATTATTTACATGCTGAAATTAGGCCACTTGGTAGATGATAAAATGCACGCACGTTCCATCGGACCATATTCATTAATTACGCAACAACCATTAGGAGGTAAAGCTCAATTTGGAGGTCAGCGTTTTGGTGAGATGGAGGTTTGGGCACTGGAGGCATTCGGAGCTGCTAATATCTTGCAAGAGATTTTAACGGTTAAATCGGATGATGTCATCGGTCGTGCTAAGGCATACGAAGCAATCGTAAAAGGTGAGAACATGCCTAAACCTAACATTCCAGAATCATTCAATGTATTGATTCATGAATTGAGAGGTTTAGCCCTTGAAATCACCCTTGAGTAATAAAAATAGGGCTTAGGCCCTTATAAAGAGTTCATTTTCCAATAAAATACAAAGAAAATGTCATTTAAAAAGACGAGAAAACTGAATAGCGATTTCCAAAAAGTGACCATCTCATTGGCATCGCCGGAGTCAATTCTAGATAGTTCAAACGGGGAAGTAACCCAACCAGAGACGATCAATTACCGTACTTACAAACCAGAAATGGGCGGTTTATTTTGCGAGCGTATCTTTGGACCTACAAAAGACTGGGAATGTCATTGTGGGAAATATAAAAGAATCCGATACAAAGGAATCATCTGCGACCGTTGCGGTGTGGAGGTTACGGAGAAAAAAGTACGTCGTGAGCGTATGGGACACATCGAATTGGTGGTTCCTGTGGCACACATCTGGTACTTCCGTAGTTTACCTAACAAGATCGGTTATATGCTAGGTTTGTCTACTAAGAAATTAGATCAAATCATTTATTATGAGCGTTATGTGGTCGTTCAAGCAGGTATGTATGCTGAAGAGGGAAAAATCGGTAGTCAATACCTTGATTTCCTTACGGAAGATGAATACTTAGATATCTTAGATAAATTACCTCGTGAGAACCAACATCTTCCGGATGAGGATCCACAGAAATTTATCGCTAAAATGGGTGCTGACGCATTAAATATGTTGTTGACACGCATCGAATTAGATAGTTTATCTGCTGATTTACGTCACTCTGCTGATACTGAATCATCTCAACAACGTAAAGCTGAGGCTTTAAAGCGTTTGAAGGTGGTAGAAGCTTTCCGCGAGTCGATAGGTCGTATTGATAATCGTCCTGAGTGGATGATCATTAAAATGGTTCCCGTAATTCCACCAGAATTACGTCCATTGGTGCCATTAGATGGAGGTCGTTTTGCGACTTCTGACTTAAATGATTTATACCGTCGTGTGATTATCCGCAACAACCGTTTGAAGCGTTTGATCGAAATCAAAGCGCCAGAAGTAATCTTGCGTAATGAGAAGCGTATGTTGCAAGAGGCTGTCGACAGTTTATTCGACAACTCACGTAAAGTAAATGCGGTTCGTTCTGAGGGTAACCGTGCCTTGAAATCTCTTTCTGATATGTTGAAAGGAAAGCAAGGTCGTTTCCGTCAAAACTTATTAGGTAAGCGTGTCGATTATTCAGGTCGTTCGGTTATCGTCGTAGGTCCAGAATTGAAAATGCACGAATGTGGTCTTCCAAAAGATATGGCTGCTGAGTTATTCAAACCATTTGTTATTCGTAAGTTGATCGAGCGAGGAATCGTGAAAACGGTTAAGTCGGCGAAGAAAATAGTTGATCGCAAAGATCCAGTGGTTTGGGATATTTTGGAAAATGTAATGAAAGGACATCCCGTTCTTTTAAACCGTGCTCCTACGTTGCACCGTTTGGGTATCCAAGCGTTCCAACCGAAATTAATTGAAGGAAAAGCAATCCAATTGCATCCATTAACATGTACGGCATTTAATGCTGACTTTGACGGTGACCAGATGGCGGTTCACGTTCCACTAGGACATGAAGCTATTTTGGAAGCCTCTTTGTTGATGCTTGCGTCTCATAACATCTTGAACCCTGCGAATGGTGCTCCTATTACGGTTCCATCACAAGACATGGTTTTGGGATTATATTACGTAACCAAAGGACGTAAGTCTACTCCGGATCATAAAGTGGATGGAGAAGGATCGCGTTTCTATGGTTTTGAGGAGGTTGTTATCGCCTTAAATGAGAAGAAATTATCTAAGCATGCGAACATCGTGGTGAAAGCCACAGTGCGTAAAGATGATGGTACATTGGTGCAAGAAATGGTGGAAACTGTGGCTGGCCGTGTATTGTTCAACTTATGTGTTCCAGAAGCGGTAGGATATATCAATGAATTATTGACTAAGAAGAAATTGCAACAAATCATTTCACAAGTTCACAAGATTTGCGGAATGGCTCGTACAGCACAATTCTTGGATGATATTAAAGAATTAGGATTCCAACAAGCCTTCCATGGTGGTTTATCGATGGGTATAGGTGATGTTCAAATTCCTGCTGAAAAGGCTTCCTTAGTGAAGAAAGCGCAGGCGGATGTTCAAGCGGTTTGGGATAACTATTTGATGGGTTTAATCACAGATAACGAGCGTTATAATGCGGTTATTGACATTTGGACTAAAGTTAACTCGAAGATCACTGAGACGTTAATGAAGCAAATGGAGGAGGATAACCAAGGATTTAATGCGATTTACATGATGATGCACTCGGGAGCTCGTGGTTCTCGTGAGCAGATTCGTCAATTAGGTGGTATGCGTGGTTTGATGGCAAAGCCTCAAAAGAACTTACAAGGTTCGATTGGCGAGATCATTGAAAACCCAATCCTTTCTAACTTTAAAGAAGGTCTAGACGTATTAGAATACTTTATTTCAACACACGGTGCTCGTAAAGGTTTGGCAGATACTGCTTTGAAAACTGCGGATGCTGGTTACTTGACTCGTCGTTTACATGATGTGGCTCAAGATGTAATTGTGAATGAAGATGACTGTGGTACTTTACGTGGTATCGAAGTGTTCCCATTGAAAGATAATGAGGAAATCATCGAACCATTATCAGAGCGTATTTTAGGTCGTGTTTCAATACATGATGTATATGATCCACTTTCAGGAGAATTGATTGTTGCTTCGGGAGATGAAATCACTGAAATAGTGGCGAATCACATCGATGAAACTTCAATTGAGTCCGTTGAAATTCGTTCAGTATTAACTTGTGAAACGAGAAGTGGTGTTTGTGCTAAATGTTACGGACGTAACTTAGCTACTGCGGCCATGGTTAATTTAGGTGAGGCTGTAGGTGTAATTGCATCTCAGTCCATTGGTGAGCCAGGAACACAGTTGACATTACGTACATTCCACGTGGGTGGTACTGCACAAAACGTTTCCTTAGATGCGAGTGTTAAAGCGAAATTTGACGGAGTTCTTAATTTTGAAGAAGTTCGTTCGGTTAGTTCAACAGACGCTGAAGGAAATCCAGTAGAAATCGTGATGGGTCGTTCAGGTGAGATTCAAATCTTAAATCCAGCAAATAAGCAAATATTAATTTCTTCTAATATTCCTTATGGTTCATTCTTACGCGTTAAGGAAGGCCAAACGATTAAGAAGGGAGATGAGATTTGTGCTTGGGATCCATACAATGCGGTGATTCTTTCTGAAGCTGAAGGTAAAATTGAATTTGAGGCTATTGAAGAAAACAATACCTACAAAGAAGAGGCGGATGAGCAAACAGGTATGCGTGAGAAGGTAATTATCGAATCTAAGGATAAGACTAAAAACCCATCTGTACTTGTTGTATCCAAAGGTAAAGAAGATTTAGTATATAACGTTCCGGTAGGAGCTCGTTTAGCAATCAGCATCGGGGATAAAATTAAGGCGGGTCAAATTATCGCTAAAATTCCTCGTGCGGCAGGTAAAACGCGTGACATTACAGGAGGTCTTCCTCGTGTAACGGAATTATTTGAGGCGCGTAACCCTTCTAACCCAGCGGTTGTTTCTGAAATTGACGGTGTAATTTCATATGGTATCATCAAACGTGGTAATCGTGAAATTATCGTAACGCCAAAAGAAGGAACAGAGCGTCATTATTTAGTACCATTGACTCGATTCATTTTGGTACAAAACAATGACTTCGTACGTGCGGGTACTCCACTTTCTGATGGTGCGATTACGCCTTCTGATATCTTGAAAATTAAAGGGCCAACAGCCGTTCAGGAATATTTAGTGAATGAAATCCAAGATGTATATCGTCTACAGGGTGTAAAAATCAATGATAAGCATATTGAATGTATTGTACGTCAAATGATGCAGAAAGTTGAAATTTTAGAACCAGGTGATACTCAATTCTTACAAGGACAAAATGTAGATCGTTTCGTATTCCGTGAGGAAAATGATTTGATCTTAGATAAGAAAGTCATTATAGAAGCGGGAGATTCTGAGAAATATAAGGCGGGAATGATTTTGTCAGCACGTGCATTACGTGATGAGAATTCATCTTTAAAACGTCGTGATATGAAAATCATGAAAGTACGTGATGCAGCTGCGGCGGTATCATCTGCTAACTTGCAAGGTATCACACAAGCGTCCTTAGGAACAGAATCATTCATCTCAGCGGCATCGTTCCAAGAAACTACGAAAGTACTTTCTGAGGCTTCGATTCGTGCAAAAGTAGATACGTTGGATGGCTTGAAAGAGAACGTAATCGTAGGACATTTAATCCCTGCGGGAACTGGTCTTCGTCGTTACAAAGACATCTTAGTTACTTCGGTTGACGAATTAAGACAATTAGAAGCGAAAAAAGTAGCCGCTGAAACAGAGGCAGCTACTGAAGCATATCGCGCTTCTGTTGAAAACTAATTGACTTAAATTAGATTTAAAAGCCCCTTCATTTTCATGAAGGGGCTTTTTTGTGTATACATGCTATACTATTCTAAAAAAATTGCCTTAAATTCAATCTGAATTTACTTCTTTTAAATACACAAACTTTATTAATAATTCAACGAATATAAAAAGTACAAATAAACAAATTATGATAGCTAAAACAACCCCAAAATCTGACTCAGAGAATAATAAAAATGATAATGCAGAATATGAAATTAAATAATTAAACCAATTTTCATTTCGAAAGAGAATAATCAACAATTTAGACTTCTGATTTGCTTCAATAATAGTTGCTCTTGATTTAAGAAACCCAAAAAAAATCAATTTTAATCTATAATGACCATAAGATTTGGGCACGCCCATTAAATCAATTGTATGCTTTAATGGGTATTCTATTCCATCAACGTCTATTTTGGTTGGAATTATAAACCGAAAAATCCAAGGCAATTTATTGAATTGAATTATTCCATTCATTATAATAATCGTTAGTAAAAGTTAAATTAACTAAAATTTATACAATTGTTTAAATCTTGTAATGCTTGAATTGTCCTTTCCCAATGTAATCTTTCAATTAAATCAATACTTATCCTAGGATCTTGTAGTTTGTATACATCGTAAGTAAAACCAAAAACACCTCCCCATGTATTGAATACAGAAGCACCCATTGAAAGCCAAGAGCCAATAACAGTAGCCCCCGCCTCTAAATAAACAGCTGCTAATGCTTGTTCTCTTTCATAAAATAATCTATTGTCTAGAAATTCATGTGCTGTGATACAATTTTGAATTCGACCTTGATTTTGTGCTGTGGCTGTAATTGATACTCCAAAAAATATGATAAACGATACTATCCAATTTATATTGATTGACTTCATTTTAATTTTTATTTATTACCAGAATTAATTTTGTGTTGAATGATATTCTCGGAGATTTTAGCCTTTCTCATCAAGTAAACTTCTGCTTGCTCGCGACTTTTTTTACTAGGTCTAATCAGTTGAGAAAATTCGTTCGGTTTTAATTGTCTAATTTCTGGAACTTGAGTTTTTAACTCAATTATACTCTCACTTAATTCATTAATGGCTACTAAATACTCTTTCGGATTTTCCATTCCAGCTTTTTTGTATAAAGCAATAGTTTCATCCAACGTTTTACAGTTAACTCTTTCTTTATTTACCATATTATGATCAAAATTTGTAAAATCAATCTTACCTTCTGCCATTAGTTTATTTTCATTTTCTAAAGCATTTTTAACTCTTAAGACAGCTTTTTCCTTAGCCAATTTTTCAAGTAATTGAGATCGATCAGATTCAGAAACTACTTCATGTTCACCGCATGATGAAAAAACACTTAGTACAATAAGCATCATTAATACCTTTTTCATAATTAATATTTATTATATATCCCCCCTACTCTTTATTGGTTTTTCGGGTTTCACCAAGGTTTGTAAACTTGATGTAAAGTTCTTAGATAGAAATTTGTTTTTTATGGTACTTTAAGTACCAATTTTGTACCACACTTTTTGATTATACAAATAAGTGATATAATTATTTTGATGTTATTGGGGAGGGAGGGGGTAATTTTTTATGAATTTTCTGAAAGCCCTTTTTCCCGAGGTGCCTGCTTTTACAGCAATGTTTTGTCGATGCCGCTTGATTGTGTACTCAGAAAGAGTCAATTGATCAGCAATCTCTTTGGAAGTAAAACCTTTTTGAATCAATTCAATAATTTGGATTTCTTTTAAGCTAAAATCGAAATCAGTAGTTAGGGATAAATTGTATGACATAAAATATTAGGGTTAGAATAGTATTTGATACAAACTTACCATCATTTATGATTCTCCCAAATAATTATTAATTAAAGAATAATCTTGCTTTCTTTTCTCTTTTCTCGCTTAATTTACTTACTACATTATTGATCCCATATCATTGTTTCTATTATTCACAGATTAAAACAATGTTATTATCTTTACATAACATAAAACGTAGATTCACATAGAATTATCTACCATTTTAACCCCAATAATCATGTCAAATAACCCAGAAGAAAACCAATTAAACATAGAATTACCCGAAGAAATGGCAGAGGGATCTTATGTAAACCTAGCGCTCATCGCTCATTCGCCATCTGAATTTGTCATCGATTTCATTCGGATATTGCCCGGTATTCCAAAAGCAAAAGTTAAGTCGCGTGTGGTGATGACACCGGATCACGCTTACCGACTCATGTTAGCGTTGCAAGAAAATATTTCAAAGTTCGAAGAGAACCATGGGGCCATCATGAAAGAAGGAGAAGATTCGGGGTACCAATTTCCAATGAATTATAACGGGCCCATAGGCGAAGCGTAAACGTTTTAGGATTTTATTTCATCAAAAAGCTTTATTTTTTTGCTAATTTATAGGTAAAGATTACCTTTAGATTGCTTTACCTGTGATAAAGCAATTCATTTTCCAATTTACATAATGGCCATGCCTATTTTAAATAAATCTTTGATTCATTCCGGTGACATCAACACCAAAACACCCATCGCACTTCCTAAAGCAGAAGTATTCGATTATCCTGAAAAAATATTACAATTTGGCACCGGAGTGCTACTTCGTGGACTTTGTGATTATTTTGTTGACAAAGCAAATCGCTCGGGCCAATTTAAAGGCCGGATCGTTGTAGTAAAATCGACATCCAAGGGAGATGCGGATGCTTTTGAGACACAAGATGGATTATTTACCCATTGCATCAAAGGGATCGATGAAGGAAAAGAAGTAGAAGAGTATATCATCAATTCCTCCATTTCCAGAACGCTAACTGCTTCAAAAGAGT
The DNA here is from genome assembly GCA_945866095.1 of Spirosoma fluviale. GTDB lineage: Bacteria > Bacteroidota > Bacteroidia > Cytophagales > Spirosomataceae > Aquirufa > Aquirufa fluvialis_A. The sequence goes on from CAMBGA010000044.1 coordinate 11,027, forward strand.
GGGATTCCATTATGGCTTGCGCAACGAGCCCGGATATGCAAATCATATTTTCAAATACGACTGAGGTCGGCATTCAATATGTGGCGAATGACTCCATTACAGCAGCATGTCCTAGCTCCTACCCGGCAAAGCTTTTGGCATTCTTGCATGCGCGTTGGCAACATTTCGACGGTGCAAGTACCGCCGGAATGGTTATCATCCCCACTGAATTAATTATCAATAATGGAGATGTTTTAAAAGGCATTGTTTTACACTTAGCAGCAGATCATTCTTTGTCATCCGAATTTGTTTCTTGGCTTACAGAGTCTAATCATTTTTGTAACTCATTAGTGGACAGAATCGTTCCTGGTAGTCCTGATTCGGCTACGTCAACAGCCATTTTGGGCCAATTGGGTTATGAGGATTCCCTGATGATCATTTCGGAAGTGTATAGTTTATGGGCGATACAAGGTGGAACGGAAGTAAAGAAAATCTTAGGATTTGCGTCGACGGACAAAGGTGTGGTGATCGCAGAAGACATTGAAATCTACCGCGAACTGAAGTTGCGTTTATTAAATGGAACGCACACGTTCATGTGTGGTATGTCCTATTTGTTGGGTTTCAGATTGGTCAAAGAAGTGATGGCCAATAGCTACCTAAGCAAATTAATTATGAATTTAATGCTTAGTGAATTAGCCTTAGCGATCCCATATAAAATGGATTTTAAAGTTGCTGACCGATTTGGAAGAGCCGTATTAGATCGTTTTAGAAATCCATTTATCCAACATAAACTCATCGATATTACGGTTCAATATACGACCAAAATGCGGATGAGAAACGTACCCTTATTGCTGAATTATTATCAAATATTTGGCAAAGCACCTGAATTATTTTGCATGGGATTTGCTGCTTATTTGCAGTTTATGCATTCAGTTAAGGAAGAAAATGGCAAGTATTTTGGGGACTCCAACGGGGAATTATATCCGATTCAATGCGACTATGCCGCGTATTTCCATGAGGCTTGGAAGGACTTCAACTTAACAAAAGTTTTAGCCGATACGACATTGTGGGGAGAGGATTTAAGTGCGTTGCCTGGATTTGAGGCAGCAGTAACGAAGTATTTATAAATTTATTGAGGATTAATCATACCATATGAAAGCGTTTTTAGATCAAGATTTTTTGTTGCAATCGGCAACAGCCCAGACTTTATATCATCAATATGCGGCAGCGATGCCCATCATTGATTACCATAATCATTTGGTCCCGCAGCAAATTGCCGATGATCATCAGTTTGATAATATAACGCAAGCCTGGCTATATGGCGACCATTACAAATGGCGGGCGATGCGGGCACATGGAGTGGATGAGAAATACATCACCGGAAATGCAAGTGACGAAGAAAAATTTATGAAATGGGCTGAAACCGTTCCATATACCATGCGAAATCCGTTGTACCATTGGACTCATTTGGAATTGCAAAGGTATTTCGGGGTTACTGAAGTGTTAAATTCCGCTTCCGCCAAACGAATTTATGACCATTGTGCTGCTTTATTAAAAACGCCGGAATACTCCGTCAAGAACTTGTTGCTTAAAATGAATGTGAAAGTTTTATGCACAACCGATGATCCGATTGATGATTTAGGCTATCATAAACAAATAAAAGCGAGTGGCTATGCGATTAAAGTCTTACCCACTTTCCGACCTGATAAGGCGATGGCTGTGGATGATATCGCGACATTTAATGCTTACGTTAAATCATTGGCGCAGGTGGTTGGCTATGGTATCCAAGATTTATCAACCTACAAAAAGGCGATTGGGGAGCGACATGATTATTTCCATGCTTGCGGCGGAAGATTAAGTGATCATGGATTGGAACACATTTATGCTGAAGATTATACAGAAGAGCAGATAGCGAAGATATTTGGCCAACTCATTTCCGGAGCCCACGTTTCAGACCATGAGAAATGGCAATTCAAATCGGCGATGTTGGTTTATTTTGCTCATTTAGATCATGCAAAAGGTTGGACCCAACAATTTCACTTGGGTGCTTTAAGAAATAATAATGCTAGGCTTTTGGGTTCTTTGGGACCAGATACAGGATTTGACTCGATTGGAGATTTTGAACAAGCGAAACCCTTGTCCAAGTTTTTAAACCATTTGGATTCGACAAACCAGTTAGCGAAAACTATTTTATATAATTTGAATCCCGGTGACAATGAATTATTAGCGACCATGACGGGTAATTTTCAGGATGGGACCATTGTAGGAAAGATGCAGTTTGGGTCTAGCTGGTGGTTTTTAGACCAAAAAGATGGCATGGAAAGTCAAATGAACGCCTTATCTAATATGGGCTTATTGAGTCATTTTGTGGGGATGTTGACCGATTCACGAAGTTTCCTTTCTTTCCCTAGACATGAGTATTTTAGAAGAATCCTTTGTAATTTGATGGGCCAAGATGTGGAGAATGGCGAGTTGCCAGCTGACATGGAGTGGTTAGGCAAATTAGTTAAAGACATTTCATATACGAATGCGTCTGAATTTTTTAACTTTGAATAAGGTATGAAGAAAGTTGTCACGTTTGGGGAAATTATGGGCCGATTCAGTCCTCCGGGATATGGAAAAATCATTCAATCTCAAAGTTTAAATCTTACTTTTGGTGGCGGCGAAGCCAATGTAGCAGGAGGTTTAGCCCATTTAGGTATACCTGCCACACATGTTACAAAATTTCCTGCCAATGAATTAGGGAAAGCTGCTGCTGGGTATTATGCTCGAGTGGGTGTTGACACCTCAGAAATTCAATTTGGCGAAGGTCGCTTAGGCCTATATTTTGTTGAATTTGGTGCTGCGATGCGCCCGATCCAAGTAACCTATGACCGTGCAGATTCAGCCTTTGCCAATTTAGATCCGTCTGATTTTGATTGGCATGAAATCTTCAAAGATGCTTGTTGGTTTCACTGGACTGGAATTTCACCAGCGATTTCAGAGTCAGCGGCGCAGGCTGTTCGTGATGCAATTGCGGTGGCCAATGAAATGGGCATTACGGTTTCTGCGGATGTCAACTACCGAAAAAACTTATGGCAATATGGCAAAACTGTTCAGGAGGTAATGCCTGAATTGATTGAAGGCTGTGATATCATTGTTTGTGGCAAAGGCGATGCGGAAGATATTTTAGACATTGTTCCCGATGGGTCAACAAAAAGCGGTTGGGAATCTGTATGTAAGCAAATCATGACGCGTTTTCCTAGACTTAAAAAAATCATTAATACTAAAAGAGGTCAAATATCAGCCTCACAAAATACGCTTTCGGCCGCTTCATATAATGGGACAAAATCCCTCAAATCTGAAACGGTAGAAATCAGCCAGATCGTAGATCGAATTGGGGGCGGCGATGCCTTCATGGCTGGATATATTTATGGAAACTTAATTTATTTTGATGAAGCTAAATCTCTTTCTTTTGGAGTGGCTGCCTCAGCATTAAAACATACGATTGAAGGTGATATTAATTTAGCGAATTTAGACGAGATAGAAACCGTGATGAATGGTGATTTATCGGGTCGATTAAAAAGATAATTATGGCAAGAAATGCGTCCATTATAGTATATAGTCGGATAGAGGAAACCCCGATCGTCCCATTGTTTTTCAATGCAGATTTAACGGTAGCCCAACACGTTTTAAAAGCCTGTTATGACGGAGGCATTCGCGTATTTGAATTTACGAATCGCGGTGCGGAAGCGCCAGCCATTTTTGCAAAGTTGATCGACTATTGTGAGAAGGAATGTCCAGATTTAGTTTTGGGTATCGGGACGATTTATGATGCCAAACAAGCGAATGAATTCATTGCGATGGGTGCTGATTTCATGTTGCAACCTTTCACGACTCCGGAAGTGGGCGAAGTGTGTGCCAAACATGATATTCCTTGGATGCCAGGAACCATGACACTGACCGAAATTAGAAATGCAGAAATCTTGGGGGCGAAATATGTGAAAATATTCCCTGGGAATGTGGTCGGTCCTGGATTTGTTAAAGCGATCAAGGGGCCAATGCCAAAAACCAAAATTATGGTGACCGGCGGTGTTGAACCCAACAAAGAAAGTTTATCCTCTTGGTTTGGAGCTGGGGCTGCAGCTGTAGGGATGGGTTCTCAATTATTTCCTGCTGATTTAATTGCCAAAAAAGATTATCAATCGATTTCAAATACTATTTCTGACTTAATCAAAATTTATCGAGGCTTATAATTTAACCTCAAAACACGCTAAACCATGAATAAAATAGGAACTTACCGCTGGCGAATTTGCGCATTGCTTTTTTTCGCTACCACAATAAATTACTTAGACCGACAGGTTATTGGTTTGTTGAAACCTGTATTGGAAGATCAGTTTAATTGGTCTGAATCTGATTACTCAAACATCGTTATTACCTTTCAAGCGGCCTATGCCATCAGTCTTTTGGGATTTGGTGGGATCATTGATCGCATTGGAACCAAATTAGGATATACTATTTCCATCATCGTTTGGAGTATTGCGGCCATGTTACATGCCATGGCTACAGGCACCATGAGTTTTGCATTTATGCGTGGTTTATTAGGTTTGGGCGAAGCGGGGAATTTTCCAGCTGCGATCAAAACAACAGCAGAATGGTTTCCTAAAAACGAACGCGCGCTAGCGACTGGAATATTTAATTCTGGGGCCAATATAGGCGCTGTTGCTGCACCGATTTTAGTGCCTTGGATTTTAGGCGCATATGGCTGGGAAATGGCCTTTATCGCTACGGGAGCTATTGGTTTTGTTTGGTTGATCTTTTGGTGGTTCTATTATGAGGTACCTTCCAAACACAAGTCCCTTTCAAAAGAAGAATTTGATTATATCCATGCGGATAAAGAAGAAAAAGATGAGAACCAAGAGCCTGTTAAATGGGCTAAATTATTTGGGTTTAGACAAACTTGGGCGTTCGTTTTTGGTAAAATGTTTACAGATCCAATCTGGTGGTTTTTCCTATTCTGGTTGCCTTCGTATTTCTCTGAGCGCTTCCAGTTGGATTTAAAAAAGCCAAGTTTAGAATTAATCATTGTGTATACCGCAACGACCATTGGTAGTATTGGGGGAGGATGGCTTTCTGGTTATTTAATTAATAAAGGTTGGCCTTCATTTAAGGCCCGCAAATTTACCATGCTGGGATTTGCCCTTTCCGTGGTGCCAATTATGTTAGCTCGCTATTGTGATAATATCTGGCAAGCCGTGGCATTAATTTCGTTGGCTGCGGCATCACATCAGGCTTGGAGTGCCAACATATACTCTATAGCGACAGACATGTTTCCTAAAAAAGCCGTTAGTTCCATTATTGGTATTGGAGGAATGGCAGGTTCGGTAGGAGGTATTTTCTTTCCTTTTATTGTCGGTATTTTATTAGATAAATATAAGTTATTAGGCAACATCAATGATGGCTATAACATCATCTTTTTGATGTGCGGAAGTGCCTATATCATCGCCTGGGCAATCATTTATACCCTTGCTCCTAAATTAGAAATCGCGAATATCGATTAATTGATATTAGACTATATTTAAAATTTACCTACTGATGCTTTACTAAATTCAAAAATTTAGTAAAGCATCAGTTTTTTATTTATTTACCCACTCTTAACGTTTTGTTAACCATTCGGTTATTTTGAATTAATAGCTTTGGGCTACCAAATTCGAACATATGGGTCGCAAAGTACAGCCCACTTACAAAACGATTGTTGTTTCCGACTTGCACTTGGGTAGCAAGGGAGCTAAGGCTGCGGAAGTCAACGAATTCCTCAAAGCAAATTCTTGTCATCAGTTAATTCTCAATGGAGACATCATTGACGGTTGGCAATTAAAGAAAGGCGG
>CAMBGA010000045.1 GCA_945866095.1 Spirosoma fluviale
AAATTTCAGTCAAAAACCGATTATTCCCTTGGAAAAATCTATTTGTATAATAAATAACGTAAGCGCATTTGAGAATAAACTTTTAAAGCGGGTTCCCAAGTAGCACGAATTTGAGTTTCCGTTTGGCCAGCTAGCATTTGCTTGCGTAAGGTATCTGTCCCAGCCAGTTTATCAAAAAAAGATGGGCTCGAAAAGAAGCTTTCACTTTTACCCATTTTATTGAAAAAATAAAGCAAATATTTTAAACTGAAACCCAATTGGCGCACAGGTACCGTAGTCAAATTAAACCCAAAACAAAGTTTACCTTTTTGGGGCGGATCCATTGCCCCGGCCATAGGCACAGGCGTAAACTGATAATCTCCCGCGCCTTCCAAAGGAATTCCAGCCACTTGGAATTGCGTTTTAGTTCCTCGGCCAATACTGACGGGCGTCGCTTCAAACAGACAAAGTGAAGGATATAATCCAATGGATTGATCATTGGGTAAATTAGGGGATGGAGGAATCGAAATGTGCACAAAAGCATCATGCGTGTAATTCTGCACCGGAATAACTTTCAAATCGCAAACTACTTGATTCGCTAACCAACCTTCGCCGTTGATCATTTTCGCTAACTCTCCCAGCGTGCAACCATGTATAATCGGAATGGGATTTAGGCCTACAAATGAGGCAAATTGACGATCCAAAACGGGTCCATCGACATAATGTCCATTGGGATTTGCGCGATCTAAAATGAGCAATGGCACCTTATTTTCAGCACAGGCCTCCATCACATAATGAAGCGTAGAACTATAGGTATAAAACCGAACGCCTACATCTTGAATATCAAAAACTACCATCTCCACATTTTTCAAATCCTCCTTGGTAGGCTTTTTGTGCGATCCATATAAGGAAACAATGGGCAATCCTGTTTTTTGATCTACACTGTCGTCCACATGTGCGCCCGCATCTGCGCTTCCTCTAAATCCATGTTCTGGAGCGAAAATTTTAGTGACTTGAATGCCGGAAGCCAATAAACTATCCGCCAAATGTGTCTTTAATATAACCGAAGTGTGGTTAACAACCAGGGCTACCTTTTTGTCCTTCAATAAATGCACATACGATCTTGTGGAATAAGCACCTGGCATCGGATTGCCAGTTTGTTGGCCTGGCAATGAATAAAAAATGAACAATAACAAGATTAGCTTGTAGAATCGAAGCAATAGCATTTTCTTTGCGTGTTAAAATATCAGGTCAAATATCAGATATTTTTTTAGCATTATAAACTTGTGATTTAAAAATGAATTTCCCCTTATTCGTAGCTCGTCGGATTAGAAATACACAAGAAACTTCATTTTCTAAGACCGTCACGTTCGTGGGCATAGGAACGATATCACTAGGCATAAGCATTATTCTGATTGCATTCTCCATTCTATTTGGCTTTAAATCAGCCATTCAGGAAAAATTAACAAGTTTTTCAGGAAACATACGCGTTAGTAAACTCAGTGGAAATCATTCGGTTTCAGAGAGTCCGATTTATAAAAACACGGCTTGGGAAAAGTCCGTGGCTCAACTATCCTACATCGATCATATCCAATCCCACATTCAGAAACCAGGTATACTCGTAGGTAAAACGGGACTAGCAGGAATTGTTATTAAAGGTATTGGTCAGGATATGCCGCAGGCGCAAATCAAAAAAAATCTTATCCAAGGTCTCCCCTACCTTAAAAATTCTCAAGATGTAATCATTAGCCAGATTCTGGCCAAACAATTAAAAACCAGCATCAATCAAAGTCTAATATTATACTTCTTAAGCCAACCGGAGCGACCCCGAAAAGTTAACGTAACCGGGATTTATGAAACGGGATTAGATGAATTAGATAAAATTTTTATTCTAGCGGATCGCGATTGGGTAGGGAAAATGAATGGCTGGAGTTCTGATTCCCTAGGTAGTTATGAAATCATTCTTAAAAAAGGTGCTGACTTGAACCAATCGGCCTATTATTTAGAAAAGGATTTGCCCACCGAATGGAAATTAGAGACCATTGAAGAGCTGTATACATCCCTGTTTGACTGGATGAATATGTTGGACCGCAACATTGTCATCTTTATTTCCCTGCTGCTCGTAGTCGCCTGCTTTAACCTCATTGCCACACTTTGGGTATTAATCATGGAAAGAATACCCATGGTGGGTTTGCTAAAAGCATTAGGGAGCTCACAAAAACAAATAAGAACCATTTTTTGGTGGAATGGTTTCTTTATCTTGCTCAGAGGATTATTGATAGGGAATATCATCGCCATTCTTTTTTGCTACGTTCAATTTACCTATAAACTGATCCCATTAGATCCCGAAAATTACTATATGAACTCCGTACCCATACTTTGGGATACACCTACCTGGTTATATGTCAATGTAGGCACATGTCTATTAGTCGCCCTAACCATCACCATACCTACCTTATTTATCAAAAAAATAGAACCCAAAGATGCAATCAATTACAAAAGCTAAAAACGTACGATATCTATTCATCGCTTCGTTGCTATTCATCAGCATTTACTTATCTGGACAAAATTCCATCGGTTATTCCATTGATTTGAATAAACTCGCCAACGATAAATTAAGTGTCCAAGTAAAAACACCCAAATTCAAGCAAGATCAAATTGACTTTTTCTTCCCTAAAATCGTTCCGGGTACATATGCCAATTACGACTTTGGGAGATTTATAAGTGATTTACAAGCCTTTGATGCACAGGGAAAAAGTTTATCGGTCGTAAAAAAGAATGTGAATCAATACCAAATTAAAAATGCAGGTAAATTAACTCGTATTACATACCAAGTAGATGACACGTGGGATAGCCCGGAAATTGACGGCGAATATGTGTTTGAACCCGCGGGAACTTCCTTTCAAAAAGATACTTTGTTTGCCTTAAATACACATGGATTTTTAGGCTATTTCAAAGGATTTGAAAAAAATAAAATCGAATTAGAAATTAATAAACCCACGTTTATGGTGGGAACTTCCTCGTTGAAAAGCGACATTAAAAGCAGTCCCACCCAAGATATTTTCAAGGCAAATTCATACTACGAAATCGTGGATTCCCCTTTCATGTACGCGAAAGCTGATACGACCCTACTTAAAATAGGTAATGTAGAAATCGTTATTTCCTTATTTAGTCCCAACAAAACCTTAATCTCAGAGGAAATAGCACAAAAAATTAAACCGCTTTTAGAGGCTCAAAAAAACTATTTAGGAGGTAATTTACCTATCCAACGCTATGCATTTTTGATCATTTTATCGGACAACCTGAAAAATGGCAGTTATGGTGCACTAGAACACGCAAAATCGTCTTTTTACTATTTACCTGAAGGGGATATTACAGGTTTAGGCCAAACTATTTTAGACATTTGCGCGCATGAATTTTTCCATATTGTAACCCCTTTAAATATTCATTCGGAGGAGATTGGGAATTTTGATTTTAACCAACCCAAAATGTCAAAACATTTATGGTTATATGAAGGCCTAACTGAATATGCGGCGCACCATATGCAATTGAAATATGGACTTGTCACATTGCCTCAATTCATGCAAACCATACAGGAAAAATGGGAGACGATGCAAATGCAATTTGACGATAAGATCCCCTTTACCGACATGAGCAAAAAGGTATTAGATACCTATAAAGATCAATATAGCAATGTATACCAAAAAGGAGCTTTATTAGGTTTTGGACTAGATTTGTTGTTGAGAAAGGAATCAAATGGAGCCTATGGAACCCAACAAATGATGCAAGATTTAGCCAAAATTTATGGTCCAAATAAATCCTTTAAAGACGATGAATTGTTTGATCAATTAATTGAAGTAACCAAGATTCCCAGCCTAAAAGAATACTTCAATAACTACGTGGCAGGAAACAAAAAAATCCCATTAAATGATTGGCTTAATAGCATTGGATATGAAATTGATCCGAATAAAAAAGACACAGTCAAAACTTTAGGATTTGATTTTCAAACACTTAACATTAATTCAGAAACAAAAAGAGCGTTTATTGGAAGCGAGTTAGGTGTTAATCCATTTGGGAATGCACTCCAATTAAAAGCTAAAGACGAACTGGTTTCTGTAAATGAATTGCCGGTTGACCTACCTAATTTTGTCAAAAATACCCAACAAGTTTTGTCAAAAATCAAACCTGGTGATTTATTAACCTTAGAAATTGCCCGGTCTAATGACAAAGGAGGATTTGAAACGATTAAATTAGTCGCCCCTTTTCAGTTGACGATCCAATCGAGTAGAAAATCCATTAATGAACTGATTTTGCCATCAAGAAAGCAAATTAAATTGCGGGAAGATTGGATGAAACCTAATCCTTAATTTCGGCTGCGGGTGCCATAAATTCTTTCTCATGCTTGGCAATCCATACAGTGGCTACCCCATTGCCTATAAAATTAGTAATGGCTCGGGCTTCTGACATAAATCGGTCCACACCCAATAACAGCGCCAAGCCCTCCAAGGGTATGACTTGGAGTGCGGTTAAGGTCGATGCCAACACCACAAATCCACTGCCCGTCACCCCAGCGGCACCCTTACTAGTCACCATTAAAACTCCAATGATGGTCAATAATTGGCCATAGGATAAATCGATGCCATATACCTGCGCTAAAAACAAGGTAGCCATGGATAGGTAAATACTTGTTCCATCTAGGTTAAACGAATATCCTGCTGGAACCACTAAACCTACCACCGATTTGGAACAGCCCATTTTCTCTAATTTTTTCATCAAAGACGGTAAAGCTGCTTCAGAAGAAGATGTGCCCAATACAATTAATAATTCTTCCTTAATGAATTTCAAAAAGCTCCAAATTCGTTCGCCGCAACTACGCATCACAAAGCCTAAAACGACGAAAACAAATATTCCCATGGTCATGTAAACAGAGATCATCAATTTAGCGAGGGGCAATAAAGAATGAATACCAAACTTTCCTATCGTAAAAGCCATTCCTCCCAAAGCGCCCAATGGAGCTAAATACATGATAAAATGTAAACCTTTGAAAACCCAATCTGAGGCTTGGTGCATGCCTGAAATCATTTTTGCCTTTCGAGTAATAAAAGTCAATAGGACACCAAAAATCAGAGAGAAAATCAATACTTGAATCGTGAAATTTTCTTTTAAAAACATGAGCCAACTAAAATCCGCAGCTTTCTGAGTATACTTTGAAATGTCTCCACCAGCGACATCATCCCGGATAACCCCTATTCCTGGTTGGAGAAATTTAGAAACTGCCAAACCGATAACTAAAGCCAAAGTCGTGATTACTTCAAAATATAATAATGCCTTTCCACCCACTCGGCCTACTTTTTTCAAATTACCCATATTGACAATTCCCAAACTGATCGTCAAGAAAATGATTGGATGAATAAATAGTTTGACTAAACTGATAAATATCCCACTAAACATTTCACTTAAAGAAGGCCCAAAAGAAATTTCGGTTCCGAGCAGGGAATAATTAATTTTCTTTTCAAATACAGGGTACAAAGCAATGTCGGGTCGAAAATGACCCACAATAACACCAATAACGATGGAAAGGAGGACCCAGAAAGTGAGGTTTGATGTAATATTATTCTTTTTCATACGTTAATAATTGGCTTAGGCAAAAGTAATAATTATTGATAATAAAACATCGTTTGGGATTCTGCTCAGTTTTACCGAATTTTGCAAGCTATTTATTTGCCTCAATTTCAAACTTTATGTCAGAAAAAATCAAGTGTTTAATTATAGGCTCGGGTCCTGCAGGTTATACAGCTGCTATTTACGCTTCCCGTGCGGGTTTGCATCCTGTGATGTACATGGGGAGCCAACCGGGAGGACAGTTGACCACAACCACCGAAGTAGATAATTTTCCGGGATATCCAACGGGTGTGGATGGGCCTACCATGATGATTGATTTAGAAAATCAAGCCAAGCGATTTGGAACGGATGTTCGCCATGGATTAGCGGAAAAAGTGGATTTCACCTCTCAGCCAAAAAAAGTTTGGATTGACAATGGCGATGAAATTGAAGCGGAATCCATAATTATAGCTACTGGAGCTTCGGCTAAGTGGCTTGGCTTAGAAGGAGAAACCACCTATAATGGCTTGGGCGTTTCAGCTTGCGCAGTTTGTGATGGATTCTTTTATAAAAATCAAATCGTGGCCGTGGTAGGAGCGGGCGATACAGCTGCCGAAGAAGCAAGTTATTTGGCTAATTTATGTACCAAAGTTCACATGATTGTGCGCAGAGATCAGATGAGAGCTTCTTTAATCATGCAAGATCGTGTGAAAAATAATCCCAAAATTGAAATTCATTGGAATTCAGAGACCGAAGAAATATTAGGGGATTCAACAGGCGTGACAGGTATTCGTCTAAAAAATAGAGTGAGTGGAGCTACCGAAGAAATTGCCTTGACAGGATTTTTTGTCGCAATTGGTCATCAACCCAACACGTCCATTTTTAAAGATGTGTTAGCCATGGATAATCAAGAATATTTAATCACGGAAAAAGGAAGTACTCGAACCAATGTGGAAGGCGTATTTGCTTGCGGAGATGTGCAAGATTCGACCTACCGACAAGCAGTAACCGCTGCTGGAACAGGTTGTATGGCCGCATTAGACGCGGAAAGGTGGTTAGCCGCTAATCATTTACATTAATCATTTTGATGAATTTTAAAATATTTTTTTTAGGTGTGATCTTTTTATTTCCTTGCTTTTTGTCAAAAGCACAGGAAAAGAAATTGTTTAAAAAGAACACTAAAATTGAAAATAAAAGTCAGGCCCAACTGTATCAAGAACAAACGAAAAAGAGTGATTTAGACGAGTTGCCTCCATTACAGTTTAGGACTGAATCGGAGTCCGGGTCTACTGCTTTAGGAGGTTCAGAGATGCAAGAGCGAAAATACGAGCCTTTAAAAATCATTAATAAGACCATAAGTAATTTTGACACGACATCGATCGACGAAGGAGAAGCCTTAGTGGTGGAAATTGAAGAAGAAAATGCACCGGAAGGAAGTGAAGATTTTGTTTCTGTTGCCTCTTATTATTCGATTTGGGATACGCAAAGTATCGATCCCTATGATATCAATGCTAAGGATTTTGATGAACCCATTGATTTGGAATTATATAATTTAGCCACTGGCAAGAATTGGTCCGCTCCATTGGCTTCTATCAAACAAACAAGTCCTTTTGGTCCTCGCTGGGGTCGATTGCACGCAGGAGTCGATCTAGATTTAGAAACGGGATACCCGGTTTATTCAGCCTTTGATGGAATTGTTCGGATGGCGAGTGTCGACTGGGGTGGATATGGAAAGTTTATGGTGGTCAGACACTACAATGGACTGGAAACGCTTTATGGACACCTTTCCAAGCAATCCTTAGAAGCAGGTACGTTTGTCAAAGCTGGGGATGAAATAGGTTTAGGTGGAAATACGGGTAGAAGTACAGGCTCACATTTGCATTTTGAGACTCGTTTTGAAGGAAACCCATTTAACCCAAACCAAGTATTTAATTTTGGTACCGGTGAACCTTTGTCTGATCATTTACTGATTACGGCTCAAACATTTAATACCCGAGCTTTATCGCTCAAAAACGAATATGGAAGTGCTGGGGAAAAAATTAGAACAAGACGGAAAGCTTGGACTAGAGTTCGTAATGGAGATTCGTTGTATTCGATTGCTCAAAGAGCCGGGATGTCCGTTTCTAAATTAGCCCGATTAAATGGTTTGCGATTGTCGTCAACCATTCGAGCAGGAAGACGTTTAAGAATTCATTGATATGGCTATAAAACTGGATATCTTGGTTATGGCCGCGCATCCTGATGATGCGGAATTAAGCTGCTCTGGAACTATTCTATCCTACATCGCGCTAGGAAAAAAGGTCGGCATTGTCGATTTTACCAGAGGCGAAATGGGTACAAGGGGTACTCCTGAAATCCGTTTACAAGAATCGAATGAAGCAACCAAAATCTTAGGATTGCATGCGAGGGAAAATTTGGGATTAGCTGATGGTTTTTTCCAAAATGACCCAGCAAGCCAATTAATCTTAATGGAAGTAATCAGACGTTACAGACCTGAGATAGTATTAGCCAATGCACTCGAAGATAGGCATCCTGACCACGGAAAAGGCGCTAAATTGGCCATCGACGCATGTTTTCTATCAGGACTCCGAATGATCAACACGATTGATTCCCAATCAAAACTAGATCAATCTGCTTGGCGTCCTAAACATCTATATCATTATATCCAAGACCGATATTTAGCGCCGGATTTTGTGATTGATATTACCGAACATTGGGAAACTAAAGAACAATCGATCCGAGCATTTAAAAGCCAGTTTTTTGATCCAACATCCATGGAACCCAATTCCTATATTTCAAATCCCGATTTCTTGTCTTTTATTCAAGCAAGAGCCCAAGAAATGGGCCATAAAATAGGCGTAAAATATGGAGAAGGCTTTCAAAGCCAAAAGACGATGCAAGTAAAGAATTTATTTAGTTGACATTAAGGCGCTAGTCGGCCTATTTTCCAGTTATTTTCTCCTTCCAACTCATATATCACTCGATCATGTAATCGAGAAGTACGTCCTTGCCAAAATTCAAAATAAGAGGGAATCAATTCAAAACCGCCCCAATGTGGTGGCTTGGGTATTTCCTGACCTTCATACTTGGCTTCTAATTCCTTAAAAGTCGATTCTAAAATATCACGGGATTCAATGCGAGCGCTTTGTTCGGAAACCCAAGCGCCCAATTGGGAGGCACGAGGTCTATTTTTGAAATATATTTCAGCGGTGGCTGAATCTACCTTTTGGGTGATGCCCTCAATTCGAATTTGGCGTTCTAATTCTGCCCAAAAAAAAGTGATACATGCCTGAGGATGCTTATCTAATGCCTCAGCTTTACTTGAACGATAATTCGTATAGAATGAAAATCCCTTGCCTACATTTTTCAATAACACGACACGTCCATTTGGCATCCCATTTTCTCCTATGGTGCTCACATGCATGGCATTGGGTTCTGGCACCTGACTATCTTTCGCCTCAGAAAACCATTTTTTAAATTGTTCAAAAGGATTTTTATCCACCGAAGATTCCAATAATTCTCCTTTTTGATAATTGATTCTGAGTTCAGCTAAGTTCATATTCGATAATTTATTTCATATCTTTACTCAAGGTAAAGACCAACAAATTTAGTAAAAATCTATGAAAAAATTATTCCTATTTGATGCAATGGCACTCATTTATCGAGCTCATTTTGCATTTGCTAAAACACCCAGAATTTCGTCAAAAGGAATGAATACCAGTGCCGTTTTTGGTTTTGCCAATACCATTTTAGAAGTCATTCAAAAAGAAAAACCTGATTATTTAGGCGTAGCTTTTGATACCCCCGCTCCTACTTTTCGACACATCGAATATACTCCATACAAAGCACAACGCGAGAAGCAACCTGAAGACATCACGATTGCAATTCCCTATGTAAAGCGATTTGTAGAAGCTTTAGATATTCCCATTTTGATTTTAGATGGCTATGAAGCGGATGATGTCATCGGGACCATTGCCAAAAAAGCAGTCAAAGAAAATCCGGAAATGGTCGTTTACATGAT
This sequence comes from Spirosoma fluviale, assembly GCA_945866095.1. Lineage (GTDB taxonomy): Bacteria > Bacteroidota > Bacteroidia > Cytophagales > Spirosomataceae > Aquirufa > Aquirufa fluvialis_A. Next base: position 9,602 of record CAMBGA010000045.1, read on the forward strand.
GACCCCAGATAAAGATTATGGTCAATTAGTAGAAGAACGAATCAAAATGTACAAACCCGCATTCATGGGAAAGGGGGTTGAAGTTTTAGGTCCCAAAGAAGTTTGCGCACGTTGGAATATAAAAAATGTAGACCAAGTCATCGACATGCTCGGCCTTATGGGAGATGCTGTGGATAATATTCCAGGAATTCCGGGAATCGGTGAAAAAACGGCACAAAAACTATTGGAAGAATTTGAGTCTTTAGAGAATTTGTTGGAAAATACGGATCTTTTAAAAGGAAAATTACAAGAGAATTTAATCAATTTTAGGGAGCAAGGAATCTTATCAAAACACCTTGCGCGTATCTTATGTGAAGTTCCGATCGAATATGAAGAGGAGAAATTATTGGCCACGCCACCTAATCGTGCACTTTTAGAACCTCTACTAGACGAGTTAGAATTTAGAACATTAAGGAAAAGAATTTTAGGAGAAGACAGCCCAGCGCCCAGTGCAGAACCTAAAATGGCGCCTAAGAAAGATACAAACCAAATGGATATGTTTGCCATATCTGCTGCACCACAAACAAATGAGGTTGGTAAAAGTATAGACGAGAGCGTTAGCGAGCCCGCGAATTTCAGTTTCAACAACTTACAAAACACTAAACATCAATATCATTTAATTCAGGGGGAAGCAGCCATCAAATCGCTGATCGGTTTTTTAGCCCGACAAAGTTCATTTTGCTTTGATACGGAAACAACTAGCTTATCCGTTGTGGAAGCGGAGCTTGTGGGAATGTCATTTGCCTATCGAAAAGCTGAAGCATTTTATGTACCCTTTCCTGAAAACAAAGAAGAATGCCAAAAGCAAGTTGACCTATTCAAGGAAATTTTTGCCAATGAAGCCATTCAAAAAATTGCACAAAATATCAAATATGATATGAGTGTATTGGCCAATTATGGCATCAAAATCAAAGGAGATATCTATGATACGATGTTGGCCCATTACCTAATCGAGCCCGAAAAACGTCATAATATGGACGCTATGGCCATGTCCTATTTAAACTACGAACCGATGTCGATCGAAAGTTTAATCGGCAAAAAAGGAATCAAGCAGGGAAATATGAGGGATGCCGATGTAATGGCTGTCAAGGAATATGCCGCTGAAGATGCTGATATTACCCTCCAATTAAAACCCATTTTAGACCAAAAACTTACCTCAAACCCTAAGGCCATAACGCTTTTACAGGAGGTCGAAATGCCACTATCGCGTGTATTATCATCGATTGAAAGAGAGGGCGTTAATTTAGACATTCCATTTTTGAAAGAAATGTCTAAAGTATTGGAGGTTGATTCAAAAGCGGTCCAACAAAAAATTTATGAGGCGGCGGGACAAGAATTTAACATCGCATCACCGAAGCAATTAGGGGAGATTTTATTTGAAAAATTAAAATTAGATCCGAAAGCGAAAAAAACAAAAACGGGTCAGTACATGACGGGAGAAGAAATTCTTTCTAAAATGGAATCGGAGCATGCCATCGCTTCCCTCATTTTAGATTTCCGTGAACTCCAAAAATTAAAGTCGACCTACGTAGATGCCTTACCCGAATTGATTTCAAGCAAAACCGGTCGGATTCACACTTCATTTATGCAGGCGGTAACAGCCACAGGAAGGTTGTCTTCTAAGGATCCCAACTTGCAAAATATCCCCATCAGAACGGTGAGGGGTCGTGAAATCAGAAAAGCATTTATCCCAAGAAACGAAGAATACCAGATATTATCTGCTGATTATTCGCAAATAGAATTACGGATTATGGCTGCTTTTTCGCAAGATGATTCGATGCTGGAAGCATTTAACAACGGCTTAGATGTACATAAAGCTACCGCGGCTAAAGTATTTCATGTTCCGCTGGAAGAGGTTAATTCCGATATGCGTAGAAAAGCTAAGACAGTCAATTTTGGAATTATTTATGGGGTTTCGGCCTTTGGGTTGGCGGGCCAATTAGCTATATCGAGAACTGAGGCAAAAGAAATTATCGACCAATATTTTGTAGAATTCCCCAAGGTAAAAACATATATGGATACCTGCGTTCACACGGCTCAGGAATTAGGGTATGTGGAAACGGTCTTGGGTAGACGAAGGTATTTGCGCGATATCATGTCAGCTAATATGAATGAAAGGGGATTTGCTGAGCGAAATGCGATCAATGCTCCTATTCAAGGTTCAGCCGCAGATATGATCAAAGTCGCCATGATACAGATTCAGAATTTCTTAGAAAAAGAAAAATTGAAGTCCAAAATGATTTTAACTGTGCATGATGAATTGGTTTTTGATGCACATATTCCTGAAATTAATTACCTTCGTGACAAAATAAATGACATTATGTGTCATGCATTAGATTTGGGCGTTGTGATGGAAACGGGAATTGGCGTGGGAGCCAACTGGCTTGAAGCCCATTAAAAAGAGATTGTTTTGAGAATATCAGTTGCACTTTGTACCCTTAATGGGGAGAAATTCCTAAGAACTCAATTGGCAAGTTTGGTCGACCAAACCATGCCGATCGATGAACTTGTGGTCTTTGACGAGGGTTCAACCGACAAAACCATGGAAATCCTATTGCAGTACAAGGATCGATTGCCCATGCAAATTCATCAAAATGCAACTCGATTAGGGACCTACCGCAATTTCGAAAAAGCGATATCTACTTGTACGGGAGATTATATTTTTCCTGCTGACCAAGATGATTTTTGGGACAGTCAAAAAATTGAACGTATTGTCACGTATTTAAATCAAAGACCTGAAATTGACGTAGCATTCACGGATGCTGTGTTGGTGGATGAATTTGGCCAAATATCAGGCAAGAAGCTTTGGTCTACCTTTCGATTCAGAGAAAAACAACAAAATGAGTGGAAAGCGGGAAAATCCTTAGAAATATTATTAGATGGAAATCGGGTCACAGGTTGCACCATGTGCTTAAGGAAATCATTTTTTACTAAAATATCTCCTTTCCCTTCCAATATGCCCAGTTATTTTTTGCATGACGCATGGATGGGCATTGCTGCATCGTTAGAAAATAAAATTTCATTTATACCGGCTTCTTACGTACAATATCGCCAACATTCTGAGCAACAAGTAGGTGTATTAGGTTTTCAAGGAACTCCTCCTACCCTTTGGGAAAGGATGAAAAGGCCACATTCAGAAAAAGTAGGTCCCTATGAAAAAAGATTGAATTACTTAAGTCAGTTGAAAATTGCGATTGCCGAAAAATTTCCAAATCAATCCTTCGAGCCTTTAGATACCAAAATCGAATATTATAATCGACGAGCAAAACTTCCGAAGGCTCGTTGGCAAAGACTAAAAAAGACCTTATTAAACCTGATTTCAGGTAATTATCACAGATTTAAGGACATAGACGCTGGTCCAGGCGCTCCTTACCTAATGTTTTTAGGGGATCTAATTGAGTAATTAATCATTAAACCGTTTTGTGATATCGCCATAGGAATCAATTCTACGATCCCTAAAAAATGGCCATGTTTTCCGGTAATATTCACTGGAATCCACGTCTAAAGCCACAATAGCTATTTCCTCTTGATCGTGAGATGCTTGGAAAATGACACGACCAAAAGCGTTGGAAACAAAACTTCCACCCCAAAATTGCTGTCCATGCTCCACCCCTACCCGGTTTACAGAAACCACTGGAATTCCATTGGCCACACTATGTGAACGCTGTATGGTCTGCCAAGCCTGATATTGTTCTCGGTTTATTTCGTTGTTTTTTTCCTCTAAATCCCAACCAATCGCCGTGGGATAGACCAAAACCTCAGCACCCTTCAAGGCCGTTAAACGGGCCGCCTCAGGATACCATTGATCCCAACAAATGAGCACACCTATTTTGGCATATTGCGTGTCAAACACTAAATACCCTAGGTCGCCCGGTGTAAAGTAATATTTTTCATAGTACCCAGGATCGTCTGGAATATGCATTTTACGATATTTTCCAAGGAATTGGCCATCTGCATCAATCACCGCTGTGGTGTTATGAAAAATACCCGCTGCTCTTTTTTCAAACATGGATGCGACGATTACCACCCCTAACTCTTTCGCTAAATCTCCCAATTGATTGGTCAACGGACCAGGAATTGTTTGCGCTAAATCAAAGAAAGAAGGATTTTCTTCGTAACAAAAATAGACCGAATGAAATAATTCTTGAAGGCAAATAACTTGGGCTCCCATAGATGCCGCGTTACGAATCGCAGAAAATGTTTTTTCTGTATTTTTTGACTGATCTTCGTCGCAGGATAATTGGATTAAGGCAAATGATACATTTTTCATAAAGATGCTGCAGCGCTTATAATGGGTTCCAAAGATATTTTATTCATACAATCAAAATGATAAAGAGGGCAAAAATTAGTCCCTTGAGTCGTGCAAGGCCGACAAGCCAAATCCTCATTTGATATAGAAACAAATTCAGTTTGATAAGGATACATGCCAAAATCAATGTGCGTACTGCCCCAAATGACAAATATTTTCTTTTTCAAGGCGGCAGCAATATGCATCATCGACGAGTCATGCGTGATGACAAACTCTGCCTGACGCATCAAACTTGCTGATTGTGCGATGGTCGTTTTATTGCAATAATCAATTACTTTTTCAGGAAACAAGGTCGATAATCGATAACCGTAATGTGCATCCCATGCATCCCCGATCAACACAATTTGGGCATCAATTTGATCACATAACTCGATCATTTTGGGATAAGAAAGCACCTTGGTAATATGTTGGCCACCGATGGCATACACAATGTATCTCCCTTTAACACCAAGATCAGCAGGATTAATTTCTTGATTTTGGGGTATGAAAAAATCTAAACCCTTTTGATCATTCTCAATTCCGACGGATTTCAAAGCATCAAAATTCCGATCCACTAAATGTTTCTTAGGTATATGATTAATTTTCTTTTTGACCAGCAATTTTCGCTCAGCCGTAAATTTGTTAATTTGAAAAGGCCATTTAAATAAAAGTGCACATAACAGATGTGAACGAAGATTTTTATGAAGGTCGATAATCGCGTCAAAACCGATTTTTCGCAGTTTATTGGCCAATTTCCACATACTTCCCTCATAGGCATGCACGGCAAAAACATGAGGATTTTCATCCCAAAGTTGGATATTTTGAGCTTTTGTCACAACATGAATTTCAGCTTCGGGGTAGTTAGTTTTCAATGCACGAACGATCGGAGTCGTCAAGATTATATCTCCAATGGATGAAAATCGAATGCATAGAATTTTTTTCATGAATTTTATTTGATGCAAAATTAAGAAAAATCTATTCTAAGCCTCAAACTTTCATTCTTTTCGGTAAATTGCGGACTAATTTGATTGATTGAATGGAAAATAAAAAGACCGATACAGCCTCAGCTTTAAAAGATATTATTTCGCATGCCAAAGAATATGGATTTGTTTTTCCGTCCTCAGAGATTTACGATGGACTTCAAGCGGTATACGATTATGGCCAAAACGGTGTTGAATTAAAGAATAATCTAAAAACAGTTTGGTGGAAAGCGATGACCATGTTGCAAGACAACGTAGTCGGAATTGATGCTTCTATCTTCATGCATCCATTAACTTGGAAAGCTTCTGGCCATGTGGATTCCTTCAATGATCCCATGATTGACAATAAAGATTCCAAAAAACGATATCGGGCAGATACTTTATTAGAAGACAGGTCAGCGCTTTTGGAAGATCAAGGAAAAGCGGACGAGGCTAAGGCATTGATGCAAAGCATGGCTAAATGTTTAGATGCGGGAGATTTAGAGGGGGTGCGCCAACTCATTATCGATCAAAATATTACTTGTCCCGTATCCAATACGGCTAATTGGACAGAAGTACGACAGTTCAACTTAATGTTTTCAACGCAAGTGGGAGCGGTTTCTGAGGATGCAAGTTTAATTTATTTAAGGCCAGAGACGGCTCAAGGGATATTTGTCAACTTCCTAAATGTTCAAAAAACGGGCCGTATGAAGATTCCTTTTGGGATTGCTCAGATAGGCAAAGCGTTTCGTAATGAGATAGTAGCACGTAATTTTATCTTCAGAATGCGTGAATTTGAGCAAATGGAAATGCAATTTTTTGTTCGCCCAGGCACTGAAATGGATTGGTATGCGACTTGGAAAGAGACGCGAATGAAATTTCATCAGGCCATAGGTTTACCCGCTGATTCGCTAAAATTCCACGACCATGATAAGTTGGCGCATTACGCTAACGCTGCTGTCGACATTGAATATAAATTTCCGTTCGGGTTTAAAGAAATGGAAGGCATTCATTCGAGAACTGATTTTGATTTGAAGAGTCACCAAGAACTTTCCAAGAAGAAGCAGCAATATTTCGATCCAGAAATCAATGAAAATTACATCCCTTATGTGGTAGAAACTTCGGTAGGTGCGGATCGCTTATTTTTAGCCATCCTTTGCAATGCTTACACAGAAGAAACAGTGGGTGAAGGAGAACAAGAAAAACAACGTGTATATTTGAATTTCCATCCGGCCATAGCCCCCGTTAAAGTAGCGGTATTGCCATTGGTTAAAAAAGATGGACTTGCTGAAAAAGCACAAGAAATAGTGAATCAGATTAAATTTGCCTTTAATACCACGTATGATGAGGGCGGCGCCATAGGCAAGCGTTATACTCGTCAAGATTTAATTGGTACCCCTTATTGTGTGGTCGTTGATTATCAAACGATGGAAGATCAAACGGTAACGATCCGTGATCGAAACACAATGAGTCAGGAGCGCATTTCTATAGCAGACCTAAAAGAGAAAATTGGCCATGCTGTATCGATGGAGCGTATTTTTGAAAAATTAGTTTAGTAAAAACGCAAACAACGACGATTATGATGACGGAAGAAAAT
>CAMBGA010000046.1 GCA_945866095.1 Spirosoma fluviale
TTCCAAAAATTATTTTAAACATACCAGTTTAACAGCGATGGGGAATGAGGTCGGGGATGTCAATAATGATGGATTAGCTGATATCATAGCCTTAGATATGTTGCCCAAAAATACAGAAAGAAAGAAACAATTAGCGCCACCTAACAACTACCAAACCTATATTAATAGTGATCAATTTGGGTATACGTATCAATACATGCGCAATACGTTGCAATTGAATTCTGGTAAACAGGCGGATGGTTCCAGCAAACCTTTTCATGAAATTAGTTTAATGGCAGGGATTTCCGAAAGTGAGTGGAGCTGGTGTCCTTCTTTGGCCGACTTCGACAATGATGGATACCGAGATTTATTTGTGACCAATGGATATCCGCGGGATGTAACGGATCGTGATTTTATGCTTTATCGGGCTAATACGTTACAATTGTCTTCTTCCTCTTTGATGTTGGAACAAGTTCCTGTTATCAAAATAAGTAATTACGCGTACCGCAATCGAGGGGATCTCACTTTTGAAGATGTGACTGAAAAATGGGGATTAAGTATTCCTTCATTTTCCAACGGAGCCGCTTATGGCGATCTAGATAATGATGGGGATCTCGATTACATCGTTAATAATATCAATGATAAAGCATTTTTATACCGCAATAATTCGCGCGAGGAACAGGCAGATAAATCGCATTATTTACGCATTAAATTTAAAGGGGATCAAAAAAATCTCCAAGGTTTCGGGGCCAAAATTGAAGGTGTTTTTGAAAATGGGGAACGCTTTTATTACGAAAATACGCCTTATCGTGGCTACCTTTCCTCTGTCGAGCCCGTGGCTCATATTGGTTTGGGGGCAAAGCGTAAATTAAAGGAAATACGCATTATATGGCCTAATGATAAAATGCAGGTCATCAAGAAGCCGGGGATTGACCAGATATTAACGGTTTCTATGGATGCAGCAAAAGAGCCGTATCAAACTCTTTTTGACGCCAATAGGCCTTTATTAAAAGATATTTCTGATGAACTTAATTTAGTGGATGTCCATCAAGAGTACGACTTTATCGACTTTAATTACCAAAGTTTAATGCCCTTTAAATTATCTCAATTAGGACCTGGATTATCTGCTGGGGATGTGAACGGGGATGGTTTGGAAGATTTTTTCCAAGGAGGGGCCAAGTTCTATTCGGGTATTTTTTACGTCCAAAATCAAGCTGGGAAGTTTAATACAAAACCCTTAGAAAAAAGTATTTCAGTACCCAAAAAATTAGGTGAGGACTTAGGTTCATTGCTGCTTGATTTTGATCAAGATGGTGATCTAGATCTGTATATTGCTCGGGGTGGCAATGAAGACAAATTAGGTGCGGCCAGTTTTCAGGATGTTATGTATGTCAATGATGGCAAAGGTAATTTCACCTTAGATGCGTTATCATTGCCCATATTTACGGAGAGTAATGCGGCAGTTCGAGCATCCGATTTTGATCATGATGGAGATTTAGATTTATTTGTGGGAGGGCGAAATGTGCCTTTTCAATATCCAAAATCGACCACTTCTCGTTTGTTAAAAAATGAATCCGTTAAAGGACATATTAAGTTTGTGGACGTTACCCAGACATTAGCCAAGGACCTAATCAACGTAGGATTAATATGCGATGGAATTTGGTCTGATTATGATTTAGACGGTTGGCAAGATATCATCCTCGCAGGAGAATTTTCAGACATTAAAATATTGAAAAATGACCGGGGTCGTTTTACGCTTTTGAAGGCTACGGGTTTGGAGGAATTGTCAGGAATTTGGACTTCTTTGTCTAGCGGTGATTTCGACCATGACGGCGACATGGATTATGTAGCCGGAAATATGGGGAAAAACACCTTATTAAGAGCGAATTCCAAGCAGCCTGTGGATATTTGGCACGGGGATTTGGATGGCAATGGGGTATATGATTTATTTCCATTTGTGTATTTTCAAACGGCCGATGGCAAAATGGCCTCTGCTTCGTTATTTGGGAAAGACGATGTACATAAAATGCTAAATCAGACGCGCCAACGATGGGTTTATTACAAGGATTTTGGTCAAATAACGCAGGAAAATTTCTTCATTGCTACAGAAAAAGAAAAAGCTGAAAAGATATCCATGCAAGAAAACGCCTCTATTTGGATTGAAAATGTAGGGGATGGTAAATTCAAAACCCATACTTTGCCGATGATGGCACAAATTTCAGCTATGAATGGTATTCATGTCAAAGACATCAATCAAGATGGTCATCTGGATATTATGTATGTAGGAAATAATTATGCAAATGAGGTCTTCATGGGAAGATATGATGCTTCTAATGGCGGTGTTTTATTGGGAAATGGGAAGGGCAAATTTACTTACCTTGATCAGTCAGGACTTTTTGTACCCCAAGATGCCAAATCACTTATATCCATTGATTTAGGCAAGAAAGGCTTAGCGTTTATCGCTAGTCAGAATCGCGGTAAAATGCATGCTTTTACGAGCTTGGGTAACACATGGACACGCATGAATATCCCTAAGGGCATTCAAGGTTTCGAGTATCAATTTAAAGGACAGAGGCAAAGGGTCGAGTGGACGTATGGAAGTTCTTATTTAGGACAGAGTTCTAACGGGCAAGCATTTTTACCTGCAGGAGCCAAATTAATGAAAACCTTTTAATGGATTTTATTTTCAATGTAATTCAGCTGTAGGCCGGGCTTTACTTTTCCTTTTTTAGGAGCACCAAATTGGAAGTTACCTAATATGATGTCCAGATCTCCATCTTGGTCTGCATCGCCGGCATCCATCACCATCCATCTTCCGCCGAAAGGAATATTGAGGTTACTCACTTTGAAATTTAAATTTCCCTGGTTTTGAAAATACAGAAAGGACTCATTTTTAGGCATAATGGGTTCCGCATAAAAGGCGATCATGGCCAAATCCAAATCACCGTCTAAGTCAAAGTCCCTTGCAATCGTTTTAGTAGCCCCGTAGACTGGATAAAAATATTTTTCCTTGAAATTATTTCGGCCATCATTCAAAAAAATATGTACGCCATGGTAGTTTTTAAGCGTTTTTGAATAATCGGCATTATCCCCATTCGTAATCATAATATCATTCTTCCCGTCTTGATTAAAATCAACCACCTCCATAAAACTGCAGCCATAAACGGAATCAAAAAGTAAAATGGGTTTTTCCATAAATTCTCCCTCACCCTTATTGATAAACAGAGAAACCCCCTCTCGGGATTGAGCGGTAAGGACCAAGATGTCAGGCAATCCATCCCCTGTCATATCTTTGATGGATACATTTCTAGTTCCAGCTTGAATTTTTAAGATATTTTTTTTCTTAGTTTTTCCATTGACCCAAATTAATTCTCCAGCTTCAAAACCATATTCGCAAATCACAAAATCATCTATGCCATCTTGGTCGATGTCTGAAATTTGTAGGTCAACAGGCCTTTTCAGTGAATCAGCGGCTAATGACAATGCATTTTTGGGGTTCAATATAAGGAGCGATCCTAATTTCTGGTCATTAGGGGACATTCTTCCGATACTTAAAAAATAGGATTTATTGTTATGAAAATTGGCATGTACGATAGGCCTTTCTGTGGGGATCGTTTTTTTAATTTTTAATTGGGCATCTAAAATCTCTAGTTTTTGATTTCTTTTTCCAATCCAAACTTCTTTCAGTTTTGGATTAAAAGTGACCGAGGTTACCACGCCTGTTGGCTCCTCTGGATAAATAATTTCTCGGGTTGAAAAGTGCAATGTTTCATCTGAGATATTTGCTTTTTTTGCTTGGGGCAAAGGCTTTTCCGGTGCATTTTCAACATAATAGGCAACGATGGCCTCCCAGTCTTTTTGGCTTATTTCGGGTGTTTCAGGATAAATGCCAAGATTGATGGCGCTTTCATATTGTTCTTCAGGAATTTTGGTCAGTAATTCAAAGCGGTTGCCAACACCTAATCGATAAGCCATTTCGGGTAATACACCCTCTTTCCACGTTTTCTTATCTAGTAGAGAAGGGTCTGGAAATTTATGGCATGAAGCACAATTTTTTTTCGCCAGCGCCTCCCCTTCAGATTCGGTACCTGACTGGCAACTTGTAAATATCAAAACAAAAACTAAACTAAAATACAGATACCGCATTTATTGAATAACAGGTTGTTGGCTTATGGCTAAGGAATCTTGTCCTACTTTGCCGCTGCAAGTAAAATCGAACGTAAAATTATCAGGCTTAAGGAATGGCATTTTTCGGTACCCTTCTATGGCTAATGTCGCATCTGAATACACGCGTTCCATGAATTTTGCATAAACGGGCATGGCCATTTTAGCGCCTTGTCCTAAGGCCAAATTTCTAAAGTGAATACTTCGATCATCACCACCTACCCAAACTCCAGCGACAATTTTTTGAGTAACTCCCATAAACCAACCATCTGAATAATTGGACGTTGTTCCCGTTTTTGCTCCTATTTCGTTTCCGGCAACTATCGAGGTTCGCTTTAATCCTTCAGCTGTTCCACCAGGTTCGTGTACCGCACCTTGAAGCATGTAAGTCATTAAATAGGCCGTTTCAGGTTTTATTGCTGCTTTTTCTATCGCTGAAAATTCCCTTAAAACCGTACCCACTTTGTCTGTAATTTTTAATACTAAAATAGGATCCGTTTTTTCCCCACCATTTACCATGGTGCTATAACCCGTCACCTGATCTAATAATGATACTTCTGAGGCACCTAAACATAAAGAGGGCACTTCATTCAAAGGACTATTCACTCCACATTTATGTGCAAATTCGGCAATTTTAGCGGGCCCCAATTGCTTCATTAGCTTAGCCGAAATAGAATTGATCGACAATCCCATCGCTCGGCGCATCTTTAAATTTTCATAGGAGAATTTACCATCCGAATTTTGTGGTGTCCAAGTGCTCCCCGTTAAACCATCTTCTTCACCAAAGGTCACCGGCTCGTCCACCAGCTCATCGCATGGATTAATGATTTCATTTTCTATCGCGGCTCCATACACAAATGGCTTGAAGGTAGAACCCGGTTGGCGCCTACTTTGTGAAATATGGTCAAACTTGAAATACTTATAATTAATTCCACCGATCCACGCTTTTACGTGGCCATTGGTAGGATCCATGGCCATAAAACCACAGTTTAAAATCTTTTTATAATAGCGCAAGGAATCCATGGAACTGAAAGTGGTGTCAATATCACCTTGGTAAGAAAAAACGGTCATTTTAATGGGTTTGTTCAATTCCTCCCACACTTTAAATTCGTCATTTTCATAGGCAGTCATTAAATCTCGATACCGTTGCGTACGCTTCATGGCATCTTTCAAAAAGCCCTTAATTTCCTTCATTTCTTCATTCACCCAGGGATTCCGACCTTGCCAATGCGAGTAAAATAGTTTTTGTTCCGCCTGCATATGTTCTCTGACAGACTCCTCCGCATATTTCTGCATACGCGAGTCAATGCTCGTGTAAATACGTAGACCACTAGTGTATAAGTTGAGCTGCTGATTTTCGGGCCTATCTTTATTAATCTCTTTTAAAGTAGCTAAAACTTGTATTCTAATGGCCTCTCTAAAATAAGGAGCGGCTCCTGTATTTTGATTTTCTACTTTATAATGAAGATTTAATGGGGCTTCCCGCATTTTTAGTAAATCATCTTCGGTAAGAAATTCATATTTCTCTAATTGACCTAAGACCGTATTTCTTCGTTCAATCGTCTTTTCAGGTCTTACCCGTGGATCATATAAGGACGGGTTTTGAAGTAGGCCAATTAAAGTTGCCGCCTCAGGCATTGTAACGTCTTTTAAATCTTTTTGAAAATAAGTCCGACAAGCCACTTGGATTCCGTACGCATTATTGCCAAAACTAACCTCATTTAAATACATGGCCATGATTTCCTGTTTGGTATACCTTCTTTCGAGGCGTATGGCCAATATCCATTCTTTGACTTTGGCGATGACCGTTCGCAAACCATCTACTTTCATTAGCAGGCCTATGTACACCGGATCGTCTTCCCCAAATTCCATCGACCGCGTATTAAATAAATTTTTAGCTAATTGCTGAGTAATCGTACTTCCCCCGCCAGCTGTTCCCAATGAAAATACCACTCGAAACATGGACCTTAAATCAATCCCTGAATGCGAAGTAAAACGCGCATCTTCGGTGGAAATTAGCGTATTTACTATGTTTAAGGGTAATTGTTCGAATTCAAGTGGGTTTCGATTCTCCCTAAAATACTTCCCTATTTCTTGGCCATCTTCTGATATAATTAAGGAAGCTGCTTGGCTTTTCGGGTTTTCCAATTCCTGTAAACTGGGCATTCCGCCAAATAACCAAAGGAAATTAAAGTTGACAGCCAACACAAACAAGATCCCGGCAACGGTACCTATCATAAAAAACTTATATAGGAATCGAATGATTTTACTGTATTTACCTTGATCTGTTTCGAGCATTGTTAACGGATGTTTTGGTTTAATGCTTTTAAAAGCGCATCTGCTTCAAGTTTTAATGGACTTTGCGGATAGATTTGAATGAATTTTTTCAATTGCATGGAATATTCGCTAATATCCTTAATTCCACCTTTACAAAGCGCCATTAAAAATACAATTTTATCTTCCAATTTACTATTTGGATATTTATTTTGAATATTTTGACAACTTGAATAGCAGCTGTCAAAATCTCTGGCCACATATAAATAATAAGCCTTTTCGTATGCTTTTTGTGCCTCTTCTTCCTTGTTTAGACTCAGATTTCCCGTTTCTAGTTTTAAAATTAATTGCCTGAAATACGAATCAGGAAATCTTTCTGCTAGTTTTTCTCGGTAAAGCTTTTTTTCATTCGAGCTCGTTAAATAGAGTAAATACAAGCTTTCCGCTTCAAATTCAGTACTGGGAAATCGATTTAATAAGTTGAGCAAATTGGCTTTAGCCAATTCATCTATTCCAATTTCTAATTTTGTAAACTTGGCAAGTTTAAACAGGGATTGCTCAATTCTTTTATTTGAATTCGTGATTTGAAGGGGCTCTCTTGGAAGAGTAGCCAACCATTTTTGCAAGGAATCCTCAGTTACCGCGGAGTTTGAATCTAGGACATTTGATTTTTTTACCTCAGCGGTCGACGAAGAAACAATTTCTGAAGTAGTCGCATTCTTATTTTTCCGATTCCAAAAGTCCTCCAAAGCCCTATTTCCCCACTTAAAATTGAATTCTTGTGAGCCTTGAATCCTGGCCATGTCATTATAAAAATAAAAACTTTGTTGTTCAGGGCTTGTCGGCCTTCTCGTGTAAGTAGCAATTGTATTGGACTTGACCTCCGTTTTTTTCTGGAGCGAATCTAATTTTTTTGTTTTAGCCAGCACGTATTTTTGATACAGTTGACTTAACTCTTCGGTTGATTTTTTGCCCATGATTTGCAAAGAATCCTCCACGATGATGACGTTATTTAATTGATTAAAAGTGGCCCAATTTTTCTTTAATTTTTGAGCGGAATTAAACTCGACATGCGAGGATGTTAAAAACGTGGCCGCACTATCAAAGTATAAGGCAGCTTGTGGGTAACGTTTTAGGGGACTGACAAATAATTGTCCCAGTTTTAAGTATAATTCTCCTTTGTTCGGATTGTTGTTGCTAGCCTTCGACCAATATTCCCTCGCTTTTTCAAAGTCTTTGTTGGCATAACTTATCTGACCTAAGGCCAAGTAAATCTCAGATTGCTTGTCGAGATTTTTGGGTTCCTTGAGCATTTTCTCTAAATCTCCGACTTGACCCGTTAATTTTTTACTCGCGATTTGTGCATTTAATAAAAGCTCATACGTGGGTTTATTATTTTTTACTTGATTAAAGTTTTCTTGGGCTAAGCTATTTTTCCCTTGTGATTGAAATAATTGGCCTAACACAAAATGCAAGCGGGCTTTTTGAATCTTAGATTTGATATGCGATATTTCTTCATTCAGTAGGGCAACTGCGATAGGAATCTCATTTTTTACTTGGTGATAATAGGCCTTATTTAAAATAAAATCAGTTTTGTGGGAAGCGTTTAATGGAATTTCTTTGATGAAATTCTCTACGTTTAAGGCCGATTCGAAATCTTTTTGGTCAATGTATATTTGGTACAAATAAATTAAGGCACTCGCTTGAGTTATTTCATCATGGTCGATCGAGTTAATGTATTTGAAGGTTTCGGTCGCATTTTTAATGTCCCCTTTGATAAGTCGGCCTTTGCCAATGATGAGGTAGGCGTCATCGATAAACTTGGAATTTTGATGTCGGTCTATCACCAACGAGGCTTTCCTGATCAAGTTCCCGATTTCATTGCTATGCGCTTGTCCAAAACTTGAATCAATCGGAGGAAATATGCCCATGGGGAGGGAATAATTTTCATTTCTTTCTTCCCAGGATTTTGTTACTAGCTCTTTGTATACTCGATCTGCTTGCCAAATGGCATTGTATTTTGCATTAATGTTATGAAATGCCTTAGCTGCCGGACGCGTGCTTTGTTGGGAACAAGCCCAAGTAGCCATGACAAAAAAAACGAAGATGAATATTCTCGGCATTGGAACCCGTTAAACAATTTTCAAATTTACAATTATAAATATGAAACGGAGCAAATTATACCCGAATCAGTGACAAATTTTCAAAATTTTAATATATTGAACTTTACATTTTAAACCCATTCACATGCAACCTTATCAGCGATTTATTGGAGCGGCTTTTCAGATGTTGGCGACCATTTTATTAGGTGTTTGGTTGGGTCAATATTTGGATGGATATTTCGCTTTGCAGCAACCTTGGTGTACCATTGGATTTTCGTTGGGATCCATCGCCATTTCTTTATATGCTTTGATCAAAAGCCTACCCAAATAAATCACAATATTTCCGTAAATTGCTTTACCGTAACATAAACTAATTTTTACGTGCCAGAAGGTCGCCGACTTATCATTTTTTTATTTTTCCTTTTGATTGGGCTTATATTCATAGGTAAAACGTTTTATCTGCAGATGTTTGACTCAACCTATGAAAAAGCGGCAGATAATAATGCCATTCGCAAGATCATCCAAGTACCATTTAGGGGGGAAGTGTATGATCGTTTTGGGAAGTTGATTGTTTACAATACTCCAGTGTACGATTTATACATCACGCCTAGAAAAGCTGTTGTAAAAGATACGAATCGTTTTTGTGAATTATTTGGTATCACCAAAGGTCGTTTTGACACATTGACCAAAGAAGCGTGGGCTTATTCCCGCGTAAAACCATCGCTGTTTTTAAAGCATTTATCTAAGGAGGACTTTGCTAAAATTCAAGATGCTTTGGTTGATTATCCGGGCTTCTCTATTTCTACGACCGCCTTTCGTACCTATCAATCCAAGGCACTTTCAAATGCGCTCGGCTATGTGGCGGAAATAAATACAAATTCATTGCAAGATCAAAAAGATGATTATTACCGACAAGGTGATTATGTGGGCATTTCGGGCTTGGAAGCTTTTTATGAAGAGGCACTTCGGGGCCAAAGAGGGGTGAAATATCGAATGGTGAATAGCAATGGGGTGGAAAAGGGGGAATATCGACACGGTGATTTGGATGTCAGCTCGGTTGCCGGACAAAATTTATTTACGAGTGTTGACATCCGACTGCAAGAATATGCGGATAGTTTAATGATGAACAAGGTGGGAAGTGTCGTGGCCATTGAACCTTCTACGGGTGAGATTTTGAGCATGGTTTCCGCTCCGTCTTATGATCCCAGTTTATTGGCCGGCAGAAATTTTTCTAAATATTATCAAATATTGGCCCTAGATCCTTTAAAGCCATTAATCAATCGACCACCGTCAGCTTATTATCGGCCCGGTTCTACCTTTAAAATTGTGCAGGCATTGGTCGGATTGCAGTTGGGCATTTTGACTACGGGATCCGTTTTTACACATGCAGGTGCTCCTGTCAAATGTCATGTACACAATACCTCACATAATGATTTACATAATGCAATTCAGTGGTCTTGTAATCCTTATTTTTACCATGCATTTCGTAAAATTTTATATGACAATACAGAAGGCAATACGTTTGAAAGGTCTGCGCAGGGGCTCCAACGTTGGTCCGAATTAGTGGCCAATTTTGGTTTTGGTCGGAAATTGGGGGTTGATTTAGGAAATGAGAAAAAGGGCAATCTCCCTAATGTCGAGTATTATAACAAGGTTTATAAGGGGGAAAATACATGGAAATTTTCCAATATATATTCCTTGAGTATCGGAGAAGGAGAGTTAGTGGTTAGTCCATTGAAGATGGCTAATTTCGCTGCGATTATTGCCAATAAAGGTTGGTATATTCCTCCGCATTTAGTGAAGGGCGTAGGGGATAAAAAGACAATTGATACTTTTTACAAAACGCCCGTGTCGGTGGGCATCGATGCCAAACATTTTAATGTCGTCCATGAAGGTATGCGTGATGCAGTTTTACATGGTACTGTGGGTAGGGAGGGAAAAATTCCTGACATCGTCATGTGTGGAAAAACGGGTACTTCTCAGAATCAAAAGGGAAAAGACCATTCTGTTTTTATCGCTTTTGCGCCCAAAGATAATCCCAAAATAGCCATTGCCGTATTTGTCGAAAATGCTGGGTTTGGAGGTTTTGCGGCAGCTCCCATCGCCTCATTAATTATCGAAAAATATTTAAAAGGCCGTGTGGATAGAAAAGATATTGAGACTAAATTTATGAACATGAGCTATTTGGCGAATGTAACGTATAATCGTAGAATAGTTAAAAAGGATTCATTAAAACGATGAGCCAAGAATCGAACCAAATCGGGAAATTAGATTGGATAACGGTGGGCCTGTATGCACTTTTTGTGTTATTAGGCTGGATGAGTATTTACTCAGCCGTGTATAATCCAGAAGCTCCTTTGTGGATTTTTGATGAGGCATTTTATACGAGCAATGCGGGGCGCCAATTAATTTGGATTGGTACATCGCTAGTCCTAATTATGTTCATATTCGCCTTAGATTTCAGATTTTTCGAATCTTTTGCGGTGTTTATTTACGCGGCATTTATGTTGGCATTAATCGCCGTACCATTTTTAGGTGTGACAATCAATGGATCACATTCTTGGTTTAAGCTAGGTGGAGCAACCATTCAACCGGCAGAGTTTGCCAAAACGGCCACGGCACTTTTATTAGCTAAATACCTGAACGACCCTCAAGTAAATCTAAGCAAATGGATGAACCAATGGAGATCTGCGCTGATCATTGCTTTGCCTATGTTACTGATCATAGGCTCAAACGAAACAGGTTCTGCCTTGGTTTTTGCCTCATTTATTATTCTTTTGTACCGAGAAGGTTTGCCCGGTGAATATCCTGGATTATTGATTGCCCTTATCGCACTTTTTGTTAGCTCTCTTTTGCTCAGCCCTTTGACTATTTTTATTTGTCTTTTAGTTATGGCAAGTCTTTTCGTCATTATTCTACCGATTTACCAAAGACGTTTGCCTCAAACCTATGTTCGAATCGCTGGGGCTATTGCGATCATTATGGCACTATCCACAATTGTCGATTGGGTTGTTAATCATGTTTTAAAGGAACATCAGCGCAATCGAATCAAGGTTTTATTGGATCCTTCTTTTGATACCAGGGGCTTAGGATATCAAGTGACACAATCTAAAATTGCGATTGGCTCAGGGGGATTTTGGGGCAAAGGGTATTTAGGGGGAACTCAGACAAAATTTGATTTTGTGCCTGAGCAAAGTACCGACTTTATTTTTTGTACGATTGGTGAGGAATTTGGGTTTATAGGGGTGATGGCGGTCATCGTGTTGTTTTTATTTTTTCTTTGGCGTTTGTTGTATCTCGCGGACCAACAACGATCTCGGTTTGCCCGTGCCTATGGATTTGGGGTCGTTGGCATATTGTTTTTTCATTTTTTAGTTAACATAGGAATGACCATCGGATTAATGCCAATTATGGGAATCCCATTGCCATTTTTTAGTTACGGAGGGTCCTCACTTTGGTCATTCACTATTTTATTATTTATATTTTTAAAACTTGATGCGCATCGTTCGGACATGCTATCTAGATAATATACTTCTATGGAAAATCAACCTTTAAGCTCCAAAGCAAAAATGCTCATTGCCGTTGCCGCCCTGGGTTATTTTGTCGACGTATACGATTTAATCCTCTTTTCTGTCGTTCGAAATCCAAGTTTAAAATCATTAGGCTTATCGGGATCTGAATTATTAGACCAAGGGCTTAACCTCATGAATATCCAAATGGGAGGGATGCTTTTAGGAGGTATTTTATGGGGTGTTTATGGAGATAAAAAGGGTCGAAAATCTGTGTTATTTGGCTCCATTTTAATGTATTCTATTGCAAATGCGTTAAACGGATTTGTTACTGACATGAACACCTATGCTATTTTAAGGTTTATTGCCGGGATCGGATTGGCAGGAGAATTAGGGGCGGGAATTACCTTGGTTAATGAAACATTGCCGCCCTCAAAACGTGGGATTGGTACATTGATTATTGCCGGAGTGGGTGCTTCAGGTGCCATTGTCGCCCCCATTATTTCTAATTTAAGTGCGGATCCCGAGTGGTGGAGAACCTGCTATTTTATTGGCGGAGGAATGGGCCTTGCCCTTTTACTCTTAAGGTTAGGAACTTTTGAATCTTCCATGTATCAGGATTTAGGCCAAGGGGTTAAGAAGGGAAATTTCTTCCAATTGTTTTCGAATCGAGCTACGTTTACTAAATACATGTATTGCATTATGATGGGATTGCCTATTTGGTACATCATTGGCATCCTCGTTTTTGCCTCTCCAGAAATCACGCAATCCTTCGGAATTAGTGGTCAGATCAATGGGGGAGATGCCATCATGTATTGTTATTTAGGATTGACTTTTGGGGATTTTGCCAGTGGGGCATTAAGCCAAGTATTAAAAAGTAGGAGACAAGCCGTTTTGATATACCTTACGTTGGTCTCATTTTTGGTCCTCTATTTCCTCTATTTCCTATCCAACATTAGTGTTTCATTTGGTCATATCATCATCACCGCTTTAGGATTTTTTGGCGGGTATTGGGCGGTGTTTTTAACCAGCTCTTCGGAGCAATTTGGGACTAATTTACGCATGACCGTGACCACAACCGTGCCTAATTTTGTTCGTGGAGCATTAATTCCCATTACCTTATTATTCAAAGCATTAATTCCCCATTTTGGACTCATTAATGCTGCGGCGATCGTAGGTTTTGTGTGTTTTGGGTTGGCATTTTGGGCGGTAACGCATTTGAAGGAGACTTTTGGTGAATCACTTGATTACGTAGAATAATGGCTTTAATATCCAAGAAAAAAATCCTTTATCGAATTAATCATCAACTCCGTCGGTATTTAAAAAAATACAACCGAGAGTACACGATGAACATTAGTTATGCGGACTTATTGCGCTATGATAACGCGATTGTTTTGTATGACAAAAATGGGGTTGACACGCTTTGGGAATCTGTATTTTATTCGCCTGGAGACCAGGAAGGAGTTTATGAATCGCTTAAGCAGATTTATGCTGATTTAAAAACGGATGGGAACGAGGAGGTAATTAAGCACTTGGTGATCGACCGAGTGGATTTTTGTACCTATGGAAATACGCATCCTTTCCGGATCCGGATTGTTAATCGGGTCAACGATAACTTTGATTATTTCTACATTAAAATTGCCGATGCGTCGCGGGTATATGGCCTGGAAATGGAGCATATTTTATCCCCTAATCGGATCAATTACGTCACGCATGAAAATACCTTGGTTGAAGAGCATATTGCGGGGGTTCCCGGTGATATATTTCTCCAACAGTCACTAGAGACTGATTTGGAGGCGCCGATACGATTGGCGAAGGAATTTGTTAAATTCAATGAGCGTTGCTTGGTCCAAGTATTAGGCGATATGCATAGTGCCAATTATGTTGTGATTACCACGCCAGATTTCGAGGAAATTTATTACCGCATTCGGCCGATTGATTTTGACCAACAATGTTACGAGGGGAAGAAATCGGTGTATATGCCGCAGTATTTCAAACAAAATAATCCGCTTATTGAATTAGGGATAAAGTTGATGACACCAGAATCTGTGTGGCAATATCAAATCGAGGAGCGCTCAATGATTGCGAGTCGATTAAAATCAGAGAACCAGCGCGTATATGACTTGATGGATGTGATGTCAAAGGATGAGATAGCTCCTGTGGAAAATGTGGACCAACTAAAATCCGAATTGGCCAAGCATTACAATGATGATCGTTTTTTAGCTTGTCAAACCATGGGGGAAATTGTTTGGCATAGTTTAGAATTAGTGATGAAACACTAATCCTTTTTAAGGGTATCAAAAGCCATTAATGCAAATCCAAGAATAAATGCTAAACCGCCAATGGGCGCAATGGCTCCCCAGAATAATTGCTGGCTTATACAAATCAAATACAAAGATCCTGGAAATATAATCGAGCCTGTAATGTGAAAATAACTGGCTATTTTTAGCATTTTACTTGGCCTAGTGATTTGTAAAACACCTAATAAAATCAGGACTAATCCTCCATACATTTGATACTGGGCAGCTGTCTCAAAAGTCTCTAGCCGATTTATATTCATTAGATAAGGTTTCCAAGCATGAGCTCCGAAGGCACCAATGGCAACGGACGTTGCGGCAAAAATCGAACCTAAAAATAGTGCTAGATTTTTCATTTTACAGGGAATAAAAAAGCCTTTTGAAAAGGCTTCAAGGTTTAAGACGCTAGAGTGACTTTCAAATCATTCAATTTTCTGCGGATGGAGTCGTCAATTTGTTGGTCTCCAACGCGCAAGATAAATCCTCCAATCAATGACTCATCGATATGCTCGGTTAATTCTACCTCTTTGCCGGTATAATCTTTCACGATGCCTGTAACCGTTTTCTTTTGTTCTGCAGTCAGTGCACTGGCGCTAGTAATATCAGCTTTTTGAATTCCTTTAAAGTCTTTGTAAAGATTGATGAACTCTTTAGCAATGGCAGGCAAAATACTTTCTCTATTTTTATTAGTAATAATAACAAAGATTGAATAAGTGACCGGATTGAAAATCGATTTAAAAAGCTTGTTTAAAATGGCTAATTTGGTATAATGCTTAATGATAGGACTTTTAAGTGCTAAAACTAGGTCTTTACTCCCCTCACATGTTTCTTTAAATCCAACCATGTCTGTATAAACGGCATCCACTACATTTTTTTCAATGGCGAAGTCGAGCAGTGATTTAGCGTATCTATGGGCAACAATTAATTCAGACATTTCTACTTATTTTAACGATGTATCAATTATAACTTAACTTCTGCAATCCAGTCAGAGACTAATTTTTCTTGTGCAGATTTGTCCTTCAACTGATTTTTAAGAACTTTTTCAGCTAATTCCAAAGAAAGACTTGCAGCTTCTTTACGAATCGCGCTTACTGCGGCCACTTTTTCTTGTTCAAAAGCCACTCTTGCTTTATCTATTTCTTGAGCTGCAGCTGTTTGCGCATCTAATTTAGCCTGTGCAATCATGGCATCTGCCGCTTCTTTAGCTTGTTTAATAACAGCATCGCGATCTGCTTTCGCACTAGCGATCAACTGCTCATTACCTGCTTTTAATTCAGCCATTTCTTTGCGAGTAGTTTCCGATAACTTGATGGCCTCATCTATGGATTGCTCACGCTCATCCAAAGAATTGATAATCGGTTTCCAAGCGAATTTAGCTAGAACAAAGAACAATGATCCAAATACAATAATTTGCCAAAATAATAATCCAAAGTCTGGGGTAATTAACTCCATATCTTATATAAATTTAAAAAATGATAATCATTTTAATAAGCGCAATTTGATTCCAATTGAGTTCAAATTGCGCTTAATTTTTTTTGAATCTAATTTCCAAGGCTATTCCTCAGAAGATTCGGTGCGTCAATTACTTTAACGTAACTAACAAACAAATTACAGCAGCGAAAAGAGCAACCGCTTCCACGAAAGCAGCCATGATCAACATCGCTCCTTGAATTTTCCCAGAGGCTTCTGGCTGGCGTGCAATAGCTTCCATGGCTGAACCACCAATGTTACCGATACCAATACCAGCACCAATGGCTGCGCATCCTGCACCAATACCTGCAAGTCCAAGACCTACTGAAACTTCTAATAAAATCGACAAAATAGACATACGATTTGGGTTTATATAAAAAAAATAATTTACAATTTAATGGTGATGCTCCTCTACTGCAGCCCCTATGTAAGTCGAAACTAACATGGTGAAAATGTAGGCTTGAACCACGGCAACAATCATTTCAATCACACTCATGAAAAGCGAAAAGGGTACCACCGCAATTCCTAATGCTGCACTTT
>CAMBGA010000047.1:0-16307 GCA_945866095.1 Spirosoma fluviale
AATTCCTTGGCCGTTTTAACAATTAGGTCAATGGATTCGGCATCTAAATCTTTAATTCCTAATAAGTGTGGCGATGTTAACATATTTCTTTATTGGGTAATTAACCAAATTTTATCTGCTTCATGTCCTTGTTCAGTCCATTCCACTAACACTTTTTCTGTGGTCAATGTATTGACATTTTTGCCTACATAATCTGGGTGTATTGGCAAGTCTCGACTATAAATTCGGTCTATGAGTACGCAAAGTTCCACTTTGGCTGGTCGGCCAAATGCGTTTAATGCATCCATGGCCGCTCGAACCATTCGGCCAGTGGCAAGGACATCATCGACTAAAATAACGCGTTTATTTTCGACTAAAAAGGGTATTTCGGTTGAGTTGGGAGATAATGGATCTCCTCTTCTGAAGTCGTCCCGATAGAAAGTCGCGTCTATTTTCCCTAATGCTGGGGGATTTTCTAAATGCTTGCTTAATTCAGCTGCAATCCTTTCTGCAAAATAGATGCCTCTAGGTTGTAAACCTAAGATAACAGTCTCCGTTCCGTCTATTTGATTTTCAATGAGCTCTTGGCATAACCTTGAGATGGTTATTTCCAACAATGGGCTTGATAAAATCAGCTTGCGAGTCATTGCTGCAAAGGTATTAAATTTTTCTGAGCAATTATTAATTAAATATTGTCTCGTTTAAATCAAATAGAGGTAACAACTGGTCTTTATCTGAGATAATCGGGTTTTCATGGGTCCAATCAATGGCTAAATTAGGGTCATTCCAACGAATGCCAGACTCTGCTCCTTTATTCCAAAAATCAGTACATTTATAGACAAAAATGGTTTCTTCTAAGGCGATAAACCCATGCGCAAATCCTGGGGGAACATAAAGCATATTACCCTTATCTGCATCTAATTCATATTTTTCATGCTGACCGAAGGTCGGCGAACTTTTGCGTAGATCCACAATCACGTCGATTACTTTTCCCGTCATGCAGCGTACCAATTTGCCTTGTGCATGGGGGTCTTTTTGAAAATGTAATCCGCGAACAACACCAGCGATGGAAAAGGAGTAATTATCTTGAACAAAATTTTCCGAAATTCCATTGGCCGAAAATAGATTTTGGTTGTAGGACTCATAAAAATGTCCTCTTTCGTCAAAAAACTTCGTTGGCACACATTCAATTACTCCAGGGAGTTGGTGTTTAATAAATTGCATAGAATCAGGTAATTTTGGCCAACCTTTATTTGATTTTGCTTAGGAAAGACCTTTATTTGTGTCAAAATTATTGATATTTAGGCATTAATACAAAGCCTTCTTTTCAAAACGACATGAATTCAATTCAATTAGTTCAACAAATCGAATCAAAGGGCTCATTTTTATGCGTAGGCTTAGATTCTGATCCTCGATTAATTCCATCAAATTTCCAAAAAGAATCGGATCCCATTTTTGCTTTTAACAAGGCGGTCATTGACGCTACAGAAAAATATGCGGTGGCTTATAAACCCAATATTGCCTTTTATGAGGCTTTGGGGGCTAAGGGTTGGGAAAGTTTGCAGAAGACGATGGATTATATTCCCAAAAATGTTTTTACGATTGCCGATGCGAAGCGTGGGGATATTGGAAATACAGCGTTGAAGTATGCGCAGACATTTTTTGAACCTGCGTCGAGTGGGTTTAATTTTGATTCCATTACCGTAGCACCCTATATGGGAGAAGATTCGGTGACTCCTTTTTTGAGCTTTGAAGATAAGTGGGTGATTTTATTGGCTTTAACTTCTAACCAAGGAAGTCAAGATTTTCAATTGCTCCGCGATGAAAATAACATACCTCTGTATGAAAATGTAATGCGCAAGGCGATGGAATGGGGTGGGGCGGACCAATTAATGTTTGTGATTGGCGCGACAAGAACGGAATATTTGAAACATGTTCGACAAATAGCTCCAGACCACTTTTTTTTAGTTCCTGGGGTAGGCGCTCAAGGAGGAAGTTTGGAGGATGTGGCTAAGTATGCCATTAATTCGAAAGTGGGTTTATTAGTCAATTCCTCTAGAGGCATCATATATGCAGGAGATGACACGTCGGTTTCTGCGGCGAGAGAAGCAAAAAAGATGAAAGATGAAATGAGTACATATTTAGATCAATATTGGATAAAATAAATTATGGAACTAGGCATAGGGACACCCGCATTATTGTTTTCAACGGTTTCATTATTGATGATCGCTTTTACCAATCGATTTATGTCGATGGCCTCATTGATCCGCGGTTTGCATGAAAAGTTTCAACAGAACCCTGCCGAATCCATTTTGAAACAGATACGGAATTTACGTTTACGAATGTCATTGATTCAATACATGCAGATCATTGCTATTGTAAGTTTGATTTTTAGTGTGATCTGTATGTTTTTATTGTTTATGAATGAGCAATTGATTGCCCGTTGGTTTTTTGGATTAGGTTTATTGGGCATGAGTATTTCGTTAGGCTTGAGTGCGTGGGAAATTACGATATCGACTAAAGCCCTTGAGGTTGAACTGTCCGATATGGAAGATGTTCTTGGAAAAGGAATCTAAAATAAAAATATAGTTTCATAGTATTTAAAATATGAAATATTTACTATTTTTGTGTACAAAATTGATGTAAAAACCGAAAGGTTACAAAAATACTACTTAGGCGGATTGAATAAAGGCTCGGAATTTTTCTGAGTCTTTATTGTTTTAGGCCTTTAGTACAAGGGCAGAAAGCGGGGGTAGGTTGATGGATATGGAGAATGCTTTTCCTTGCCAATTGATTTCTTCGGTCATGACGGCGCCTGAAATCGGATAATCGCTACCACCATAAATTCCTTGGTCTGAATTGAAAATCACTTTCCAAACGCCGGGCAATGGCACTCCAATTCGATAGTTTTCTCTTGGAATAGGCGTTAGATTGAGAATGACGATGATTTGTTGCTTCACAGTTTCGCCCTTTCTTAAAAAGCTGATGACCGTATTTCCCTGATCATTTCCTTCGATCCATTCAAAACCATCGTAGTCAAATTGTTTGATGTGGAGAGCAGGTTCTTGCCGGTAAAGTTTATTGAGTGCTTTGACGGTATTTTGAATTCCTTGGTGTTCGGGTAATTCAGTTAAATGCCAATCGATGCTTTGGTCGTGATTCCATTCGTTGGATTGCCCAAACTCACCCCCTTGAAAGACTAATTTGGTACCTGGGTGCATAAATTGTTCGCTGAAAAGCAAACGGAGGTTGGCAAATTTCTGCCAATCGTCACCCGGCATTTTTTGCAGCAAAGCACCTTTTCCATAGACGACTTCGTCGTGGGAAAGGGGAAGGCAAAAGTTTTCAGCAAAGGCGTATTTTAATGAAAATGTTAATTCGTTAAGGTGGTGCTGGCGGTAAATGGGATCTTTTTGGAAAAACCGAAGGGTATCATTCATCCAACCCATCATCCATTTTTGGCTAAATCCTAGGCCGCCCGCATGCACAGGTTTGGTGACTCCAGGAAAGCTGGTGGATTCCTCGGCAATCATTTGGATATCGGGAAATTCCGCAAATATATGCGAGTTAAGGTCTTGCAGGAATGAAATGGAATCTAGGTTATGGTTTCCACCGAGTTCATTGGGCTCCCATTCCCCTTCATTTCGAGAATAATTTAAGTAGAGCATGGACGCCACTGCATCTACTCGCAGGCCATCGATGTGGTAGCGATCTAACCAAAAA
Organism: Spirosoma fluviale; assembly: GCA_945866095.1. Classification (GTDB taxonomy): domain Bacteria; phylum Bacteroidota; class Bacteroidia; order Cytophagales; family Spirosomataceae; genus Aquirufa; species Aquirufa fluvialis_A. Next base: position 3,703 of record CAMBGA010000047.1, read on the forward strand.
GCCGCATTTGAAAGTAAAAAGCTTCTGACTTCTTTTCGACCATAATCGAATACATAGGATTTCCAGTCGGGATGATAGCCTTTTTTAGGATCAGGATGTTCGTAAAGACAGGTTCCGTCAAAATTCCTAAGTCCGTGGTCATCCCCTGGAAAGTGGGAGGGAACCCAGTCTAAAATGACTCCTATGTTGGCCTCATGGAGTTTTTCCACTAAATGCATAAATCCCTGAGGATCACCAAATCTAGAAGAAGGTGCAAAATAACCAGTAATTTGGTAGCCCCATGAAGGCGCGTAAGGATGCTCCATGATGGGCATAAATTCCACATGGGTAAAACCCATTTCTTGCACATAGGCAACTAATTTATGGCTTATATCTTCATAGGAGAGGTATTGATTGTCCAATGTTTTTTGCCAAGAGCCTATATGAACTTCATAAATGGACATGGGCGATTGTAGACTGTTGTAAGTCGGCCTATCCTTCACCCATGCTTGGTCTTTCCATTCTTTATAGGTATTCCAAACGATGCTAGCGGTTTTTGGCGGAGTTTCGCAGTATAAACTAAAGGGGTCTAGTTTTTCTAGATATTCTCCTGTTTTTGTTTTTATCCCAAATTTATAGGTTTCTCCTGTGTGCACGTGGGGAATAAACCCTTCCCAAATTCCTGAGGAGTCCCAACGAGGAAATAAGGTATGTGATTCTTTATCCCAAACATTAAAGTTGCCTAACACATGTACTGATTGTGCATTCGGGGCCCAAACAGCAAAAAATGTTCCTTTTTTGCCATCCTTTATGATTTCAAAAGCCCCTAATTTTTCGTAAAGTCTTGAATGCTTGCCGTGTAGGAAAAGGGAAATATCGAAATCACTAAGAAGGGAATGGGGAAGAACTTGGGACATAAAGGCTTCTAAATCAATTGTTAGGCTAAAATAGCGAAATTTAATTAGATTTATTATCTATTTATTTTAAACTAGTATTTTGAATCTTTATCAAAAACTTCTACCTTTGTGCCACCAAATTCAGTTTTGGTCCGTTCGTCTAGGGGTTAGGACACGTCCCTTTCACGGATGAAACACGGGTTCGATTCCCGTACGGACTACTACTTCCTCCTCTATTTGTCATAGAGGGGGTTTTTTTTGTAGTGTGTCGCTACTGCTTCAAAAATTGATTATTTCCAGCTTATCTGGCTAAGGCTAATTGCCTTTAATGCTAAAGTAATACAAAAATAAATCCACTCGATACAATCTGTTAAATTAATTACCCCTCGGTCGCTTCGCTCCCTTCGGTTCACTATCAACAAAGGTCTTGGGTATTTTGAATTTCGGAATCAGTAAACCTTACCCACCCAGTTCAATTAAAGCGATTCTCTTTTTGAATCATTGGGTTGCTATTAATATATATAAGCCGATGCAATCATCTCTGCAGTAGCAGAATACTTGCCTTGTAAGGAGTTATTGTTGGGGAATTAACGTCTTTGTCACAATTGAACCCCAGTGCTTTATGTTGCCAATATTGGGGGTTATAGGGGGTGGTGTTAAAAGTGGTAAAATGACAGGCTAAAACAAAACTTTATTTGAGTAATGAGGGGGAGGGTATATAACAACTTTCTAAATCATATTCAAGCCAATCCGCATCCCAACTTGCTCCTGAAAGAGTATTGATAACTACAAAGTCAACAGTCTCCTTGTCTTTGTACTCTAAGCCACGTTCAAGGATTAAATCTATAAACCTTTCTAAAGCATTTCCATTCATACATCCATCCATAACGAACCAGTTCATCGTCTTCCCTAAATGATTTATTAGGAACATCTTTAATAAACTGTTCAAGCCCACCCTGATATTTTGACTCAAGGGTTGATTTCCTAATTATTAGGTTTATGAATTCAATAGAGATTGGCATTTACACAAATAATATATCTCATAATTAGGCGTTAAATTTCATTATTATTCCTATCTCTTATTGTGTAGTATCCTTCTTTTCAAATTTACAAAATTGTTGTTTCTAGATAAAACCTCTAAATCGAGTCTAAATATTAAGAAATATCTAATTTATTTTTGTGAAAAATGCTTTACAAACTAAAATTTTCTACACTTAATGAATTTATAGGATTTTATAATTAAGTTAATTAGTTTATATTTTGTTTCATCAAACAACATTTTCGTGATTCTTTTCATTGTTCTAATAAATAATTTTGAATCATAAAATGGAATATATTTCCAATATCCGTGTACATTAAAAATCCATCTATATAAATCAAACCATTGATTTTTACTTATTATTCGTTGAATATCTCTTAGAAAATAAGCAACCTCAATATTTATATATTTTATCTCAAAAGATTGTGTCGGTTTTTTAAAGTCGCCATTAATAATTTTTTTAACGCCATATATAAAATTTTCGGGCATAATAAACCTGGAGTGGGACATCCATGAATTTATTCTAGGATCAACTTCAATTAAATAATATTTATCTAAATATTTAATATATGTAATACTTGCAAACCCATTAAGCCCAATAAGTTCACCCATTTTTGTTAAATAAGGTTTTAGTTTTTCGTCATAAAAGTAGTTTCTTCTAGTTGTAGGTGAAAATAAATTCCCTACCGTGCTTAAATTGGAGGAGGTTAGATAAGTAACTAAATAACCTTCAAAAAACAATGCTTCAACCTGTATTTCTTCCCCTTTTAAATATTCTTGAATTAAAGTATTATTATTTTGTTGAATTTTTGAAAGATTTATTTGAAAGTCTTCAAAAGAATTACTTACTACCATATTTATTCCTCCACTTCCAAAATCAGTTTTATTAACAACTGGAAAGTTTAAATTATTTTTTATACTATTTAAGTCATCCTGATTGTTATAAACATGAAAATTTGGTGAATCAATATTGTTAGAAAAACAAAATTTTGAAAATCCTACTTTTGAGCTTAACAAAAATCTATTTTGTATATTTTTAATTGGCATTATTTTACAAAATAATGCTTCGTTTAATAAAAAATTATTCATTAGGTCTATGGCAACATCATCTGTTAATACTACCCAATCATAATTCTTTTTTTTGACAAGATTTTCTAAACTACTAGCATATTTATGTTTATCTTTTTCTGAAGGTATCCAATTGTCGAAATAACTATTGGATAACAACCAAGATTTTTTTGAACAATAAACATCTACATTGCACCCAGCTAATTTTAATATATACGGAATTTCAGCACAACTATCCCAATTTGCGTAACAAGCAAGTAAAACATTAAACATATATGAATATCAAAAAAAGATTGTTTGAACAAACAAGATTAAAAGTCGTCAAAAATTAAGACTTCAAAAATAGCGCATTTAGTTGATTAAATATAGAAACTGTGGTTCTAAAATTAGATTTCCGCTGTTTTTGTAATTATTTAAAGACATTAAAAAATCTGTTCCTAGCGAATTTGAATAAAGAATTAGCTTCCTTGTTCCGGTAGAAAGAAACTTTCTTTTTTCATCCGGGTATTTGTTTATTTTTTCTGAAAATTTTTCTATATCCTCATAAATTTTAATCTTTTCGGAGTTACTGGCTCCAATACCAGATATATAATAAGCACAAGTGTGAATATCATTTGGAAGCCTTTTTTCCCAAACTACGTCACCGAAATCATCATGCCACCAGAATTCAGCTCCACGGTATATCGCCCAAGGAAATGCGATAGCCCCAATAATCCCATCTGCTATGCCATGTTTTTTAAACGAATGAACCAAGCCTAATCCATAATTTAAAATCGATGAGATATAAATTAAAATAGTCAAAATACTTGTAACTAATTCTTTCATGAGATGTATTTCGTATTTATTGTGTATCAAAAAGTTTTGTTAAAATTTTATTTATTTTCAAATAAGACATCAAATGTTTCTAATCCTTTATTTTAAAAAATATCACACAAAAATTCAGATTAAAATGTTAGTAACTGTTGAGCATATTTTTCATTAATTCCTGCCGCCAAACCATGGTTGTTGTATATATAACCGTTTGCAACAACATCATCTATAGTTTGTTCCTTAAATACATCCACAAATCTTCTTCCCAAATAATGAGCACCATAATTTCCTACAAGCTCATAAACTTTATCAAATGAAATCGAATCGTCGTTGCCGTAAATCATTTTCCAGTCTGTCACTATTAAATTATCCTCTGTAAAATGCACTTTTATATACAAAAAAGAACTCATATTCGTTGTATCTTTTCTAAATCTCATTGCATGAATATATCCATCATGTTTTGTTATTTCCTCTATGTCAATTGTATTTAAAATTGAATTAAAGTCATTTTTGAAATGGTTGATTTTAGTTAAAATTCTATTTTTAATATTCCTTTCTAATTTTTCATGGATATATACACAACTAAAAAAACCTACAACCAAAAATATAATTTGAGGAATAGTATTTAAGCTAAAACCTACTGGACTACTTAGTATGTAATAAAAAAATATTACAAATAGTGAACCAAATAATAGATATATTATTATCCTTAGAACAAATTGGTAATTGTTATAAAAATAAGAAATGATGTTTTCGTTTTTCATTTAATGATTTCTGCAGTATTTTTTTGAGGAAAAAATCATTAATATTCAATCTTACAGGCTCTTCTACCTTTGGCAGTAGCAGACGATAAATTCAACTTTGTTATTTGGGTTGAACATCTATTTAACCCCTTACAAGTACTTGAGCGATGATAAACTTTAGTTTGACGACGTACACCAAAGAAGAAACCATGCTCTTGGTTACGCTATGGGTCATTTCAACTGCTGATGGATTGCCCCATTCGGCAATAATGTAGCCTTTGTAAATGATAATTCCTGCCGCTGGACCGCGATCAGCCATGGGTCCTATAGGGTCTGAGAAGGGTTCTTTGCCAAATTGCATGGCTTGCGAAAGCCAAAGATTTTTTGGCTGATTAGTTTCATGAACTTTAGCATAGTCACTTGCTTCCTTTATTTTATTGCTATCTAGATTAAAAAAGCTGGGAGCTTTATGTTCCCATTGATGGGCGCTGGGATAATATATTGCTTTTTGCGAAAAAGCATGAAAAGGGCCTATGAACAATAAAAAGGCAAGGTATTTTTTCATTAAATAGGATTCTTTATTTGCTTTAAGAAACACGCATGATATTTTACTTTTTCATTGTTTGCATGTATTTCACTAAATCCAATACTTCATTTTCTTGAATAGTCTCTAAAATACCTACTGGCATTAATGAACTAGGCATCACTTCCCTTGATTGAATATCAGATTTATTTATTTTGGATGATTCTTTTCCAACGATTCGCATGGTAACTTGTCGGTCATTTTCAGTGATGACATTGCCGGAATAGGTACGGCCATCACGCGTTGTGATCACAACTAATTTATAATCTTCTTGTATTTCGCCCGATGGGTTTAAAACGTTGAATAAAAAATAGTCCAAATTAGCACGGTTTGATCCCGTCAATTCGGGGCCTATATTACCCCCATTTCCATACATTTTATGACATGATCCACAGCTTTTTTGGAACACGATTTCTCCTTTTTTTGCATTTGCTTCTAAAATAGCGGCTGGCGTAAGGATATTGCGGTACTTGATGTATGCCTTTTCCAAGGATTGTTCCTGCTCGATAGGACCCCAATATTCGATAAATCCACTTCCTACGACACGAAGTAGTTGGCGCGCCGTATAAGCCGGAATGTCAGATTTAGGGATTGTTTGGTTTTTTAGGGCTTGTGTCAACTGCCAACCGTATTTCGGTCTGGAAGAAAGTGTTTCGATGGCCCTGCGTTTCTCAACCAATGATAAGGTTTTATAATTACTAACAATTAAAGCCCCTAAATTATCTTCGTTAAAATTGGCAATCGCAGAAATGACATCCATTCTCAACGGGATTTGGCTGAATAAGTTTGGTATTTCGTTTTTCAACTCCACTTTTTTCCCTGCAGCAAGGTAATTGATGGCCTCTTTGCGTTGGTCTATAGACGATTTATTGTTCTTCAACAGCGCTATGTATTTTTGCGTGGCATCGGTTTCGCCAAATCGCTGGGATATTTGCGTCGCCAATGTATCTACGACACCTTTTTTTAAGGTCAGTTTTTTGAATACAGCATTCCAGTTTTTAGGTGCATTTAGGTCAAATCGCCCTTCTAAACCATCCTTCATTCCTTCTAATACGTGGGTCAAATTCTTATTGATATTCCCGATATAACTAATTAATAGCTCATGTTCATTGGCATCCACCATTCTCCTGGCTATATAATTAGCAATCATGGGAACTTGGCAGTTTTTCAATAATTCTAAGCCTAATTTCGGGTTGGTTTTAACGAAGGGTTCTAGACCAAACCAAATCATTTTCGGCAAGTTATGGTCTTCACTATCTTCAGCATGTTGGGTTAATTCACTCGCAATTTTCCACGCTGATGTTTCAGGTATCCTTTGTAAAGCTGAGGCCAGATACAAACGGACCACGGGTGATTTATCATCTTTGGCCATGCCGACAAATGCCATAAGCGCATCCGCTGATGGAGATTTATCTTCACATAATAGTTGAATGGCCCATGATCGAATATATTCATCTGAATCGGAAAGCAAACTTTCCAACTGGCTCTCAGCAAAACTATGGGTCACATGCAGCGACCACATCGCCCTTAAACGATAGTCAGCATTTGAGCTGGTTTTCAAAATGTTTTGTAATTCTGAGATCGCATTTTGATCTATTTTACCTTTTGAACTTCTATTTTGAAGAATAACTCTTGCTCTGCGTGAATGCCAATCGCTGCTATTTGTTTGAAAGGATGCTAATTTCAAATCGCTCAATGTATTTAAATCCTCAAACCTACCGGCCCAATTTTCAGCCAAATTTTCTGTGGGCATCACTCGGTATACTCGGCCCGTCTCCCCATTTAAAACTTCTTTTCCACAGATGTCCGCATCATGCCAATCTAACACATAGAGTCCCCCGTCAGGCCCAACCTCCATGCTAAAGCCAACCCATTGCGCGTTGTTGGCCAGTAGTAATTCATCTCCGTGTTTGGCTACAAAGCCTGAACCTGATTTGGCCAAAACATCGGATAAAATAGCATGCTCATGGATATTGGCCATAAAAATCTTTCCTTTTTGGTCCGCGGGAAAAGCGTCGGATTGATATACCCGAGCACCTCCGTGGGCTGAACGATGCGTGTGATCCGCAATGGTTCGAATGTCGCTGTACAAATAAGGATTAAAATGCTGTCCTCCTTGGCGATGATATACCCCTCCAGGAACGACATGCCACATGTGAGGAATCACGCAAGCGGAAATAAATAGTTGGCCCTTCGCGTCATAATCAATCCCCCAAGGATTACTAAATCCATGGGCAACCACCTCAAAAATATCTTTGGTTGGGTGATATCTCCACACTCCGCCGTTAATATCGACTCCTTCCCCTTGTAAAATATCCTCGGGAAAAGGGTCATTTTGCTTATAAATTTTCCCTTTGCCATTCGGCTTTCTCACTTTAGAAGGCGTGGCAAATCCTTGTAAGCCATAAAGCCAACCATCCGGTCCCCAGTGTAAACTATTTAATGTTTCATGGCGATCGCGAATTCCCCAACCTGTTAGTTTGACTTCGATATCGGCCATATCAGCCACGTCATCATGGTTTTTGTCCGGTACAAAAAGCAAATTAGGTGGCGCACCTAAGTAAAGTCCATCAAAACCCACAGCAATGGCGGAGGGGAAAGCGATACCTTCTAGAAACACTTTTTTTGAATCTGCGATACCGTCATGATTGGTATCTTCGATGATTAATATCCGGCTATTGCCTGCTTTAGAAAAACCATATCCACGGGATTCATAATCCCGATTTTCCGCGATCCAAAGTCGGCCTTTGTCATCCCAACAAAAAGCCATGGGCTGCGTAACCATAGGTTCAGCGGCCCAAGCATTTACCTTAAAACCTGGCTTTAAAGTCATAGCGGCTGTAGCTTCTGCTGGGTTTAAAAACTTAGCATCCCGACCTTCTTGTTGGGCCACGCCCCACAAAGCCGTGGAGCCACCCCCCACGTTAAATGACATATCTTGTCCACTGTAGCTAGCCCATAACTTATTGATTTCTGTTTCAGTGATATCTCCGGTGTAGACCAGGATTTCATGCTTGATCGTCTCTATTTTGCCCTTTTTGATTTCCCAATTCCCTTTTCTGGCTCGGGCCACCCCGATGCCCAATTGGTTATCGACCCGCCAATGCTGAGGAAATCCATTATTTTCAGGATGATCGAAAACGGCTATATGAGCTCGGTCTTTACGGCCTTCAATTTTGATTCCTACATCTACCCAATTGGATCTTTGTCCCTCTGCTTTTTCATTTTTTTGCCTAGCTCCATTATTGACTTCGCCGTCGATGCCTTCTTTCCACGGCATACGAACAAATAACCCGCCATAATCATACATGCCGATGGTCACATCCGTTTTTGCCTCACCGGTCCAAATTAATTTGAGCAAATACTTTCCATTTTCTTCTCGCATAGACCAAGTTTGCGTTTCGGTCAATACGGCATTTCCTTTTTCGTCTAACAAATCGTAAACGGTTTCCCATTTCACTTCATTGCCACTGTTTTTAATGACACTGGCTTTGGATTTACGCCAATAATCACCATCTGGATGGTGGAAATAATCACGGCCATTCACCCGAGTATAGCCCCAATAGATGCCGGTTTGATGCTTGTGATGTCCTGGACTATATTCTGTTAATATGCCATTGCCGTCTGGCGCCACGATGGGATGGAGGAATGGACGGAAATTATCTTTGGCTACTTGAGTAAGGATGGGTGATTTTCCATTCTTACGGAAAATAGAAATACTACTTGTTTTAGCATCTTGAGTGATGAATAAGCTAGTAATTTTTAAGGGACTGGATTTAGTTTTATTGCTTTGAGCATGCGAAATCTGGGTTAATGAGGCCAAAATTACAAGGCAATACGATAAGATTTTTTTCATGTTTTTAAATAGGTCAATTAAAAATAGCACATCCAGGAGGTTCAATGGATCTCATTCGAATTTAGTAATAATTTCATTTTAAATAATAGGTTTCCACTAAAATATAGTCCAATGGAAAATTGATTCGTATGGTTTTAAAAAAATCATACACATGAAATCAAAAATAATTTGATTGTTTTCTTCTTGGATTATATATTTGTTGCACTTAAAAGAGATCAACCATTTCTTTAAGATTTTAGAACACAACATATTTTTGAAAGCTCATTCTTGATAAGAATGAGCTTTTTTTATTTTAAAGACTTTTTAATTTTTGTGTTTTAAATTTTGTAAAATGTCGGATTTAATACGATCATACTTATTAAAATCAAAACATGTTTTCCATAGATCAATAAAATGATAAAAGCGTACTGCCTTTTTTTTATGTCCTTTAGCTTTACTAACTTTTGAAAAGTTAGTAAAGCTTAGGACATAGAGTATTTTTGATATCGATTGAGGAGATTAATCACGTACGAAATCGAGTTTAAATTGGATGTCGTATTTGAAGATCAAAGTCATTGTATTTACTAATTATTGGTCAATGGCAATTTGACTTGATGAATGTGTCGGACTCTGGATATGCCCTCTTTTTAGCTTCATTCAGTGCGTTGCATGCCTGATCTTTTTTTCCTAAGGCAATGGCAGCCATCGCTTTGAAAAAGTAGGATTTACCAGCCGCATTTTGCGCAAATGAATTGGCCTTGTCGAAATATTGGATACATGTTCCAAAGTTCTTATTGGTATAATAGCAAATGCCTATATTTTCAAAATGGGTATAGTTTTCAGGTTCTGCTTGGCTTGCTTGTATGTAAAACTTAGCGGCTGCGGCAAATCGACCCTTTTGAAAGGCTATTGCACCTTGGGCCGCATTATTATTGATATTGCTTGCTGCTGCATTTCCCATGAGGGTATTTTTGGCATTCGAAATAATGACAGAATCTTCAGGGAATTTTCGCGTTGCATACTCCAGCATGCTCAACATCTTTTTGTCTGCGCTCCCTTTTACTTCATACATACCGAGTAGATATTGAGAATAGGCTTCACCGCCTGTCCTGTACTGATTATAAAGGTTGAATATTTTTTTTATTTCTATGGTATCACGTTTTTTAGATGCGGCAAAAATGGCGTTTTTATAATAGCTTTTTGATCTAGGCCAATTATAAAAAGCTAAATAGGCATAATAAGCTACGCTGTCCAATTGCCTTTTATCAGCGAAATCGGCAGTTCTAATAAAATCGTTATAATGCAAATAGGGATTATCTCGATCGCTTTCTCTCAGTAATTTAAGCGCCGCATCGTAATTTTTATCTCTAAATTGATAGCGAGCTATGAGCGCTTTGATGGGTAGGGTGGAGGTGGACAAATTTGGAAATGCTGGGAAGGCATTCTCCACTTCTTCCAAAGCCATTTTGGGATCGGTGTCAATTTCCCCCATGACAAATTTTTGCACCTTCAGGGATTTAAAAACTTGGTTGTTGATGTATATCGACCCGCCAATTAACATGAAACCTATGACAAAATAAAGGAGTGCAGAATGATTGAAAGTTATTTTTTTACCCACATTGGGTAATAAATAAGTTGGCGCAAACAACATTCCCATCGTAAGCGTCAACATCGTTTGCATGGAGGTGCGTTCGGTTGGGAAATTAAGAAATGCATCCACAAAATAGCAGGTTAATGTCATGAACGATATGGTGGCAAATAAGCGAAATTCTTTGGCGTCTTCTTCACGCCAAAGCCTAAGCGTAAATAAAAATGCCAAAATAAATAAGCCCAAATAAGCCAAACCGCCAATGATTCCTAAATCGGCTGCCGCCTCGATAAAGTCGTTATGGGCATGATAGGGGACGAATAGGTCGTTGGTATATTCCTTTTCGTAGGGGATAGAGGCCAGTTTCCAATTGCCATAGCCGTCTCCGATGAAGGGGTGTTTCGATACATAGTCTAATCCCGCTTTCCAAAGTCTCAAGCGGCTTTCCTCTTTCGTGTTGGCCGTAATGTCATCGATTCGTTTGGTGACAGTTCCGTAGCCTCCTTGTACTTCCTGAGATTTGACGGCATTTTCTAAGACCAAATTGGCCGAAAAGAAAGCAATGGTAATAGGGATAATGAAATAGGCGAGGGGCCAAACGATTTTAGGCCATGCTGACTTTATTTTAAAGTAAATAGTGCTGGCAGCAAAAATACTAAGAATCAAGAATAGCCCTACAAAAGTGGACCTAGTATTTAAGATAAATAGGGCAAAACTTCCAAAAAACAGGATAAATATTCCTAGCACTCGGCCTAAGAATTTAGACTTTAAAACAACAAAAAGGGCAAAAGGGAATTTGATTAATAAACTGGCAGCCATTACGTTCTTGTTGCCATTTTTGCCCATGAGGCTTAAAATATTTTGATCGAGCAACATCGTTTTTGCGTTCTTCGTAAAGCTTGATATGACGGTGATGCTATCATAAAATAAAACTAGAGATATGAAGACGGATATAGGCAGGTAATAAGATTTGATATCTTTTTTATACAGCAGAATAGCAAAATTAGTGTAGATAAAAAAGGTGCTGGCAAGCCTCGCTAGGCACACAATGGCCTCTGTTGGGTTAATGGCATACCCCACAGAAATGATGGCCCAAACAAAATAAAAGGTATAAAGCAGTAAAAATTTTTGACTAAAAACAGCTTTGATGGCCTCGGAATATAGGTTCCTTTGAAAGAAAATGAAGGCTAAAACCAAGGCATCTATGACACTTGTATATAACCACTGGGCACCCATCACATCAGCACCTCCAAAATCAGGTACAAAATGAACGATTAAATAGAGAGCAGTAATTATGTAAAGGAAAAGATGGGTTGGATTCTTCATTAATTTGATTTCAAATTTATCACAGCTTATGTTAATTTAAGAGTTTCCCATAAATGTCTCCTTGATTTTCCCAGATCGTAATCGACTCTTTATTATTGATTGTTTTTATTATAGGATACCGTCCTTCCCCTATTAATTGGGTTTCTGAATGTTGCGGACTTTTTATGTATATTTTGCCTTGTTGGTGCCAAACGACGGAGATTGCTTTTTGGCCTGCGGAAATACTTGCATTTCTACCGTCTGAAATCTTTGTTTCCTGTGCAATCCCTTCCTTTGAAACGAATAGATTTCCTTCTCTTCTCCATACAGAGACTACTTTATTCTCTTTGGTAAATGCCAAAGACCCTCCATCCATGGGACAAGCATTCAGTTTCCAGGTACCTTCGCCTTGTTTTTCAATGGATTTAAATGTTTTTCCTTCATCAAAAGAATGAATCGTGTACATATCTCTGGATCCATTGATCCAATTTCTAAACATGATGGATATTCGATTTTGATTAAAAATGATATTGGGTTGACAACATTCGCAGATGCTTGAGTCTGGCGATGCGTATATGAGTTTATTGGCTTCCCAATTTACCCCATCATTTTTTGACATCGCTGACATCAACTTATTTTTTTTATTATCTCTTAAATCCAACCAGATGACCATGAACTGACCATTTGAATTACTGGCTATTGCATTAAATCCTTCTTTAGCGATTTCGGGTATATCATTGACGATTTGATGTTGCCATA
>CAMBGA010000048.1 GCA_945866095.1 Spirosoma fluviale
TCCAATACCTCTTGTTCGAATTTTCCATATAATCTTTCTTATTCAGACTAAAATTGAATCTATTTTTCTAAATTAATAATGACACTTAGAACATTCTAAGCCACCGATGTTTTGAACTTTTAAAGGCGTTTTGCTATCCTTATTATGTAGCTCAACTAACTTATCATAATAGGCATTGCCTTTTGCATTAACGTCTGTTTGGCGGTGACAGTCAATACACCATCCCATGGTTAAGGATGAACGTTGCTCCACCACTTCCATCTTCTCCACATCACCGTGACAGCTCTTACACTCAAGCGCCCCTACATTCGTATGTTGCGAGTGATTGAAATAAGCTAAATCAGGAAGGTTATGAACGCGAACCCATTGGATAGGCTCGTTTTTTTCTATTGCTGAGTAAATCTTTTGAATTTCTGGAGACTCTCTTTTGATCGCATTGTGGCAGTTCATACAAATATTGGCCGATGGCACATTGGCTCCTTTTCCCTCGTAAACTCCTGTATGGCAATAGTTGCAATTGATTTGATATTCTCCCGCGTGTAATTTGTGTGAAAATTTAATCGGTTGCTCAGGTGCATATCCTTGTTGAATACCTATTCCGTAAGCCGCGTCGATGGTTGCTTTACCACCTAATAATAAGACTAAAACAATCACGCCTGTTTTGATGGCCGAATTAGCGGCTAAAGATTTTGCGTTTTCTGATAAAGCTTGGAAAAATGGCTTTCCTGATTCGTTTGCTTCAGAACCTGAAAGTTTGCCTAACGTATTTACGATCGACAATAAGGCAATGAGAACTAAAACCATGATAATTAAAAGACCCACTAACAAGAGTTCCATCATACCACCAGAGCTCGGAGCTGCTGCTGGAGCTGCACCTGCCACCGGAGCTGCACCTGCTGCCGGAGCCGCTGGAGCTGCATTCGCTGCATCGATGTAAGCAACAATTCCCTTGATCTGCCCCTCTGTGAAGTTAGGATACGGGGTCATCGCCGCCTTGTTATATTTGTTATACAAATCATTGGCATATTTGTCGCCAGATGCGATCATAGCCTGAGGATTATGGACCCAAGAAACGATCCATTCGATGGGACGTCGCTCAGAAATACCTTTTAATCCAGGGCCAACTAAAGCCTCATCGGATGTATTATGGCATGCCGCACAATTGTTTTTAAATAATGATTCTCCTTCGGCCGCATCTTGTGAATAAGATGCACTTGCTGTCGCAAATAATAAGGCTAATGAAAAAAGAAAGGTAACGAGAGTTGATTTTTTACAAAACATAAGCTTAGAATTCTCTTTTTAATTCAGAGGCCAAAATTACTATCTGAAATAATAAGAAACAATTAAATGGCCATTCAATTTCAGGATTTTTTAAGGATTAGCCCCTTATTTAGAATTTTTTGAAATAAGCATAAAAGATTATTGAATTATTTTTAGCTTAAGTAGTAAAATTTTAACACAAACAAAAAAACCTTCGCTAGGAAGGTTTTTTGAGGTTTCGAGCGGATTCGAACCGCTGTAGAAGGTTTTGCAGACCTCTGCCTAGCCGCTCGGCCACGAAACCAATTAACTGGGACGCAAAAATAGCACTTTTTTGCTAATGGGCAAACGAATTATTTAAAATTCGGAATTTATGGATTGAATCGTGGGCCAATTTGTCTGTCAAATTTAACCTAGCGTAAACACCGTAATTTCTGGCGGCATACCCACTCGGCCAGGATATCCTAAATATCCATATCCGCGATTCACATAAATTTGCTGTTCACCTTCTTGATATAGCCCTGCCCATTGCTTATATACGTATTGTGCTGGGGACCATTTATAATTGCCAATCTTCACACCAAATTGTGTTCCATGCGTATGGCCTGCAAAAGCGACATCAATATCCTTGAATTTCTTGGTCACTTCGGCATTCCAGTGAGTTGGATCGTGCGAAAGGAGCAATTTTGTTGACGCTTCTTCTGTACCTGCATAGGCCTTTCCTAAATTACCATACCATGGGAAACGACCCACGCCAATATTTTGCACTCCTATAATGGCTAATTTTTCTCCGGACTCTTCGATGAACCGATGTTCATCCATTAATAAATCATAGCCCATTAATTCGTGGGCTTTCATCAAATCTTTTAAATTTTGCTTTTTGGCTGCTGGAGAATTCCAACGAACATAATCGCCATAGTCGTGGTTTCCTAAGGTGCTAAATACTCCTAAGGGGGCTTTTAATTTTGAGAAAATCTCAAAATAATCTTTTACTTCTTTCGCTTCATTATTGACCAAATCTCCTGTAAAAAAGATGACATCTGCCTTCTCTCGCATCATCATTTCGACTCCCCCTTTGACGGCTGTTTTATTGAAAAAGCTTCCTGTGTGAATATCAGAAACCTGGGCAATTCGCATGCCTTTGAAAGCTTTGGGTAGGTTTGGGATTTTCAAGGATATTTTTTCAACGCGATAATCATGCGCTCCCGAAATGATACCAAAGGCAAATGTGGCGGCAGGTACGGCGCCAACGGCCAGCGCGGCTTTGGAAAGGAATTCGTTTCTGCTAATATTTCCCGGGGCATATTCGTCGGGGCTAATGCGCATTTTGATATTTTGGAAAGACCAACGAATGATTCGGGTAATGTCCTCGATCAATAAAAAAAGGATGATGAATAATTTGGTAATCACGCTAATCATCACCAAGGCCATAAAGGTTATGCGAATTTCATTTTTCCAAAAATGCAAGGGCATGAAATTATACGCCCAGATTCCGGCAATGATTAAACTCGTAAATCCCCAATATCCATATCGGGTAAATACCTGTATTTGAGCAGATGATTGTTGTGTTGCCGTGCGAAATGCCTGCCAAACATAATAATCAATCGCAAAAATTACGATTGACAAAAAAGGCACAAAATACATTTTATTCATAGGATGGTGCTTGCCAATGTGATTTACAACGAAATTTGTTGTTCATTTGTTCCAAAGGTGCAAAAAATTATGAAAAAAAACATTAGTATTTACGGGGGCGGTTGGGTAGGTGCACCTTTAGCATTTAAATTAGCGTTAGCGGAATTCGAAGTAACCGTATCAGCATCGTCTGCTCACAAACAAGCTAAACATCCCAATATAAAGGTGGTGGAATTTAGGGCAGAGCCTAATATGGAGAAGGGTCTTTGGGATGAAATGAATCAGTCTGAAATACAAATTTGGGCGATACCTCCGCGTAGAAAAAAGAATTCAGAGGAATTTTATTTGCAAATATTGCAGGATTGGCTCAGCGTTTTGGATGAGAAGATTGTGAAAAAAATCATTTTTCTTTCGTCCACTTCCATCTATCAAAATGTTTCTGATATCGTGGATGAAAAATCTGCCATTGTCGAAACTTCTTTAATGGCCCAAGCTGAGTCATTGATTCAGGCGTCTAAAATACCCAGTGTTACTTTACGATTAGGGGGTTTAATGGGGGGAGATCGGTTTGTTGCCAAATATTTCTCAGGCCGTAGAAACGATGGGGCAAATTGCCCGGTCAATTATGTCCATAAAGATGATGTGGTTGCACTTTGTACCTTGACCGTTGAAAAAATAAATAAAGGTATTTATAATATAGTAGCGCCCATCCATCCGACAAAAGGGGAGGTCGGCGAAAACGATATCGAAAAACGCAATATGCCTGCAGGAACTTGGGACTATTCACAGCCCTGTTTAGGAGGTAAAATTATTTCTGGGGAAAAAATAACGAAGGAGTTAAAATACCAATTTAAGCATCCTGACCCTATGGAGTTTTAATCAAACGATTAGCTTTTGTAGAGACGCGATACCTCGCGTCTACGTCCGGATCAATTTTGTAGAGACGCGATACCTCGCGTCTAATTCTTCCAATGAAAAAGGATATTTTTCGTGCTGAAAAATCGTAAATTTTAGCTGAAAAAATAATGATCCAAGACCCCCATTCCAAGCTTTACTAACTTTTCAAAAGTTAGTAAAGCTAAAGGATTTCGACCACATTAGCCTTTTAATAACTGATATTCAAGATCAGGAAGTTGATGAAATTTACTTTACTATTCACTGTCAATAGTCAAATGATTGAGCTCAGTTATGGCCAACCACGCCATCAGCCCCGGTCCGATTTCCAAGGCTTGTTCATCGATATCAAATGTTGGCGTATGTACCCCACTGATGATTCCGCGGGCCTCATTCCGAGTGCCTAATCGGTAAAAACAGGCATCTACGTGATGCGTGTACCAAGCGAAATCCTCCGCCGCCATCCAAATATCTAGGTCGATCACCTGTTCTTTGCCCATGTATTCAATCGCCGCTTCTTTCATGCGTCGGGTTAGCGCGGGATTATTTTGTAAAAAGGGATAGCCTTTTAATACCTCGAATACGCAAGTGCCGCCCATCGCCTCTGCCATCCCTTCGGCTAATTTTTTCATTTTTGCCAAGCCATCCGCGCGCCATTCTTCATCCATCGCCCGGAAAGTGCCTTGGATTTTAACCTCATCAGGGATGATGTTGGTCGCTCCCAAACCCTCGATTTTCCCAAAGGTTAACACCGATGGTAATCTTGGATTTTTATTTCGGGAAATAATTTGTTGCATGGCCACAATGATGTGCGAAGCTATCAAAATCGGATCTATGCAAATATCGGGCATAGCTCCATGCCCGCCTTTTCCTTTCACCGTCAAGTACAATTCATCCGCACTCGCCATGTACATGCCCTCCCGAAAACCGATTTTCCCCACCGGGATATTCGGCGCGACATGTTGGCCCAAAATCCCAGCCGGAACCGGATTTTGCAAAGCACCATCCTGAATCATAACGCTGGCTCCCCCAGGTGCTTTTTCCTCCGCAGGTTGGAAAAGCAATTTTACCGTCCCCTCAAATTCCCCCCGTATTTCTTGTAATATTTTCGCTGTGCCGAGCAAAGAAGAAGTATGTACATCATGTCCGCAGGCATGCATGACGCCTTCGCGTTTAGATTTATATGGCACGTCATTTGCTTCAAAAATGGGCAACGCGTCCATGTCAGCGCGTAAAGCAATAACACGTTTAGTCGGATTCTTGCCTTCTATCTTAGCGATTAACCCAGTATTAGCGATACGCTCTGCTTGTATTCCCATGGAATTGAGTTGGGCCAACACATAGGCCTGAGTCTCTACTTCATGGTAAGAAAGTTCAGGATTTTGATGTAGGTGATGGCGATTTCCGATCACAGCCAACGTATTTTTCTGGGCTATTTCCTTAATCTTTTCAATCAGCTGGGACATGTGTTTTTTCTTTTTTTGCAAATCTACAAAGAATGAACAATACCCTCGAACCCTGTGGACAAAAGCGATTAAAAAATTATTATTTTTCTGTCTAAATAATGCCATAGATTTGATAAATTTCTTACCTTTAAAACGAGTAGAGGATATGCGAAAAAAGCGAAAAATTATTTTTGTCTATGAGTCAGAAAGTGTTAGTTCTCAATCAAGATTATAGTGCCCTCACGATTTGTTCGATGCCCAAAGCTTTCCTGTTGGTCTACCTAAACAAGGCCGAATTAGTCGCCGAATCAAGCACTGCGAAATTGCACTCGATCTCACAAACTTTCCCCTTCCCCTCCGTCATTCGCCTACATCGATATGTTTACTTTCCATACAAAGGCGTTGTTTTAACCCGACAAAATATTTTTAAGCGTGATGCTAATAAATGTCAATATTGTGGATCTAAAGACCATTTGACTTTAGACCATGTGATGCCAAAATCTAGGCAGGGAAGAACTTCTTGGGATAATTTGACGACCGCTTGTAAATACTGTAATTCGAAGAAAGGAGACCTCACCCCAGAGGAAGCGGGAATGCATTTAGCACGTCATCCTTTCAAACCATCTTTTGTTATGTTTTTGCGAAATTTTTCCGGAATTTTGGACGAACAATGGATTCCGTTTGTGGGATCTAAGAGAGAACCCATCTATTAAGTATGAAAATTTCATTTATTGGCGCAGGAAATGTGGCTTGGCATTTATCTCAAGCATTTGAAAATGCAGGAAATTCTGTCCAAGAAGTTTTCAGTCGAGACCCCAAAAAGGCTAAAGAATTAGGTAGCTTTTTATATAATGCACGGGTACAAGAACATTTAGATTTTTCTGAATCTACATCAGAAGTGTTCTTTATGTGTATCCCAGAGTCCGCATATCCCCAAGTTTTACCGGAGCTTATATTGCCCAAATATGGGATTTTAGTATTGGTTTCAGGCACAGCCCAATTGGCGGAATCGATGCTTTTGTACGATCCACTTCGGGAAAGCATGAACCAGATTGGGGTGTTTTTCCCGGTTCAGCATGTTTTAACCGGTAGAAAATTAAATCTTTCAAATACGCCTATATGTGTTGAGGTATTAGTGGAAGAGACGGAAACTAGTTTATTGGCTCTTGCCAAAGATGTCTCCGATGCGATTTATTTAGTCAATGGAGATGAACGAAAAAAGATTCATTTGGCAATGTTGATGGCGGGTACTTTTACGCAACAACTATGGAACCAGGCGAAAGAATTGTTGACCTCAATTGAATTAGAACCTCAGTTAATCCAAGGAGTCGTTGAAAATTACATGAAGTCATTTTTCTCGAATCATCCCATTTCTCCAGCTCAAGAAGCTGCAAAATTACAAGATGGGAGAATGGTGATGGACCAACAATCACTCATTGAACGCCCAGAAATGCAGGAAATCTATAAACAGATGTTGGCCTTAATCAAATCCCAATCACTTGATTAAGGGTCGGTCCATTTCTTGAATGACACGGACTTTACTGAATCCTAAAATAATGGTGTGAGCCACTGGATGGGTAAAAATGTAAAAGAGGCTATCGCCGCTTGCATTTTTCTGTATGCTGGGTGGAATTTCTTGTTGGATTGATTGGCTATAATTCAATGCATCCAAAATGTCTTTAATTTTTTGATCACTCACTTGATTTTTCAGGTCGGTAGCTTTTCCTACAAGAATTGAAATCCCATATTTTTTTGAAAGAGTTGCCAAGTCTAAAGCCGACTTTTCACCTAGCTTTTTTTCTATTTCTTTTTGAACACCTAAACCCCAAGTATCTACCTGGTTTACAATTTGTTCTGGAAGGACGCGCTTAACCTGTTTGGCTTTCATTTCTTTTACTGCAGCAGCCGTATCAATGCGTGTTGAAAAGTCACAGGAGCTGAATCCTAAGATAAAAAAGAGCAAGAAGAGTTTGGATACCGACATAATAAAAAAGCGTTGCGCAAAGGTATTCAACTAATTGTTATCTTTGCAAAAATTTTTAAAATAGAAAATCATGCTTGAGCAGTTGGAGGCCATTAGGGAACGTTTTTTAGAAGTGGAGCAACAGATCGCCATGCCAGAAGTCGTATCAGACTTAAAGAAATTCAAAACATTAAGTAAGGAATATAAGGATTTACAAAAAATTGTGGATCAGTATTCCACCTATTTGAATTTGTTGAAGTCGATCGAGGAGGCAAAGGATGTCATTGCCACAGAAAAGGACGAAGATTTCAGGGATATGGCTAAGGCGGAGTTGGACGAATTAGTTCCAGCAGAGAAGGACATGAATGAGGTATTAAAAGAGATGTTAATCCCTCGGGATCCGAATGATTCCAAAGATTGTATTTTGGAGGTTCGAGGAGGTACTGGTGGGGATGAGGCAAGTATTTTTGCGGGTGATTTATTTCGGATGTATCAGCGCTATGCTGAAAAGATGGGTTGGAATTTTCAAATCATGGATTTTACAGAAGGGTCAGCCGGCGGATATAAAGAGATTATTGCCTCGGTTCAAGGCGAGGATGTATATGCCAAAATGAAATTTGAATCGGGTGTTCACCGTGTTCAGCGGGTACCAGCGACTGAATCTGCAGGCAGAATTCATACGTCGGCCGCTTCGGTGGCTGTGATGCCAGAGGCGGATGAAGTGGATGTGCAGATTAATATGAGTGATATTAGAAAGGACACTTTCTGTTCGTCTGGCGCGGGTGGTCAGTCGGTGAATACGACTTATTCAGCAGTGCGTGTGACGCATATTCCTTCTGGGCTTGTGGTTCAATGTCAAGATGAACGTTCTCAAATTAAGAATTTTGATAAGGCCATGACCGTGTTGCGTTCAAGACTTTATGAAATTGAGTTGGCCAAACGTAACGCAGAAATTGCAGGTGCACGAAAATCCTTAGTTGGTTCGGGAGACCGTTCCGACAAGATTAGAACGTATAATTATCCACAAGGTCGCGTGACCGATCATCGCATCGGATTGACTGTTTATAATTTGCCAACCGTCTTGGACGGAGAAATAGGTGAATTTATTGAGCAATTGAGGATTGCGGAAAATACGGAAAGACTAACGGAGGGCGCTGCGTAAGATTTTTTAAGCCTTTTCAAGTTTAAAGCTGAAGCTAGTTCCTTTGTCAACTTTAGAGATGACCGTGATTTGGCTTCCATGAGCTTTTACGATGTGTTTAACGATCGATAAGCCTAAGCCAGAACCACCACTCATTTTAGCCCTACTTTTATCCACTCGGTAAAAACGTTCAAATAATCTGGGTAGATGTTCCGCAGGAATTCCGGGCCCATTATCTTTCACTGAAATTTGAAGATTTTTCTTTCGTTCTTCGATCAACACATTCACCTTGCCTTCAGTATTTCCATATTTGATCCCATTGTCAATTAAATTAACCAGCACCTGTTCCATACGTTGGCTATCTGCTTTGACAAATAGGGGACCTTCCTTGCCGGTCAACTTCAATGACGCTTTTTTCGATTTGGCTTTGGCCTCTAATTGATCAAAAATATCTAAAATGATGGGGCGCAAATCGATTGCTTTTTTGTCAATTTTAATGGCACCCGTTTCTATCTGAGAAACGGTCAACAAGTCTTTCACTAAAACATCTAATCCATCGAGACTCTTTGCCGCTTTTTCTAAAAATTTGGTTCTAATTTCGATGCCTTCTTCGGGATTGTCCAGGAGCGTATGCACAAATCCTTGGGCGGCAAAAATGGGAGTCTTTAATTCATGTGACACATCCGCTAAAAATTCTTGTCGGTATTTAGCTGATTTTCTCAATTCCTTCACCTCATCTTCTTTGGTCGTAACATAGGAGTTTAATTCCTCCGTTAATAAGGCAATCGGATTATCTTTTTCGATTAATTGAGACCGAGGAATGACAGAAAAATTCTTCTTTTTTATTTGTTTGATGCGGTCATATAACAAATTAACTTCCTTGAAAACTAAATAGTCTAAGGCAAAATAAATGAGAATAGTTCCAAAAATCAGGCAACTAGTAAAACATACAAATAGGGTGCTTATATCTGAGGAGGGTAAAAACGAAATGAAGGCAGTCGTTACTCCGGCAATGACAATAGCTAGAACAAGGGATAGGTATTTTGGACTTAGCATATCAGGTATTTTGCTAAATTTCACAAAAAATTAGGAAAATCCCTATCTAAATCATTCAAAATCTTTTGATTAAACCCTCTTCCAAGACAAATTTTGTACCTTTACACTTTGAAAGGAATCACATGGAATTAAATTTACTAAGTGCTATTTCTCCCGTGGACGGGAGGTATCGTCGACAAACAGCTGTTTTGGCGCCTTATTTTTCTGAATTTGGTTTAATTCAATACCGCGTTCGCGTTGAAATCGAATATTTTATTGCACTTTGTGAAATCCCATTAAAACCGTTAGCTAGTTTTCCTAAAGGCGCTTTTGTTGACCTGCGAAATTTATATCTCCA
The DNA here is from genome assembly GCA_945866095.1 of Spirosoma fluviale. Classification (GTDB taxonomy): domain Bacteria; phylum Bacteroidota; class Bacteroidia; order Cytophagales; family Spirosomataceae; genus Aquirufa; species Aquirufa fluvialis_A. The sequence goes on from CAMBGA010000048.1 coordinate 9,729, forward strand.
ATTTTCTGAGGCGGATGCGCAATGGATTAAGGACAAAGAAAAAGTGACCAACCATGATGTCAAGGCGGTTGAGTATTTTATTAAAGAAAAAATGCTTTCGCTTTCTGAACAGCATGGGGACTTGTCGGCCTACGTGGAATTTATTCACTTTGGATTGACCTCCCAAGACATCAACAATTCAGCTATCCCGATGTCCATCGCGGAGGCACATCATAACGTTATTTTACCTGCTTATATTTCAGTCATTGAAATCCTTTCCAGCTATGCGAAAGATTGGAAAGATATTCCCTTGCTTGCACATACACATGGACAGCCCGCTTCGCCTACTCGGCTAGGGAAGGAAGTGATGGTATTTGTGGAAAGGCTGAATCGTCAATTAGATCTTTTGGCTCAAATCCCTTTTACGGGAAAATTTGGGGGTGCTACAGGAAATTTCAACGCGCACCAAGTCGCTTTTCCGGATATTAATTGGCCCCAATTTGCGGCAAAATTGCACAGCAATTTAGGCATTGTGCGTTCCAAGTATACGACGCAAATTGAACATTACGATAATTTGGCAGCCTATTTTGATGGCTTAAAAAGGTTGAATACGATTTTAATTGACCTTTCTCGAGACGTATGGCAATACATTTCCATGGGGTATTTTAAGCAAAAAATTAAGGAAGGGGAAATAGGTTCTTCTGCCATGCCTCATAAAGTAAACCCCATTGATTTTGAAAATGCGGAGGGTAATTTGGCCTTATCAAATGCCACTTTCGAATTCTTATCGGCGAAATTGCCAATTTCTAGGTTGCAGCGCGACTTAACAGATTCTACTGTTTTAAGGAATGTGGGGATGCCTTTGGCGCACACGTTGATTGCCTTGAATTCATTGCAAAAAGGATTAGGGAAGTTGGAATTAAACGAATCAAAAATCACTCAGGATTTAGAAGATAATTGGGTTGTCATTGCAGAAGCGATACAAACCGTACTTCGTAGGGAGTCCTATCCAAAACCGTATGAGGCGCTCAAGGATTTAACGCGTCATCATGGCAAAATAGATCAAGCTGTTTTTCATCAATTTATTGATTGCTTAGCGGTTAGTGAAGCGATCAAAAATGAATTGAAATTGATCTCTCCGTTCAATTTTGTTGGCCGAGACGAAAATTAAGATATGAACCAACGATTAATGCATATTGCTTTAGTGGTGGCTGATTATGACGAGGCGATTCATTGGTATACCCAAAAATTAGGGTTTAAATTAATTGAAGATACGACATTGAGTGAGGTGAAGCGTTGGGTTTTAATCCAACCTCCTGGGGAAGGGAGCTGCCAATTGCTTTTAGCGAAGGCTGCTACGCATGAACAAAAATCGAGAGTAGGGAATCAAACTGGGGGACGTGTATTTTTATTTTTACACACGGATGATTTTGAGAGGGATCATGAGAATTTGCGCCAACAAGCCATCACGATAGTGCGTGGGCCTTCGCAAGAGGAATATGGTAAAGTCCTTGTTTTCGAGGACTTGTATGGAAATTTGTGGGATTTAATAGGTTAAAGTTTTGATTTAATATATTTCATTTTACATTTGTAAAAATTATAACAAAATGATAAAAGCAGCATACAACAAAAACGGTTGGCAAGGGTAATAAATCCTTGAACAGTTTTGCTGTGTGCACATATGATATGTTTTACAAAGGCTTGCTGTTCACAGTAAGCCTTTTTTTATTAATTTGTATTCAATTTAGAATCATGTCTACGACACAGAAAATACATATAAAAACGAGTAGAAAGACGCTTTTGGCCGATACGATGACGCCCATAGGCTTATTTCTTAAAATTCGGAAGAATTTCAAAAACTCGGTGATTTTGGAATCTGCGGATTACCATGGCCGTGAGCATGGTTTTTCTCACATCGCTTTTGAGCCGATTGCCAGTTTTACGTTAGATCAATCGGTGGTGGTTCAAAAATTTCCTGATGGTAGTGAGGAGACATTTGTGTTGGCGTCGCGCCAACAAGCGATTTCGGCGTTAAAAAACTTTTCTGATCGTTTTGCTTTTACAAAGGAGGTGGGAGATTCGCCCATGGCCAATGGACTTTTTGGTCATATATCGTATGATGCGGTTCAATATTTTGAAGACATCGAGGTTAGGGGGAAAAGCAAGGAGACAGAAATCCCGTCCATTCGCTATTTTGTATATCGCTATGTGTTAGCCTTTAATCATTTTAATAATCAATTATCTTTTTATGCACATAGCTATGACGGGAGCGAGCCTTCCTTGGGAGCTATTGAACATGTAATTAATCAGCCTGCGGAGGCATTGGGAAAATTTCAACGCCAAGGAGAAGAACTTAGTAACTTGACCGAAGACCAAACTCGGGAAATTGTTCACACCTGTATAAAACATTGTTTGCGCGGGGATGTATTCCAAATTGTTCCTTCTCGCAGGTTTAGTCAAAATTATCAAGGAGATGATTTTCAGGTGTATAGGGCTTTACGTTCCGTGAATCCCTCGCCATATTTATTCTATTTTGATTATGAGGAGTACCGTATTTTTGGGGCATCTCCGGAAAAACAAATTAAGATTGACGGGGATTTAGCTGAAATTCACCCGATTGCGGGCACATTTAGGCGTTCTGGGGATGATGCGCGCGATGCGGAATTAGCGCAGGCATTGATTGCCGATCCCAAGGAATCAGCCGAGCATGTCATGTTGGTGGACTTAGCTAGAAATGATTTGAGTAGAAGTGCTGAAAATGTGAAGGTGGAAACTTTTAAGGAGGTTCAGTTTTTCTCACATGTTATTCACTTGGTTTCCAAGGTGACTGGACACATGCAAAAAGGGGTTAATTCACTCCAATTAGTCGCCGATACTTTTCCGGCGGGAACTTTAAGTGGGGCGCCAAAGCACAATGCGATGACCATTATTAATCGCTTGGAACCTACCAACCGTGCCATTTATGGTGGGGCGATTGGCTTCATGGATTTTGAAGGCAATTTCAATCATGCCATTGCGATAAGAACATTTTTAAGCAAGGGCCAAACACTGTTTTTTCAAGCGGGTATGGGCGTGGTAGCTAAATCAGTAGTGGCTAGTGAAATGCAGGAAATACATAATAAATTGGCTGCTTTGCGTAGGGCATTAGAAGTGGCGGAAACTTTATCCTAGATCGATATGAATGTATTAGTGATTGATAATTATGATTCTTTTGTGTACAACCTGGTTTATCTTTTGAAGGAGCTGGGTGCAAAAGTGGATGTTTTTCGGAATGATAAAATCTCATTGGAGCAGGTGGCTGCCTACGATCAGATTTTACTTTCGCCGGGTCCAGGCATTCCATCTGAGGCGGGAATCATGTTGGATTTATTGAAGGAATATAAGTCGAGCAAAAAAATATTAGGAGTTTGTTTAGGGCATCAGGCGATTGGCGAGGCTTTTGGATCTCAATTGCAAAATATGGGCGAAGTCTTGCATGGGGTTACGACAGAATGTGTGGTGACGGATCCGAGTGAAAAATTGTTTCAAGGAATCCCCACTCGCTTTGAAGTGTGTCGGTATCATTCCTGGACGGTTGTACCTGAAACGATGCCGGAAGATTTAAAAATTACGGCTGTGGATGATAAGGGTTTTGTGATGGCGGAGGCGCATCAAAAGTATGATGTGCGTGGAGTACAGTTTCACCCTGAGGCGTATTTGACCCAACATGGATTACAGATGATTAAAAATTGGTTGAAATAACAATGAAAAAAATATTAGAGAGACGTGTAGAAGGTGAGTCCCTTAGTGAACAAGAGGCTAGGGATATGATGTTGAAAATTGGGCAAGGCGAGATAAATCCAAGCCAAATTGCTTCATTTTTATCATCTTATTGGTATCATCCGATTCAAGTAGCTGAGCTCAAAGGTTTTGTATCAGCGATGATGGAATTAGCGGTGACTGTTGATTTATCTGAATTTGATGCCATGGATGTTTGTGGTACGGGGGGTGACGGGAAAGACACGTTTAACATTAGTACCACTTCGTCGTTTGTGATTGTGGGTGCGGGCCAGAAAATTGCCAAGCATGGAAACCACGGTGTTTCTTCTTCGGTGGGCTCGTCGACTGTTTTGGAATTTTTGGGTTTGAAGTTCAATAGTGATGCTAAAATTTTAAAACGAAAAATGGATTCTGCGGGCATGTGCTTTTTACATGCGCCATTATTTCATCCGGCGATGAGGTTTGTGGGTCCTATTCGAAAAGAGCTGGGGATGAAAACCTTTTTTAATTTATTGGGACCTTTGTTGAACCCCGCTCGGGTCAACAAGCAATTGACCGGTGTGTATGCACCTTCAGCTTTTGAATTATATGCTGGCTTTTTTAAGGAGAGTCAAAATAAATATGGAATTGTTTATTCTGAAGATGGATATGACGAGATTTCATTGACGTCATCATTTCGTTTGACGACACATGCAGGAGAAAAAGTATACCAACCTGCTGATTTAGGTTGTTCGCAGGTACAGCAATCAGATTTGTATGGGGGAGCAAATGTAGAGGAATCAGCCAAAATGCTGTATAAGATTTTACAAAGAGAGGGAACAGTGGCGCAAACACAGGCTGTTTTGGCGAATGCAGGTGCGGCTTTGTGGGTGGCGGAAAAGTCGGCAAGCTTTCAAGATGGGTATTTAATGGCGAAGGAGTCACTTGAAAGTGGTCGGGCTTTTCAGGCGTTTAAGAAATTTATAATGGATTAAATAGACGGAAAAAATAGACGCGAGGTATCGCGTCTCTACATGTTATGACGTGATAATCGCGTTGGGTATAAGAAACATAAAATGAGCATATTAGATCAAATTATTGCGAAGAAAAGGGAGGAGGTTGCGGCGTGCAAACAGACTAAATCCGTGGCTGAATTAGAGAAGCAAGGGTATTTTGCGCGCGCTTGCCATTCCTTGTCGATGTCTTTAATTGCTCCAGCATCTACGGGAATTATTGCCGAATTTAAACGCAAGTCGCCATCCAAAGGAATAATCAATGATCGAATGGGTGTGGATGAAGTGACCAAGGGGTATGTTGAGGCTGGTGCTTCATGTTTGTCGGTACTGACGGATGAGTATTTTTTTGGAGGTACCTATTCAGATTTTGAATTAGCGCGAAAGACGAATCCTGGAACGCCTTTGCTTCGTAAGGATTTTATGATTGACGAATATCAAATTATTGAGGCTAAATCGATGGGTGCGGATGTTGTTTTGTTGATAGCTGCCGCATTAAGTCCTTCGGAAGTTAAAACATTAGGAACCTTAGCGCGTTCTTTAGGCATGGAGACTTTGTTAGAGGTACATGACCAAGAAGAATTGGATCGAAGTGTGGGGGATTACATTTCGGTTGTGGGTGTAAACAATCGAAATTTGAAGAATTTTTCGGAGCAAAATGTGGAGGCCTCAAAGGTGTTGGCGGATAAAATTCCGGCTCAATTTGTGAAGGTTTCTGAAAGTTGTATATCGAGTGCTGAGATTATAAAGGATTTAAAAACGTATGGATATCGTGGGTTTTTGATTGGCGAAAGTTTTATGAAAACGACGAATCCTGGGGCTGCTTTAACTGATTTTTTAAAATAGGCGCGATGAAGTGGAAGGTCTGTGGTATGCGAGATTTAGGTAATATTGAGGATGTTGCTGCATTTGAGCCAGACTTTATGGGATTTATTTGGGCCCCAAAATCGCCTAGGTATGTAGGGGAGGATTTTATAATTCCAGACTTGCCTAACAACATAAAGGCCGTTGGGGTATTTGTGGATGCATCCGTTGAGAAAATGGCTGATTTGGCTAAAAGGTCTGGTTTTGAATGGGTCCAATTGCATGGTGAGGAATCGGCCAATGACATATTGAAATTAAAGTCTTTGGGGCTGAAAGTGATCAAGGCTATTTCCGTAAGTAATGAAAACGATTTGTTGGATTGTGCGGGGGAGCCGGATTTATTTTTATTGGATACTAAAAAGGGGGAACAAGTGGGTGGAACGGGAATGACATTTGATTGGGCTATACTGAAGGCGTATAAAAAGTCCATTCCGTTTATGTTGGCGGGTGGATTAGGGGAGAAAAATGTGGCGGAAGCGATATCTTTGTCGGCGCAATTTCCCATATATGCGCTTGATTTTAATAGTAAATTAGAGTCCATGCCCGGGTTTAAGAATATAGAAAAAGTTAAAAATATTTCAAAAATAATTGAAAGATGATCGATGCAGGAATATCTTTTCATGTGAGTGAAAAGGGTTATTATGGTGATTTTGGGGGAGCTTTTATCCCTGAAATGTTGTATCCCAATGTAGAGGAATTGCGTTTACATTATTTGGAATACATGATGGAACCTAGCTTTCAAAAGGAATTTCATTTCTTGTTGAAGGATTTTGTGGGCCGACCGACTCCCTTGTTTAAGGCGGAGCG
>CAMBGA010000049.1 GCA_945866095.1 Spirosoma fluviale
TAATTATGATTGATTTCTTCATTATCTTTGACAAAATGGTTTAATCTAAAATCCATGTCAAAATTAGGCAAATATTTAATCTTCCTAGGTAAGCTTTTTACAAATCGTGAAAAATTCAGAGTTTATTGGCCTTTAATTATGCAGGAGTGCATTGATATCGGGATAAGTTCCATTTTGATTGTTGCCATTGTATCTTCATTTTTGGGCGCTGTGACGTGCGTGCAGACGGCTGCCAACATGGACAATCCGTTTGTTCCGCAATACATTATTAGTTTAATCGTTCGTGATACCACTATTTTAGAGATGGGGCCTACGATTACGTGTGTTGTTTTGGCTGGAAAAATTGGCTCTAATATCGCGGGCCAATTAGGCACCATGCGAATCACGGAGCAAATAGATGCTTTGGAGGTAATGGGGATAAATTCTAGGTCTTATTTAGTACTCCCAAAGATCATTGCAGCTATGTTGACTTTTCCGATGTTAGTCACATTGGCCTGTTTTTTAGCCATATATGGGGGTTATTTGGCAGGTTGGTTGACCGGTTCTATTTCTCCTCAAGAATACATTCACGGTCTTCAATTTCAATTTAAAGGCAATTATATGTTTTTTGCCCTAATTAAATCCGTTGTCTTTTCCTTTATTGTGGTGACGATTTCTTCCTTTCAGGGTTTTCACACACAAGGTGGGGCTTATGAAGTGGGTAAGGCAAGTACTTCTGCAGTGACTAATTCATGTATTGCGATTCTGATTGCAGATTATCTTTTGGCCCAATTGTTAATCGGCTAAACACGCTCAATACTTACTTCGGTCATAAGTTCAGAGGTAGCAGATCCTCGATAAGATCCAAACACAGGAGTGATTTCTTCCGGCAAACACGAAGCGGCCAAGGGAATGTGATTTCCTGCCACGACTTCATGTTGGGTTGGGTCATACCCACGCCAACCGCCCCCCGGTAAATATACTTCCACCCATGCATGTAAATGATGCGTTTGATTAGGGACATCCACAGGAGCGACGCCCACATAATATCCACTGACAAACCGAGTGGCTAAGCCCAAAGCTCTGCACAAGGCAGAAAATAAAACAGCGTAATCACGGCATGAGCCTCTCCGATTGACCAACGTATATTCTGCTGAGTTAGGGGCACCTTCTTCCCTAATTTCATAGGCAAATTGCTTGAATATAAACTCATTTAATTCGGATAAAAAAGAAGAGGTATTCCATTTAACTTGAGAAGCAATTTGCCTTGCGGTTTGCTCCACTAGGGAGTTGAGTCCTTCTTGGCCTAAATAAGGACTCAGTGTTTTTTGATAAGAATGGGTATAATTTAAGGGCAATGTTTTACTCTCAAAGGGGAAATAAACAAAGTCAAAGGGATTAAATTCAGTTGTTTCGACCACCGCATTCATCTCAATCTGAAGGGAATCAGTAGGTTCTTTGAAGAATAATATATTTTGAATGTTGCCCTCAGGGTCTAAGTTTTTAGAAATTTGAACAGGCTTTGGGTTGACATCTAAAGTGAACGAATTGATTGTCAATAACGAGCTTTTTCTAGGATGTAAATATAAGACATGAGGCTCTAGGTTTACAGCTGCGCTATAATGATAGGTCAGCAAGTGCTTGATTTTTGCGATCATTTAGCAGATGGGCTAGGCACTGAAATTAAACTTTTCATCCATTCTTCGTCAATACTTTCTAACGAATTTTTCAATGCGATATTCCACTCGTCAGAAATTTTTTGCATATCTTCTTTGTATAAACGCACCTCTTTTGCCTTAAAACTATTTTTTTCATAAACGACTACGTCAATGGGGTAATCCACATCGTTCGTGCTTACTTGGGTCGCGTCAAACGAAAGAAAGCCCATTTTTAAGGCATCTTTTAAGGATGTGTCATGGGTAAGATTTCTATTTAAAAGGGGTTTGCCATAATTTGAATTGCCAATAATCTGGTATTTAAGCCCGTCATTTATTTCAATCCAGTTCCCCTCAGGAAATATTAAAAATAATTTATGTGTCGAGTCTTTTGGCATTTGACCGCCTACAATCGCATGAAGGTTAAACTGATATCCTTCTTTTTCTAAGGTTTCTCGGTCTTCTATGGCCACTTTTTTTAACATTTGACCAAAGGCCGTTGCCGCCTCATGCATGTAATTATAAGCAGATTCTTGTTCTTCAACCGTTTGGTTAAAGTATATAACAGCTTTGTCTCGAACCGACCTTAAGCCAGCAGTCATGATGAAAAGACTGTGGTCTTTAATTTCATGAATGGAGATTTTTTTATTCGAATACATCTCATTTCCAGCCGTGATTCTGGTATCGGCAATGGCAATAATGCCTTCTTTCACTGTAATACCTAAGCAATATGTCATATGAGGGAACTGCGTAATTTTGCGCAATATTACGATTTTTATTTAGAAGCCTATCTTAATTAATAGGCTTAATGTCAAAATAGGTATTAAATACAGTTTGGCCGATTTCATTGTTTTTTGATTGGAAATCATCTAAAAATTGGTGCAACCCTGTTTTTAAAATATCGTCAATTTCAGTAAACTCAATTTCCGATAAAAGTTTTGATATTTTCTTTTCAGCTGCATTTGAATACCCATGATCAAAAGAGGTGCCTGAAATCGCGTAAAGTGACAATTCCGCTTCCTGCAAACAATGAACAACGGACCTAGGAAAGCTTTTGTCGAGAATTAAAAATTCCACGATATGTGTAGGACTAATCACCTTATATTGCTGGCGAAACATATTGTAGGCAGAGACTGATTTTAAAACGGCTGACCATAATAATAGGTCTAAGGGTGATCCTATAGCATCAATATCAGGAAGTAGGGTAAAGTATTTTACATCTAAAAAACGCGTCGTTTTATCTGCGCGCTCTAATAATTTACCCATTTGTCCAAAATGCCAACCTTCACCTCTGGTGATCGTCGAGTCGACGATCCCGTAAAATAGTTGGCTCCCAGATTTTATTTCTTCTAAAAACCCCTGGTAACGAGATATTTCCCAATTTTTACTTCCCTCCACTCGATCCTTTACTTTCCAATAAATTTGATTGACATACTCCCACATTTCTTTTGAAATGCTTTCTCGAATGGTGCGTGCATTTTCGCGCGCACTGTATAAACAAGATAAAATGGAGTTGGGGTTGTCCACGTCAAAAGTCATAAAATGCAATACATTTTCACGATTAGCCACGGGATAATGCTCGAAAAAATTGAAGTGATCGGCAGTAGCGACAATCAAGGGCTCCCATTGCTCGGGCACATTGGGCGGAAGATCCAAAGCTAAATTAAAATTAACCGAGATGAATCGCGCATAATTATCGGCTCTCTCAATGTAACGATTCATCCAATAAATGGAGTTAGCAACTCGACTTAGCATAGGCTTTAATTTTTATTAAATGCTTGATTATCCGAAGAATGGTTAAAATTATTGTTTTTTTTGAGACTAGCATCAAGCAATGAATTTATTTTAATGTACGCTATAAAATCTACATTTTATCCTTGTTTTATTCCCATAAATTTGGCCAAATGTTGTATTTTTACATCGTTTTATTTTTTAAAGAATCTATGTTTTATCAAAATATTCTTAAACCTCTCTTATTCTTAGTTAATCCAGAGCTTGCACATTATATAGTTGCCAACGGCTTGCGTTTGATCATGAAAATTCCGGGTGTTTCTTTGATTTTCAATTGGGTCTATGGGTTTAAGCATCAAGATTTAACGCGAGAGGTATTTGGTTTAAGATTTGAAAACCCGGTTGGCTTAGCCGCGGGATTTGATAAAAATGCATATTCGGTGGATGATTATGCAAATCTTGGATTTGGATTTATTGAAGTGGGAACTGTTACACCTAAGGCGCAAGCTGGAAATCCTACTCCCCGACTTTTCCGCTTGCCCCAAGATGAGGCCTTAATTAATCGGATGGGATTCAATAATGACGGCATGTTTGCCATGCAAAAGCGTTTGGCCGCTCGAAAGTCGAAAGTGATTGTAGGTGGTAACCTAGGTAAAAATAAAGTTACGCCAATTGAAGAGGCGGAGGATGATTATTGCTTAAGCTTTGAAACGTTGTTTAACGATGTGGATTATTTTGCTGTCAATGTAAGTTCGCCCAATACCCCCAATTTAAGGGCTTTGCAAGAAAAAGAGCCCTTGAAAAAGTTGTTGATGAGGTTGCAGAAATTGAATCAAAGTAAGCAAAAACCTAAGCCAATCTTATTAAAAATTGCCCCGGATTTAACCAATGAGCAATTAGATGATGTCATTGAGATTGTAATAGAAACAAAATTAGCTGGTATCATTGCCACGAATACGACAATTTCAAGGGATGGCTTGAACTCTTCGGCCAAATTAACTAATGAGATGGGCGGCTTAAGCGGTCGGCCATTGCGAGAAAGGTCTACCGAAGTGATCGCCTACTTGCATGATAAGTCGAAAGGTAAAATCCCCATTATAGGTGTGGGTGGTATTCATTCTGCAGAGGATGCGATAGAAAAATTGAAAGCTGGGGCATGTTTACTTCAACTTTATTCCGGGTTTGTATATGAAGGGCCGGGCTTGATAAAAAAAATCAATCAGGCAGTCCTAAAAAATGGTTTATAAAATGATTTTGTAAATCAAATCAAAAAGTCGAAATTTATAGATTAAAACACTTTTTATTTATGGCCAAAAAGATTGTTAATACATCAAACACGCTTCAAATTGATTTTGAGAAGGGAGCTAAAAAGGACGGTACTTCTGGTCCAGGTTTCTTCCGCTTTCGAATTATTTTTGCAGCTTTTTTGTTTGGGGTTGGCACTTTGTTGTTGGTCGCATTTGCGTCTAATTTTTTTGTTGGCGTCGCTGATCAAAGTGAATTAGAGCAGGGTTCAATCGACGTATTAAATGGATCTGATATCCCTGTTAAGAATTTTGCAGGTTTGTTAGGGGCTAAAATTGCCCATTTCTTTTTGTTTAGGACTTTTGGTTGGTCTTCCTTTTTATTGATTCCTCTCTTTTATTTATCCGCCTTAAAATTAGGTTTTAAGCGTGAATTATATCCCTTAGATCGCCTTTCTTGGCAAGTCTTATTTTACATTATTTGGGGGAGTTTAGTGGCAGGTTTTTTGGTGTTCCAATTGGATTTACCTCATTCTTTGGGTGGGGGAGTTGGCTTTTTTATTAATGAAAAGTTAAACCAACTCATTGGATATCTTTCTGTATTTCTGATCATGTTTGTTGGCTTTGTCTTCCTCGTTATATTTTATCAATTGAACCCTAAGTCTTCCAAGGCAGGATCAGGATTGTCGCAAGCAAATGCTTCTGGAGATTTGGCTGATGGGTTGTCTACTGAATTTGCAGATGATTTTATCGATGAAGATGGTCCTAGTATTCATGAGGATAATGAAGATTTAGAGGTTTTTAGGCCGATTGTTCCTCCAGAAAAAGGAGTGGAGGAGATTAGTCTAGAAGAAACTTTGCAACCCGAAGAGGTGGCTGCTGAAGATGATTTATCATTTACTTACAAAGTGGCTGTTGAAGAGACTCCAGTGGAGGAAGTGGATGATTCTAGCTTAGCGGGTCAGGAGCTTAAGGCAAATGATTTGGTTCAGCAATTTGGTTTATATGACCCTACGGCTGATTTGCCTAAATATGTATATCCAACCTTGGATTTATTGAAGGAATATGATCAGAAAAATCAAACGACTCAAGTGACCATGGATGAGTTGAAGGAGAATAAGGAGAAGATTGTGGAGACTTTATTGAATTATGGAATAGGTATTCAGAAGATAGAGGCTACGATTGGGCCTACGGTTACTTTATATGAGATTATTCCTAAAGCGGGTGTACGCGTAAGTAAAATAACTTCTTTGGAAGATGATTTATCACTTTCTTTAGCTGCTATGGGGGTTCGGATTATTGGCCAAATGCCCGGAAAAGGTACTATAGGGATTGAGGTCGCCAATAAGAATAGAGAGATGGTTCCAGTCCGCGCCGTTATTGGTTCTGAAAAATTCCAAAAATCTACGTATGATTTACCTATTACATTGGGTAAAACTATTTCAAATGAAATTTTTGTGGCGGATTTAGCCAAAATGCCACACTTATTGATGGCCGGTGCTACGGGTCAAGGAAAGTCGGTCGGCCTAAATATGTTGTTGACTTCGTTGATTTACAAAAAACATCCAGCTACGCTAAAGTTTGTATTGGTTGATCCGAAAAAAGTAGAACTTTCCTTATTTAATAAATTAGAGAGGCACTTTTTGGCTTGCCTTCCGGATTCAGAGGAGGCCATTATTACGGATACTAAGAAAGTGGTGAGTACGCTTAATTCACTTTGCAAGGAGATGGACATGCGTTATGATAAGCTGAAGGATGCGGGTTGTCGAAATATAAAGGAATACAATCAGAAGTTTATCAATCGTCGATTGAATCCTAATGAGCATGATTTTATGCCTTATATCGTTTTGGTCATCGATGAGCTTGCGGATTTAATGTTGACCGCTGGGAAAGAAGTGGAACATCCGATTGCCCGATTGGCACAGTTGGCCCGCGCGATAGGTATTCACTTAGTGGTTGCCACGCAGCGTCCATCTGTTAATGTAATTACAGGTACGATTAAGGCAAACTTCCCGGCGCGATTATCATTTAAAGTTATGTCAAAAATCGACTCTAGAACGATCTTAGATGCTAGTGGTGCGGACCAATTAGTGGGAATGGGTGATATGCTTTTATCGATGGGTTCTGAGGTTATACGCTTGCAATGTGCTTTTGTGGATACTCCAGAGGTGGAAGAGATTTGCGAGTTTATTGGGAACCAACAAGGTTACGCGTCTGCTTATTTGTTGCCTGAGCCTGATTCGGAGGAAATGGGTGGCCAAGATCGGGGGGACTTTGATCCAGCAAATCGAGATTCGTTTTTTGAGGAGGCGGCACGTTTAGTGGTGATGCACCAACAAGGTAGTACGTCTTTAATTCAACGAAAATTGAAATTGGGCTATAACCGGGCGGGTCGCTTGATTGACCAATTAGAATCAGTGGGTATCGTCGGTTCTTTTGGAGGATCTAAGGCGAGAGAGGTATTAGTGAAGTCTGAAACTGAATTAGAAGAAATATTAAAAAATCTCTAAAATGGGTATGAAAAAATTGCTTTGCATTTCTGTTTGTTTATTTATTTCGCTGGGTACTTTTGGCCAATCTTCAAAGGCATTATCGATTGTTGACGGCATGCAAAAAATGTATAAATCTTTAGCTTCTTTTTCAGCTAACTTTTCTTATCAGACAGATGGAAGTGGTGTAATGTCGGGATCGATTACCGTGAGGGGGACTAAATTCAGGTTAAAAACAGCAGGCCAAGAAATTTTCAATAACGGGAAAGAAGTGTCTACTTATATTAAAGAAATTAATGAAGTGAATATTTCGGGTTTTGACCCTGAAGAAGGTGATTTGAATCCAGCTAAGATTTATTCGTTTGATAAAAAGCAGTATAAGATTAATTTGATATCTGAGGCTGCTGGTGTTTCAACGTTGGAATTAGCGCCAACGGCTAAGTCGGTACAGATTCAGAAAATTAGTTTAAAGATTGAAACCTCAAGCTTTAAAGTGAAGGAGTGGACGATTGTCAATAAAGCAGGAAAGAAACAGAATTTTAAGATCACAAAATTCAATCCAAAGGCCGGGGTGGATGATGCCTACTTTACATTTAACAAGAAATCATTTCCTGGTGTTTCGGTCAATGACCTAAGATAATTTTATTGCGGATTAAGAAACCGTTTCTAGAATCAGTTGGCGCATAATCTCCAATCCATCTGTATTATTTAAATCGGGATCAGCGGCTCTTTCAGGATGCGGCATAAGACCAAATACGTTTCTTTGCTCATTGCATATTCCAGCGATGTTAAGCAAACTACCATTCGGATTTGCTGCCTCATTGACGTTCCCATTTTCGTCACAATAATAGAACAGGATTTGATCGTTGGCCTGTAAACTTGCTAACGTTTTTTCGTCTGTAAAGTACCTGCCTTCCGCGTGCGCGATGGGTATTTTAAACGCTTTGTTTAGATCAAGTTCTTGGGTCAACAAGGAATTGTTAGTCGCTGTTTTTAAGAAAATATTTTTTGATATAAATTTTTGCGAGCTGTTTCTAAGGAGAACACCTGGAAGCAAATGTGCTTCAACCAATACTTGAAATCCATTACAGATACCCATAAGATATCCTCCGTTTTTGGCATGTGCTATGACATGGTCCATGATGGGGGAGAAGCGAGCAATGGCGCCCGAACGTAGATAGTCCCCATATGAAAATCCACCAGGGATAATGATGAAATCACAGCCTTGTAAATCTGTTTCTTTGTGCCAAAGTTTGATGGCCTCGTGGCCTAAACTTTCAATAACTCCTACTGTGTCATCATCGCAATTAGAACCAGGAAATACTACAACGCCAAATTTCATATTTTTTATTTCAGATTATCTTCAAAAATACGGCTTTTTGTTAAATTTTTAAACAAACAAAAGCGCATTTATTTTTCTCAAATTGCTTAGGGTAAATTTTTAACCTAAAAAAAGCTGCATGGGTTACATGCAGCTTTTTTATTTATTTTATTAATCGACTAATAGCGATAATGCTCGGGCTTGAATGGCCCGTTAGCCGAAACGCCAATATAATCTGCCTGCTCTTTTTCTAATACCTCTAGTTTAGCGCCAATGTGAGCTAAATGCAAGAAAGCTACTTTCTCATCTAAATGTTTAGGTAGGATGTAAACCTTATTTTCATAATTAGCTGAATTAGCCCAAAGTTCTAACTGAGCCAATGTTTGATTACAGAATGAATTTGACATAACAAAAGATGGGTGACCCATCGCGCAGCCAAGGTTAACTAAACGTCCTTCTGCTAACACGATTACATTTTTACCATTGATGGTATACATGTCAACTTGTGGCTTGATTTGATCTTTCGTTTCGCCATAGTTACTGTTTAACCATTCCATGTCAATTTCATTGTCGAAATGACCAATGTTACAAACGATCGCTTTGTCCTTCATCAATTTAAAGTGACGATCACGAATGATTTTCACATTACCTGTGGCAGTAACAAAAATGTTAGCTCTAGTGGCGGCTTCATCCATTGGAACCACTTCAAAACCATCCATGGCAGCTTGAAGCGCACAAATTGGATCGATTTCAGTGACTAAAACTCGACAACCAGCACCTCTTAAAGATTCAGCTGAACCTTTTCCTACATCACCATAACCTGCTACTACGGCTACTTTTCCGGCCAACATCAAATCTGTCGCGCGACGAATAGCGTCTACTAAAGACTCTTTGCAACCATATTTATTATCAAACTTTGATTTAGTGACCGAGTCGTTCACGTTGATCGCTGGCAAAAACAATGTGCCATTCTTCATACGCTCATATAAACGATGAACTCCGGTGGTAGTTTCTTCAGAAAGACCCTTAATTTCTTTAATCAATTCAGGATATTCATCAAAAACCATATTGGTTAAATCACCACCATCATCTAAAATCATATTGAGTGGTTGCTTATCTTCTCCAAAAAATAGAGTTTGCTCGATACACCAATTGAATTCTTCTTCGTTCATACCTTTCCAAGCATAAACGGGAATACCTGCCGCAGCAATGGCTGCAGCTGCATGGTCTTGTGTAGAGAAAATGTTACATGATGACCAGGTAACTTCTGCACCTAACGCGGTTAATGTCTCAATTAAAACGGCTGTTTGAATCGTCATGTGCAAACATCCTGCGATGCGAGCTCCCTTTAAAGGTTGGGCTTTTCCGAATTCTCTTCTCAATGCCATTAGGCCTGGCATTTCTGCTTCTGCTAATTGAATTTCTTTACGACCCCAATCGGCCAATGCAATATCTTTGACTTTGAATGGTACATAAGTACCTGCTGCTAATGCCATATTTTTTATGCTTGTTATCTTAATAAAGTGCAAATTTAAACTTTTTTTTCTTCAGACGCAAAATCTAAATAAACTCCTATTTAACGGTCAATTATTATTTGATAGTTGAATCGAATTCTTTGTTTTATATAGCTAAAAAAGGGAGAACAGTTTCTAATTGTATTCCTCTAGAACCTTTGATTAGTATAAATGAATTATTAATGGGGTTATCTTGAAGCCAATTATGCAATCCGAACTTATCTGGGAAATAAAATGCCTGGGGTAAATGAATGAGTGAGTGTTGCATTTGTTCACCCACTAACAATATTTTTTCAAATGAGAAGGATGAAATTAATTTGCCTAAATCGGCATGTTCCTTCATAGATTCATCGCCTAATTCAAACATATCACCTAAGATTAAAACTTTCGGGTCATTTAGGGTTCCAGCAAAATGGCTGATGGCCACATGCATCGAGGTGGGATTGGCATTATATGCATCCATCAAAACCTGATTACTTCCTGATTTGATGAATTGAGATCGGTGGTTGGAAGGCAGGTAATTGGCAATTCCTTGATTGCATGCCGTATCAGTTAAATTAAAATGCTTTCCTATGGCGATGGCCATTTGAATATTTTCAAAATTATAAACTCCTGGTAACTGGGTGGTTATTTTTTCTCCTGATGTATTTTGGTAAATGATGGTGGGTGTTGATGCGACCAATTGAATAGGCATGTCTTGATTGGCCAAAATCGTATGATGGAATACTCTTTCAGCATACATTTCGTGAACCACATTCTTAATTTCTGGCAAAAATACGGTGGAAGAATTTTGAGCTAAAAAGTCAAACAATTCGCCTTTCCCTTTTTTTACCCCCTCGATTCCTCCAAAACCCTCTAAATGTGCTTTGCCAATATTGGTAATCAAGCCATGTGTAGGTTGTGCGATATCGACTAGTTCTTTAATGTCACCTTGTTTATTGGCCCCCATTTCGATCACAGCAATTTCGTCATTGGGCTTGATGGATAGAATGGAAAGTGGAACTCCTATGTGGTTATTTAAATTACCGGCAGTTGCAAAGCATTGGTATTTCTGAGATAAAACAGAAAAAATAAGTTCTTTGGTGGTGGTTTTTCCATTCGAGCCCGTAAGCCCAATGATGGGAATGGTTAAGGTTTTTCGATACTGGAGGGCTAGATCTTGCAAAGCTTTTAAGCCATCTGGTACCAAAAACGTTTTTTCGCCTAAATCAAATTCGGGATCATCAATGACCGCGCAGGATGCTCCTTTTTCTAAGGCTTCTTTGGCAAGTATATTGGCGTTGAAATTAGGCCCTTTTAATGCAAAAAAGAGATTTCCTTTTTCTATTTTTCGGGTATCGGTCGATATCCCAGAGGAGGATAAAAATTTGTCTAAAAGCAATGAATTAGTAACCTTCATTTTATATTTAATGCTCCAATTTGCATATTGCGTTTACAAATATCGAATGAAAAATTTAGTATTCCTTTTTTTAATGGTTTTTAGTGCTCAAATTTTAGGTCAAAGCCTTCAATTTAAGTTTAATCAGGATATTATTGTCTCGAATGGCAAAGGGATATTTAAAAATGCGTGGGCTGGGGGATTAAATGCAGTGCAATTTGCTCAGATCGATTTAAATGGGGATGGATTCGAAGATGTGTTGGCATTTGACCGAACAAATCAAAAGGTATTTACCTATATAAATAAATCTGTTTTAGGCGGGGCTATTGCGTTAGCCTATGATCCCATCTTTGAAAAATATTTCCCTTCTGTTGAAAATTGGATCATTCTATGTGATTATGATGGGGATAAAAGGAAGGATCTTTTTACGTCAACTTCAGCCGGTGTGAAGGTATATCGAAATATATCAGTCGGATCCAATATCAAGTTCGAGGTGGTTTCAGAGGCACTGTTTAGCGAAGGATTTTCGAGTAAAATAAACTTGTATGTGGCGGCATCCGATATACCGGCCATCGGGGATTTAGATGGGGATGGAGATATCGATATCTTATCTTTTGAACCAGCCGGACATTACCTGGAATTTCACAAAAACATGTCGGTCGAGAAAACGGGCAAAATGGGATTGCAATTCCAAAAAGTAGGTGATTGTTGGGGTAATTTCATTCACAACGACTGCCGCGATATTTTATTTGGGGTTCCTTGTAATGCTTCAGGAAACTCATCCATCGCGACAAATAGTATATTTTCGACTTATCAAACGATGCACACGGGCAACAGCTTAAGCTTGTTGGATTTAAATAAGGATGGAATTAAGGACTTATTGTTTGGTCATGTGACTTGCCAAAACCTTGTTTATTTGCAAAATTTTGGGAGTCTTAATCGGGCTAATTTTTTGAAAGCGGATTTTGATTATCCGAATAAAAACCCTGTTTCGGTTCCTTCGTTTGCGGCGGCTTTTCCTTTGGATTTAAATGGGGATGGGCAAATGGAATTATTGACTTCTACGAATGCTGCTGATCATGGTGGGTATATTCAGGATTTCCAAAATTCAGTTTCCTTGTTTCAATTTGAAAAAGGTGATTGGGTATTGAAGTCAAAAAATTTCTTGCAATCTGAAATGATTGACGTGGGAGAGGGTGCATCTTGTGTTTGGTGGGATGGCGATCAAGATGGAGATTTAGATTTGTATGTTGGGAATTCGGGAATTCGGGGGCCAACTGGCGTTCGTGCGTCTATATTTTATTATGAAAATGTAGGTACTTATTTAAAGCCTGAATTGATTTTCAAAACGGATGATTTTGGCGGGCTCTCTAAACTGATTCAAGGAACAGATATTCAGTTGACTTTAGGGGATCTTGTTTCTTCTGGTCGGCGCCAATTAATTATATCGATTCAAACGTTTTTAGGTCTAGAAGTAAGGTATTGTACTTCAAATACTTCTGAAATCAAACAATATAAGCTTGCTGGATTTTCTTCCGGCGATCGGCCTGTATTTATGGATTGGAATCAAGATGCTAAGTTGGATTTGTTGGTTTTAGAAAAAAGTGGACGAATTCGGAGTTATGACGAGACTTTTTTGAAAGTGATAAATGCTGATTGGGGTGGTTTTTCAAAAAACTTAGATTGGGTCTTACAATCATTTGCTTTGGCGGATGCTGACTTAGATGGTCGATTGGATTTTATCGGAATGGATAACTTAGGCCGATTACATGTGGGAATATTAGACCCTAAGACATCATTCATTCAATGGCAACCCGACGCCAATTTAGAGTCCTTTAATTTTGGTCAAAAGGCAAAGGTATCTGCATCTGATTGGAATCAAGATGGTTTAATGGATATAAGTGTAGGTTTAGCTACGGGGGGCGTCCAGTTATTGCAAAATAAATTCAAGTCTGAATTATCTACCAATATTGAAAATTCTTCGCTTCAGATATGGCCAAACCCCGGTAAGGAATATGTTCAAATCATGGCGAATGAAAATGGTACGTATGAGCTGATTGATATTATGGGCAAAAAACTAATCGCTAATGTTCAAATGGAGAAGCTTTATCCTGCCAGGTTGGACATATCTCAAATTCCAAGAGGTGTCTATTTTATAAAATTCACTTCCTTGAAAAACCAAATAAGCTTAAAAAAGTTGGTGCTCGATTAGAAAAATTTTGGGACTCCTAAAATAATTTGCCGGAGACTAACGATGATAATCACCATGCCGACCAAAATCATCATGGATTTCACGGGAAGTTTATTAGCTAGTCTAGCCGCTATGGGTGCTGCGACAACGCCGCCCAGAATTAGGCCAATGATCACTTGCCAATAGCCTAAACCAATGACCGTGAAAAAGGTGATGGATGAGGCGAGTGAGACAAAAAACTCGGTTAAATTAACGCTGCCAATCGTATATTTTGGATGTCTACCTGATGCGATTAGGGTAGATGAAACGATAGGTCCCCATCCGCCACCACCGATTGAGTCAAGGTAACCCCCAAAAAGTGCAAGGACACCCACACGTTTGAGCTGGCGCTTTTCCATTCTTTTAATCAATGCTTTTCGAATGATGATGACACCTAAAAATAAGGTGTATATGGACACGATAGGCTTTATCATCGAGGAATACTCTTCTAAATTTGATAATACATAAGCTCCTAAAATGGCACCTATGATACCTGGAATAACTAATGTTTTAAATAATTTGGAATTAACGTTGCCAAATTTCAAATGCATATATCCTGAAACGCCTGAGGTAAATACTTCGGAGGCATGAACAGAGGCAGATGCTGCTGCAGGCGTTATGCCGACAGACAATAAAAAGGTGGTTGCGGTAACCCCATAAGCCATGCCAAGTGCACCATCAATCATTTGGGCAATAAATCCACCAGCGATATAATATAGAATTTCAGAATTGACAGAATTAAAAACAGCGATTAAATTTTCTGTCGTTAAATAACTAAATAGGAGATGGCCTACGATCATTAGGCCTAATGCATTACTTAAATGGATGATTATTTCAGTAACACTTCTTTCTCTTTTCCATATAATTTGTAAGGCCTTATAAAGGCTTGGAAACTTTCTGTTAAAATTACTTGGCTCACTGGGTAAAGACATAATCAAATTTTATTCTCTACAAAGCTAATAGACTTTACTTAATCTACCAATAAAGTAGAGTAAATATTTTTTGACAAAAAAGACTTAATTTGCGAGTTCTTTAAATGATTATAAAAATTTTATGCGTACAGAGTATCACTTTCGTGAGATTGAGAAGCAATGGCAATCTTTTTGGGAAAAAAATGAAACATTCAAATCTCAAATAAATAAAAACAAACCCAAGTATTTTGTGCTTGACATGTTTCCGTATCCATCGGGTGCGGGATTGCATGTGGGGCATCCGCTGGGATATATCGCATCCGATATTATATCGCGCTATAAAAGGCTAATGGGATTTGAGGTTTTGCATCCCATGGGTTTTGATTCATTTGGTTTGCCGGCAGAACAATATGCAATTCAGACGGGTCAACACCCTGCTGTGACTACTGAAAATAACATTGCAAAATATATCGAGCAACTGAAGAACATGGGTTTTTCTTTTGATTGGTCACGTGAAGTACGGACTTCTGATGCTTCCTATTATAAGTGGACTCAGTGGATTTTCATGAAGTTATTTAATTCATGGTACAATCAGGAAACCGATAAGGCCGAGTCGATTGACACCTTAATTGATATTTTAAATAAAAAGGGTTCTGTAAATCTGCGGGCTGTTTGTGATGAAGAGTTACCTAGAATAACAGCTGATGAGTGGAATTCCTATTCCAAAGAAGAACAATATAAATATACACTAGGCTTTCGTTTAGCTTATTTGGATGATTCGGTGGTGAACTGGTGTCCTGCGATGGGTACTGTTTTGGCTAACGATGAGGTTAAAGATGGTTTTTCTGAACGTGGTGGGTATCCTGTTGAGCAGAAAAAAATGCGCCAATGGTCCATGCGAATCACCGCTTATGCAGACCGATTACTAACTGGTTTAGATGAGGTTGATTGGTCAGATTCCATTAAGGAGCAACAACGGAATTGGATTGGTAAGTCAATAGGTGCTGAGGTTACCTTTGACATTGAAAATGTCGAAGATAAAAAAATCAAAGTCTTTACGACGAGGGTCGATACGATTTACGGTGTTTCCTTTATGGTGTTAGCACCTGAACACGAATGGGTAGATTCTCTGACTACTCCTGAGCAGAAACATGCCGTAGATGAATATGTGAAATGGACCCAATCAAGATCTGAATTGGATCGTGTTTCTGAGGTTAAGCAAATTTCAGGTGTATTTACGGGAACCTATGTGATTAATCCGGTTAATAATGAGCGTGTTCCTCTGTATTTAGCCGATTATGTTTTGGCAGGATATGGAACGGGAGCTGTTATGGGGGTGCCGTCTGGGGACCAACGAGACTGGAATTTTGCTACGCATTTTGATTTACCTATTATTCCCATATTGGATGCTCAAAAAGGAACCGAAAAACAGGCTGATGCAACAAAGGAAGGACATTATATT
>CAMBGA010000050.1 GCA_945866095.1 Spirosoma fluviale
AAGAATCCTTTGCCTTAATGGAATTGCATAATGCTTGGGATTACGAGGCAAGGGCCAAACAAATCATTACTAGGTTAGGTATTCCTGATGGAGACCAAAAAGTATCCACGCTTTCTGGAGGTCAAAAAAAACGACTCTCATTGGCCAAATTATTGATTGAAAGTCCAGATATCATGATCTTGGATGAGCCTACTAACCACTTGGATATCGAAACCATTGAATGGCTGGAAGGAATACTTTCAGGCCCCAATGTGACCGTTTTAGTCGTCTCCCACGACCGCTATTTTCTAGATAAAATATGCAATAAAATGTTTGAGCTTGCCCTAGGGGCTTTATATACCTACGAGGGCAATTACGCCTATTTTTTAGAAAAGAAGGCCGAAAGAGAAGCATCCGAAGCGAGCAGCATATCCAAAGCAAAAAACCTGTACCGTAAGGAACTTGAATGGATGCGGAAGCAACCCAGAGCAAGGGGAACCAAAGCGCAATACCGAATCGATGCATTTACTGAGATCGATGAAATGGCTCACAAGAAACTGGATGACAGTAAGCTGGAGCTCAATATTCAAATGTCCCGATTAGGAAATAAAATCATTGAAATCAACGGGCTTAAAAAAGCATGGGGAGATAAAAAAATCATCAATGAGTTTACTTATACGTTCAAGAAAAAAGACCGCATAGGAATCGTTGGCAAAAATGGGGCTGGGAAAACCACCTTTCTCCAGCTTCTTACCGGCTTAGAAAAACCAGATTCGGGAACCATCGATCCAGGTGAAACATTAGTAATTGGTTATTATACCCAAATTCCTTTTGATTTCAAGCCTGAACAAAGGGTCATCGATACGATTACTGAAATAGCAGAAGTTATTCCATATGGCAAAAATGAATCGCTAAGTCCGAGCCAATTTTTAAGTAAGTTTTTATTCCCTACCGCTCAGCAATATACGCCTGTTGAGAAACTTTCGGGAGGAGAGAAAAAACGCCTTCAGCTCATGCGGGTCTTGGTCCAAAACCCTAACTTTTTAATCTTAGATGAGCCGACGAACGATCTTGATTTAGACACACTCCAGCTCTTAGAAGATTTTTTATCAGAGTTCCAGGGCTGCCTACTATTAGTTTCTCATGATCGTTATTTCATGGATAATTTGGTGGACCAATTGATCTTAGTGGAAGGAGAAGGAGAAGTGAAATTCTTCAATGGGAATTATACAGATTATCGGATTTCATTAGAAAACCAATCCGAAAATACAGCGGTGGCCAACAAACCAAGCCCCGTGAAAGCACCTTCTACAGAGAATTCAACTTCGACCAAGGTGAGTAAACTAAGCTTCAAAGAGCAAAAGGAATTTGAAACATTAGAAAAAGAAATACAAGATCTTGAACAAAGTAAACAAGAATTGATCGAGCAATTGAATGCCGGCCATGAGGACTTTCAAATATTAGGCCAATGGGCCAGTCAAATTGAAGAAATCAAAAACTCGCTGGAAGAAAAAGAAGCCAGATGGCTAGAGCTCTCCGAAAAATAACAAAAATGGCCCTAAAATTTAGGGCCATTTTTTATACGAATTAAATCTGAAATTTAGTTTTCAAATAAGAAATCCTTCACGCCATATAATGCTCCGTCTCCTCCTTTTGGATTCACAAAGACAAAATACAAATCCTGTACTCCTGAAATATTAACAGGAATGTTGAATTTATTAGAAGCATTTATTTCAGCGGATCCTACTAGATTACCCGTAGGACTTCCCGTTCTTAACTCAAGAGTTCCGCCAACTGTTTGACCTTGCATATATAATCCCATGAAGGAGATATTTTTAATTCCAGTCAAGTCGATTCCGTTGAATTTAGCAAAACCTTTATCACCTGTGGCAACTAAAACTTCTCCTAGACCGTCAACTTTATATTTAGATCCTTTAGAAACTTGGTCGAAATCCACGGCTTTGATTGTTGGATTACGAAGTGCCACAACTTTTTGACCCGTTGCAGGACCTAGTTTACCAGCTCCTTTATCCGTGTAACTAGCGGCAAATAAATAAGTACCAGCCTTTCCTTTATCTTGAGGAACATATTCGCCAACAACCGGCTTGGATGTCTTTTTCTTATCAGATAGACTTAATACATAATTCACGATCTCCTTCGCATCTCCTAAAGAAATTTGAGGGTGTGCAGCCATCGCCTGCTCTCCCCAAACACCACCGCCACCGTTGATGATTTTCTTCGCAAGCATGTCAATATTCTGAGCACTTGGCTTATATTTCTTGCCTAAATCTAAGTAAGAAGGTCCGATTGATTTCTTATCGGCCGCATGACATGCCTTACAATCGGACAAATCCATCAATCTCTTTCCATTAGAAAAAGAAATATTCGCCTGATGTCCTTGGGCAATAACCGTTTTGTCATAACCATCTAAGAAATTAACACTCACCATCACATCTTCTTCAGCTACTTTTTTATTTGCCAAACTTCCGTCTTCCTTATCTTTCACCGAAACTTTATACTTAACGGGTTTATCATTCCAATAAAAAGTTTTATTTCCTTCAATAGCCACTTCCACCTCAGGAACTTCATTACCTGCCCGAACGGTCAATTGAGATGTGCTTACATTTCCTTTCGAATCTTTCACTCGTAAGGAAACTTCAAAAACACCCGACTTAGAAAAAGTGATGGCTGGATTAGCTACATTACTTGTTTGTCCATTACCAAAATTCCAAGCATACGTAATTTTATCATTATCATAATCTTGCGAACCTGCAGATGAAAACTTTACTTTCAATGGAATAGAACCTACTTTTTTATCAGCAGATGCAACGGCCAATGGCTTACGATTACCCGCATTATATTCCAATTTATATAAAACAGCCTCATCATTTTGAGCAAACCAGTTGGGTCCATACTCTAAACCAAAAAGAGTTCCATTTTTGTCAAATTGCATATCCATCGGATGAGAAAAAGGAATTGATGGCAAGAAGCGATCCATATTTGAAAAATCTCCATTTTCTTTCATTGACACTGTATAAATTAAATCTCTTGCCCAATCGTAGGCAATTAATTTACCATTATAATAGGAAGGGAATTTGGTTTTTGAATCCGCTGGATAGTCCTCTCTGTAATAAACAGGACCCGCCATTGCATTACGACCTCCTTTTCCAACCACCGGACCAAACTCAGGAGAGTCCACGTATGGATAGTAAATGAAGGCTTTTTGAGCAGGTGGCAAATGGGCAAAACCTGTATTGTGAGGGGAATCGTTGATCGGCGCACGTGGATTAAACACAGCCCATGTGCTATCATTTTTAAATTCACGTTGGTTATACGGGCGGTTGTCCGCTACAAATAAAGGCCAACCGAAATACCCAGCCTCACGTGCTTGATTTACTTCGTCGTGTCCTCGTGGACCAAACTTCTTGGAAGCTTCTCCAGCATCAGGACCTACTTCACCCCAATACAAATAACCTGTATGCTGATCCACAGAAATACGGTATGGATTCCGATTACCCATGACATATATTTCTTGTTTAGCATGGTAAATTTTTTCTGGATATAAGTTGGTCGATGGAATCGTGTACCCCCCTTCTGGTGTAGGTTTGATACGCAAAATCTTACCCCTTAAATCATTTGTATTTGAACTTGTTGACCGAGCATCCCAACCTGATCGGCCTGGACGATTGTCACTCGGACTATAGCCATTCGATGCAAAAGGATTGGTATCATCTCCCGTGGACAAATATAAATTTCCTACTTTATCCCAAGCGATCGATCCACCCGTGTGGCAACATTCAACTCGCTTCACAGGAACACGTAAAAGAATCTTTTCAGTGCTCATCAACAAAGTATCCTTTACATTATCATACACAAAACGGGATAAATGTTGGGCTGTATCTGGCTGACCTGAAGGTGGTGAATAATACAAATACATGAAATTATTTGAATCAAAATTAGGGTCAATATTCAAACCCATCAAACCATATTCCTGCTTCGTATATACGTTCAAATTAGCGACTACCTTCGACTTTCCTTTTTTAGGGTCATACATTTTCAACTTCCCTTTTCGTTCCGCATAAAAAATCTTGCCACTATTAGCCACAGCTAATTCCATAGGCTCATCTAAACTGCGATCCAAAATAGTTTTGGTGAAACGATTATCTTCCGGCGCCAATTCTGTTCTAAGTGCTTTCTTATAGTTTTGATCGGGACCTGAAGACACATATTGAAGTCCTCCCCAAATATGCTTAAGCACCAAATCCTCCGAAAATGTCTCATTCGTGTGACCCCAGTTGGTGTAAAAAGCACGGCCACCATCATATTCATGGTACCAAGCCATCGGGTGAAAATCACCCATTTTACCGTCTTTGTATGACTTTTCGTCAACAGTCACTAATAATTTCACATCTTTATTAAACTCTTTAATGTCATAAAATTCATCCGTGCGATCGAAAGTTGACGGCATGTGTGCAGTAGAAATGTGTGTATTGTCCACAACGTTCATCTTACCTTTTTGCACGTTTGGATTACCCGGGTGTGAGGCAAAAAAACCACCAGCTAATTTCCCGTACCAAGGCCAGTTATACTCCGTGTCGGCAGCCGCATGAATACCAAAATATCCGCCACCTGCTTGAATATAACGCTCAAAAGCATTTTGTTGAGCATCATTTAAAATATTTCCTGTGGTATTTAAGAACACAACCACGCGATACTGCTTTAAATTATTTTCAGTAAAGACTGTTGCGTTTTCAGTGGTATCCACTTGAAAGCCTTTCTCCTTGGCCATTTTCATCAAAGCCGTTTTACCGGATCCGATGGAGCCATGACGATATCCTTTAGTAGAAGAAAAAACAAGGACTTTTTTTCCTAAAAGTGGATTTTTATCCTGAGCGTTTGCTTGTTGAAAAGACAGAATAGTCAAACAAGAAACGGCAAAAATAATTCGGCTTATGCCGAACAAAAACTTTTTCATAGTGTAGTATTTTAAATAGGGAATGTCAAAGTTACTTCAAATCACAAATTTTCGATTATTTTTATAAAAAATATTTAAAATATCCTTCAAAATGATGAAAAAAATTACGCTCGTGGCATTGTTGGCCTTCATGACCAATATCCTTTTTGCTCAGTCAATCTGCTTTTCGACCAAAGACCAAATGCAATTGATGGCCTCCAATAAGGCATTTATGAAATCGCATGCATTGCCTAAAGCGTATAAGCACGTGAGCAAGGCGGGTGGAGTAATGGTGGAATTTAATACGCCAGATGGAACCATGGCCAAAGGATTTTATATCCCAGCGGCTAAACCAACCCATTATACCTTGTTTGTATTCCAAGAATGGTGGGGATTAAACGACCACATAAAAAGAGAAGCCGAACATTTCTATTCCACATTAGGCAATGTCAATGTGCTTGCCTTAGATATGTATGATGGAAAAGTAGCTACTAGCCGGGAAGAAGCGGGGAAATTAATGGGAGGAGCTAACCCAGCCAGATTAGAATCTATTATAAAAGGGGCCATTTCATATGTAGGGCCTAAAGCAAAAATCGCTACGGTCGG
Organism: Spirosoma fluviale; assembly: GCA_945866095.1. Classification (GTDB taxonomy): domain Bacteria; phylum Bacteroidota; class Bacteroidia; order Cytophagales; family Spirosomataceae; genus Aquirufa; species Aquirufa fluvialis_A. Next base: position 5,540 of record CAMBGA010000050.1, read on the forward strand.
TTGGTGTTTTGGTGGCGCATTATCTTTAAAGGCCTCTATTTTAAATGGAAAACAAGCCGTGGCTTGCGTGATGTATTATGGCATGCCGGTGAAGGATGTGGAGCAATTAAAATTACTTCAAACAGATGTTTTAGGATTGTTTGCAGGAAAGGAAAAATTCATTTCGACCCAAGTGGTTGCTGATTTTGATGCCAATATGAAACTAGCTGGCAAAAAATTAACCTTGAAGAGTTTTGATGCAGACCATGGATTTGCAAACCCTTCTAACCCCATTTACGACAAAGCATCGACAGAGGCTGCTTGGGATATGGCCATCACTTATCTAAAATCTAAATTAAAATAATGCGGTATTTTTTGATATTGCTTTGTGTAGGTTTTCTAGCAGGTTCTTGCGCGAGCAATCGCTATAAGCAAAAACCATACAAGAAAAAATGGTCACTTTTTAAGAAAAAATCTTGCGATTGTCCAGACCTTAAATAATGGGGTTAATGGACGATGCGGCTAAAGAACCGGGAGCTAATCCTTGGAACCAACGTTGCCTATCGGCCTCTTGATTAGGGTTTTTAGGTTCCGTCACGTGCATGTCGGCGTCCATGAAAATTAAAGTCATCACCTCACGCATTTGGTTGGTTTCATTTCCCGGGGCAGCATGTAAAGTCCAACCGCGATGAAAGGTGGCATCCCCAGCTTTCATCGTTTTTTGGGCGACAATCGGAAAATTATGTTCCGCGACAAATTCACTAATCATTTTTTCAGACTCATCTGAAATTCCAATAGGGGGAAGACTAACATGCTGACTGCCTGAGGCAAAAGTCAACATCCCCATTCCGTCTTCAATGTCGACCAAAGGCATCCACATCGTCACTGTTTTGTCGGTGTCCATCGGCCAGTAATATTGATCTTGATGCCAAGGAGTTAAGCCTCCGCCAGGCTCTTTAAATAAGGCCTGATCATGATATAAGCGCACATTTTTTACACCTAATAATTCGGCGGCTATTTTCCCAAATCTTTTGGCCAAAGAAAATTCCTTAATTAACTCATTTTCCTCCCATAGATTCATCATTTGTAGAAATGCCTTTCCATAGGTATCCCTTTCTTCCATCGGTTTTTGATTCTTTTTAAAATCAACAGCCCAAGCGCGAATGGCTTCTCGGTAAGGTTTAAGGTCTTCTATTGGGAGTACATTTTCTAGGAAAACGTGTCCATTTTTTTGAAAATCAGAAATTAGATTTGACTCTAAGGGATAAGTTTTTGATAACATCGCGATTATTTTTCACAAAATTGACTTGAATAAAATTCAAAAACCACGTCAAAATTTGTAAAAAATAATGCAATTTTATCCTAAATTCAATTTCGTATAAAAATTGAGGTAAAATATTAATATGAAGGCAAGCCTTGAACATTTATCAGAAAACATAAATCAACCGATCCAATTGAAGGAAATTGTGCAGGCGCGTTTTGATGCTCCCTACCATTTTCATCCTGAGTTTGAATTAACATTGATTATATCTGGAGAAGGAAAGCGTTTCATCGGCAATCAAATTTCTGATTTTAGTCCCGGCGATTTAGTTCTTTTAGGGTCCAATTTGCCACATTGTTGGCAAAATCATAGAAAAGATTGGCTGTCAACGGATGAGGATTTAGATGCGGCTCAGGCCATTGTCATTCATTTTAAACGAGATTTTTTAGGGGATAAATTTCTTGAGAATGATGCCTGTCAAAACATTCGCCAATTGTTAGATCGAGCCAAAAGTGGTTTATCTATTTTAGGCCCGACACAGGACAGAATAGCCAGAGAAATGCTGAAATTAAAGGAGTTAGCCCCATTTCCTCGGCTCTTAGCTTTTCTACAAATTTTACATTCCTTAACGATGGGCGGCGCAGATGTTCAGCCCATTGACACCAATGAGGGAGGCTATACCGTCTCGACCATCGACTTAGAAAGAATCAATCGAATATACGCGTATATCATTGCGCATTACACCCAAGAAGTCCATTTGGATGAAGTAGCGCATTTGGCCAACATGACTGAAACGGCTTTTTGCCGGTATTTCAAGAAGGTAACCCAAAAGACTTTTGTCGAAATTGTGACCGAATTTAGAATTAAGCATGCGTGCCAAATGCTAAGAACTACCCAAAAAACGATGGTAGAAATTTGTTTTGAAAGTGGTTTTGGAAACTTATCGCACTTCAATAAACAGTTTAAGCAATGGATGAAAGTACCGCCCTTGCAATATCGAAAAATGACTCAGGAGTGGGTGTAATCTAATGGACTTCTTTCTTCTCTGGGAAGAGCAAGCTCAAAATAATGCTGGTCGCTAAAATACCGACAATCACCGCTAAGGAGGAAAGCGTTCCAAAACCGATTTCCGTTAAATAGTGATGTCCCAGCATTTTCAAGCCAACGAAGCTCAACAAAACTCCTAAGCCCATCGGTAAAAAGCGAAATAAACCCATCAAATTCGACAGAAAAAAGAAGAGCGAACGTAAACCCATCACCGCAAAAACATTGGAGAAAAAGACAATGTAAGGATCCTTAGAAATTGAGAAAATAGCTGGAATGGAATCCACGGCAAATAATATATCGGTGAAAGCAATCACCACCACAATCACGAAAATAGGCGTAATAAATAATTTACCTGTTTTCATACGAACGAAGAATCGACCTATGACATTCCGGTGATACACATTAAAGAAACGAGATAAGAACTTTACGATGGGGTGTTCAGACGGATTAATCTCTTCATCATGTTGCTTGGTAAATAAAATTTTCACTCCGGTATAAACTAAAAATGCTCCAAAAACATAAATGATCCAATCAAATTTTTGCAACAAAGCCGCGCCCACGAAGATGAAAATTAAACGCAAAATGATGGCTCCTAAAATACCCCAAACCAAGATCTTTTTATAGTAGCGCTTTTGAACACCAAAGGAATTGAAAATTAAAATGAACACAAATACATTGTCGGCCGACAACGAATATTCGACCAAATACCCCGTAATAAACTCAAGGGATAAATTATTTTGAAAAATAGCCAATTGGTCTATAAATGTACCGCTGCCCAAGTCTATGTGAGGAGCATACAATTCTTTGACGGCAATTAATCCATTTACATCCGTAATGCCATGCACCATACCCCCAAATTGTCCCAAAAAAAAGTAAAACGAGATCGCTAAAAGCACCCATGCCCCTGTCCAAAAACCCGCCTCTTTAAAGGTAACCTCCGCAGCACCTGCCTTTTTGAAAATTCCCAGGTCCACAAGCATAATAGCTATGACCAAGATTGAAAAAAGAAGAAAAAATAGAGATTCGCTCATAAATATTTAATTTTACCATTAGGCGACACAAAGGTCGCAAAAAATAGCCGAAAAATATGTACGAAGGGAAAAAGGTTATCGTGGTGATGCCGGCATACAAGGCCGCTTTAACATTAGAAAAAACATATCAAGAAATACCACATGATTGGGTGGATGAGGTGATTTTAGTGGATGATTATAGTCCGGACAATACGGTGGAAGTAGCGAAAAAAATTGGCATTAAACACATCGTCCAGCATGATAAAAACCTCGGCTATGGCGGAAATCAAAAATCATGTTACACAAAAGCGCTTGCCTTGGGTGGAGACATTGTGATCATGCTGCATCCCGATTATCAATACACTCCCATGTTATTAAAAGCCATGATTTCTATTATTGGCAATGGCTTATACCCTGTAGTTTTTGCTTCGAGAATTTTAGGAAAAGGGGCTTTGAAAGGCGGCATGCCTATTTATAAATACATAGCCAATCGGCTGTTAACCCTATTTCAAAATATACTCATTGACCAAAAACTCTCCGAATACCACACTGGTTATCGGGCTTTTTCCAAGGAAGCTTTAGAAGCCGTTCAGTTTACGAAATGTGACAACGATTTTATTTTTGATAATCAAATGGTGTTGCAATTGTTTTGGAAGGGTTTTGAGGTGGGCGAAGTAACGTGCCCAACTAAATATTTCGAAGAGGCGTCATCGATTAATTTTAAACGAAGTTCCATTTATGGCCTAGGTGTTTTATGGTACTCCGTTCGCTACCGACTGGCCAAATGGGGATGGAAATGGGATTTAGTGGAATAGTTATTTTGTTTCAAGCCTTATAAAAATAAGGCTTGAAACATTGAAAAATTCCTACAGCCGAATATTGAGTCCCAATAAAAAGTTGAACCCCGCCTGAGGATATTGAAAATTTTCCGTTGTTAATTCTCCTGCATACAGGTAACTGTAGGTATATCCATTAGACGAGTACATCGAATTCAGCACATTATTCATCAATAAAGTAGCGCTGATATGTGTAGAAAACACATAGCTAAACCTTAAATCTTGAGTGACATAAGAAGCCAATGATCGCTTCTCCGTTGACGTATTATCTAAATATTGCTTGCCCACATATTTAGACAAAAGCGCTCCCTCAAAAGCTCCTCTTTTATAGGTAACAGTATTCCCGGCGATTACATTGGGAGAATACGCTATATCCGTTGTACCGTGTGGGATGATTTTCTCGGTGTAGTTTTCATAATCGGTCAACTTCTCATTGAAATTCTGTATTTTATTTTGGCTCAACGTTACATTTCCAGACCAAAGGAGATAAGGCAAAATTTGATAATTCAAAGAAGCCTCTAGACCCAATCGGTAACTGTCTGTAGCATTGGTTCGTATCGCCTCGCCTACATTATTTAGGGCGCCGGTGAGTACCAATTGATCCTTATATTTCATGAAATAGCCGTTCAATTGCAAGGCATATTTTTTCCCAGAGCGCTGATATCCTAGCTCATAATCCTGAAGGTATTCGGGTCGGGGTGCGGAATTTGGATTGTCTACAAAATCTTGCCGACTAGGTTCCTTGCTGCCCAAAGAGATCGAAGAATAAATTTTTGATTCGTCTGAAATCTGATGGGTCAAACCAGCTTTGGGGTTAAAAAATTGATAGCTGTTTTGATTGGCCAATGTCAAAAACTTATCTGTCGTGCCCAACATCGTATATCCCACCGTTCGGTATTGTAAATCAAGATATGCAATCCAACGATCAGCTAAAACCAAATTAGCTTTTGCATAGAAATTCAAATCGTTTTTTTGGGACCTACTCCGATACCATTCATAGCCTTTGTATGAAACGGGTAATGATTTACCCTCCGTAATGAGCCCAAAATGCCTACCCACATATCGATTCCAAGCACCTCCAAAATTGAATTTAATCTTGCTAGAGCCTTCATACTGCAACGAAAAAGTCGATCCATAAAAGTCATTATCTAACCATTTTTGGCGAACCAAATCGGTGCTAATTTTTGAATTTATTCCATAATTTTCCAAAGCGGCTTCAGGCTTGAATTCCTCGAAATAACCTCTTCCATAGGTATAATGGGCATTTAAATCTAAATTCCAGGTAGTGGAAATTCGATGATTTGTCAACAATTGTACATGATCCTGCGCATAATTATCCGTTTGATTTGCATAGGTATAATAGTTGTACGTCCGACCAGATTTCAACAAGTTTTCGGCCTCCGCGATGGACAAATAATTACGCTCAACATAAGCCTGCATCTCAGTTTTAGAACCACTCACGCGAGATTCTGGAGTCCCATACCAAGACTGAAAAGTCTTCTCTTTGCCAAGAAAATAATTGACCCGCACAAAGCTTTTTTTGCCAAAATAAGCAGCAGACAGATAAGCGGATTGAAGATTAGAGGATGCGCGGTCGATGTAGCCATCCGAAACGATTCTTGACAAACGTCCATCCACCGTAAATTTGCCACCCAACAACCCCGACCCTAATTTCAGTGTTGTCTTAAGCGTTCCAAAAGATCCCCCAGAAGCATTTATTTCCGCATAGGATTTCTCCTCAAAATGATTTGTTTGCATGTTGACCGATCCACCAAAAGCACCGGCACCGTTCGTCGACGTACCTACACCCCTTTGTATTTGAACAGAATTAACTGAGCTCGCAAAATCGGGCATATTGACCCAATAGGTTCCTTGAGATTCAGAATCATTGACAGGAATGCCATTGATCGTCACATTAACCCTCGTCGCGTCTGAGCCTCGAATTCTAATTCCGGTATACCCGACTCCCGCACCCGCATCGGAAGTAGTTACGACAGATGGAGTAAAATTTAACAAATTGGGCATATCTTGGCCCAGATTATTTTTACCCAATTCCGCTGCCGAAACATTAGAAAAGGCCATCGCCGAATTTTCATCAGCGCGCAAGGACTTGACCGTCACCTCATCTTGTAAAAAACTAGAACGTTTTAATTCGACGCGATTTGCTTTTTCAGCTAAAATCTCGACCGGCTCATAGCCAACAAAACTAATTTTCAAGATGTTTTTTTGAGAAAGCAAGCGAATGGAAAAATATCCATTGGCGTCGGTAATCGTTCCATTGGTATTTCCTACAAAAGAAACTGAAGCGCCCCATAAAGGTAACTTCGATTCTTGATCCAGCACTTGCCCGCGCATTTTTTGGGCAGAAATGGACTGAACAGAAACAAACAAAATAAACAATGTCATTAATTTTTTCATTTTGAAATATTAATAACAGGCAAAGGAGTCAAATCCCGTATGATTCAACAATAACCCTTATTTTTTGATTTTTTTGAGTTTTCAGCGCTAAAAACTCTACAAAATCCCTTCGACGGCATTATCCGTATCAGGTTCAATGGGTATAATCTCAGCCTATTTTTCAAGGCACCCCTTTTTGTGGATGCACAAAGATATAAATTTTTCTACCTTTACGTTCCAAATTTAAAAAATTACCTATTTTAGGGATCGTATGATCGTAAAGGATTTCCTCCAATTATATAAGTATGACGGGATTGTGCAAACAATTTCCCAGCAAATTACTATTGCAAATAAAGGGAGTTCATTTTATATAAAAGGGCTATGCGGCGCGCTAGACACCGTTTTAATCGCCGCCTTAAGTCAAGAAAAAAATCCATTTCTACTCATTTGTGAAGAAAAAGAGGAAGCTCAATATGTGTTGAACGACCTGCAATCACTCTTAGGGGATACCGCTGTCATGCTTTTCCCCATGTCACATAAAAAACCCTATGAGTGGGAGGAAGTAGATAATGCCAATGTGCTTATGCGGGCGGAGGTGCTGAATACATTGAGCAATTATCACGAGCAAATATTAGTTTTGGTCACCTATCCTGAGGCGCTAACAGATAAAGTAATTAATCGAAAATCGCTGGTAAAAAATACCCTTTCTATACGCGTTGGAGATAAAATTGACCCCACTTTTGTAGCCGAGACGCTCAATGAATATGATTTTGAGCGAACCGATTTTGTCTATGAAGCCGGTCAATATTCCGTGCGTGGAGGAATTTTAGATGTATTTTCCTATGCTGCCGAATTTCCTTATCGGCTTGATTTTTCAGGCAATGAGGTTGAAAGCATTCGAACCTTTCATCCAGAAACCCAATTGTCTATCCAATCGGTTTCAGCCATGCACCTGATTCCAGACGTTCAAACGAAATTAGTGCAAGAAACCAGAGAAACATTTTTCTCTTTTTTGCCTGAAAAAACGAAAGTTTGGATTAAAGACCCAGGCACATTATTGGAAATTATTGAAACCAATTTTGAAAAGGCTACTGCCGATTTTGAGCGAATAAAATCCTCAGGCGGCGGAAATATTCAAATCATTAGCGACCCCATTGAACGCTGGGAAACAAAAAAAGACGTAAAAAAATCATTGAGTGGATTTACGCTCGTGGAATTTGGGAAGCGAGCCTTTTTCAAAGGTGCCACGCTCATCCAATACCCTTCCAAAAATCCAGGTGCCTTCCAAAAGGATTTTGAACGTCTGGCCGCTGCGTTTTTAGAAAATCAAAGTTTGGGATTTCAAAATATTATTTGTTCGGAATCTGCGCGCCAACTCGAACGTTTGGAGGTTATTTTCAATGAGATAAATTCGACGATTCAGTTCAAAACAATTCAAATAACGCTTAGAGAAGGGTTTATAGATGAGCAAACAAAAATTGCCTTTTACCCGGACCACCAACTTTTTGATCGATATAATCGGTTTAAAGAGAAAAATAAATTCTCAAAAAATAAAATCCTAACCTTAAAAGAATTAAGAAGTTTACAAGTGGGTGACTTTGTGACCCACGTCGATTATGGGATCGGTCGTTTCGCGGGTTTGAACATCATCGACACCTCGAACGGCGAACAAGAAGTGATCCGGTTAATCTATCGAGATGACGATGTTTTGTCGGTTTCCATCCATTCCTTGCATAAGATTTCAAAATATTCAGGCAAAGACGGAGCGCCGCCAAGCATGTCCAAACTGGGTTCACCCGAATGGGACAATAAAAAATCAAAGGTAAAAAGGCAAGTAAAAGATATCGCAAAAGAATTAATTACGCTCTATGCCAAAAGAAAAACTGCCAGGGGATTTGCCTTTTCAGCTGATACCTATTTACAAGCGGAATTGGAATCTTCCTTCATTTATGAGGACACGCCAGACCAAGCAAAAGCGACGGCCGATGTAAAAATGGATATGGAAAAGCCACATCCGATGGACCGTTTGGTCTGTGGTGATGTGGGTTTTGGCAAGACTGAAATTGCCATCAGAGCGGCATTTAAAGCCGTTGCCGATTCGAGACAAGTGGCAGTGCTAGTGCCAACCACTATTTTGGCCATGCAGCATTTTAGAACTTTTCATGAACGATTAGCTGCTTTCCCTTGCAAAGTGGAGTACATTAATCGCTTCAAATCGAGTAAACAGATTAATGAAACACTCGCGCGAGTGGCCACCGGTGAAACCGATATACTGATTGGCACGCACCGACTGGTCAATAAAGATGTGGTGTTCAAAAACCTAGGTTTGATGATCATAGACGAAGAACAAAAATTTGGAGTCAAGGTCAAAGACCGATTAAAAGAAATGCGTGTAGATGTAGATGTTTTAACGTTAACGGCTACCCCCATTCCTAGGACCCTACATTTCTCGCTGATGGGTGCGCGTGATTTATCCATTATTGCCACTCCCCCACCGAATCGCCAACCAGTGGAGACCAAATTAGTGGTCATGACCGATGAAATTTTAAGAGATGGTGTGCGAAGTGAATTAGCACGCGGAGGGCAAGTTTTTGTCGTACATAATAAAATTAGTGATTTGGAGAGTACGGCCAACCGGATTTTGCGTTTAGTTCCCGATGCTAAAATAGGTGTGGCGCATGGACAGATGGATGGCGATAAATTAGAAAAAATCATGCTAGGGTTTATTGAAGGCCATTTCGATGTGTTAGTCGCCACCAATATCATCGAATCCGGTTTGGATATTCCAAATGCCAACACCATTTATATCTTGAACGCAAACCATTTTGGTCTTTCCGATTTACACCAAATGCGTGGCCGTGTAGGAAGATCGAACAAAAAAGCCTATTGCTTTTTGGCCACCCCATCTTTAGCCTCCTTAACCAGCGATGCGAGAAAAAGATTAAGCGCCTTAGAGGAATTTGCGGATTTGGGAGACGGCATCAAAGTAGCCATGCGTGATTTAGACATCCGAGGAGCCGGAAATTTATTGGGAGGAGAACAGAGCGGGTTCATTAATGATTTGGGATATGACATGTACCATAAAATTTTAGATGAGGCAGTCCAAGAGTTAAAAGAAAATGAATTCAAATCTTTATTTGAGACAGATTTAGGGATGGTGGCAGAGGCCCTAAAAGTAGATTGTCAAATCGAAACCGATTTAAGAGTTCTGATCCCAGAAGATTATGTGAGTAGCATTTCGGAGCGACTAGCCTTATATACGCGACTAGACGAGATCGAGAACGAAAAAGAGTTGGATGAATTTATGGCTGAGGTGAAGGATCGATTTGGCGAATGGCCAACAGAAGTACGGGATATGTACGAATTAGTAGCTTGCCGTTGGAAAGCGCAGGCACTCGGAATAGAAAAAATTACGTTGAAGGGCAATATTTTGAAATTGTATTTCGTTTCTATGGAGGCGCAGCCAAATACCGGGACAACCATAATAGGTCAGGTTATTCAGTTTGTAAATACCAAAAAAGGAAGCTGCCAACTGCGTGAAAAAGGGGGGAAATTGATCCTCCAAGTACAAAAAGTAAGTACAATAAAAGATTTAAATAGTATTTTGATAGATATTTTAGGTTAATTTTGAGCAAATTGCTTGAATTTCATACCTTTGTTTTTCAAATTCTGTAGAAAAGAACATATAGATGATTGCTAAATTAAAATTTGTTTTAGGCCTTTGCGGCATCGCGGTGTTAATGACATCCTGCCCAAG
>CAMBGA010000051.1 GCA_945866095.1 Spirosoma fluviale
AAAAAAATATGGGAAAGGAATGAAAATTAAGATTTTTTTCTAGGTTCAAAATGAGTAATTTTGCGCCTTATTTAATTCAATGTTATGTTACAAGCATCAAATGTATCCCTTAGGTTTGGGAAGAGAGTATTGTTCGAAGAGGTAAATATTAAATTTACCGAAGGGAATTGTTATGGCCTAATTGGCGCAAATGGAGCTGGTAAATCAACGTTCTTGAAAATTCTTTCAGGGGAAATTGATTCTCAAACGGGAAGTATTTCGATGAACCCTGGGGAGCGGATGTCTATTTTAAAGCAAAACCATTTTGAATACGAAGAAACGCCTGTTCTTCAGACGGTAGTCATGGGCAATAAGCGTTTATATGACATTATGCTTGAGAAAGATGCCATCTATTTAAAAGAGGATTTTTCTGAAGCAGATGGAAATAAAGCGGCTGACTTAGAAGCTGAATTTGCCGAACTAAATGGTTGGGAAGCGGAATCAGAGGCCGCAACGCTTTTAAGTGGCTTAGGAATCAAAGAAGATTTGCATAATTTACTTTTGAAGGATGTGAATGGTTCAGATAAGGTAAAGGTACTTTTAGCCCAAGCATTATTTGGGAATCCAGATATTTTGCTTCTAGATGAACCGACCAACAACCTTGATATCGATTCAATTTTATGGTTAGAAGGTTATTTGATGAATTTCAAGAATACCGTTATTGTTGTTTCTCACGATCGACATTTTTTAGATAATGTGTGTACGCACATAGCAGATTTAGATTTTGGGAAAATACAATTGTATGGAGGAACTTACACGTTTTGGTATGAGTCATCTCAATTAGCTTTACGTCAAAGAACGGATCAAAACAAAAAAACAGATGAAAAACGTAAGGAATTAGAAGAATTTATTCGTCGCTTTTCTGCGAATGTGGCCAAGTCCAAGCAAGCCACTTCCCGACAAAAAATGTTGGATAAACTTCAAGTTGACGACATAAAGCCATCTTCGCGTAAATATCCTTTTATTAATTTTAAGCCTGAGCGTGAGGCAGGAGACCAGTTGTTAAGTGTCGAAAAATTATCTGCTACCACGGATGATGGAACTCCTCTATTCACCAATCTTTCTTTTACGATCAACAAAGGAGATAAAGTAGCTTTTTTAGCGAAGGATTCATTGGCTATGACCGCCTTATTTGATATATTATCAGGTCATTCAAAACCTAAATCAGGGGAATTCAAATGGGGGGTAACGACTACCCAAACGTATTTACCTAATGATAATGCATCTTTTTTTGACGATTCTTCGATGAATTTGGTCGATTGGCTTAGGCAATATTCAGTTGAAAAAGACGAAAGTTTTATCAGAGGATTTTTGGGTAGAATGCTTTTTTCAGGAGATGAAGCTTTAAAGAAATCAAATATAATTTCGGGAGGAGAAAAGCAACGTTGCATGTTTTCGCGAATGATGTTATCAGGAGCCAATGTGTTAATCTTTGATGAGCCTACGAATCACTTAGATTTGGAATCAATTACTGCATTGAACAACGGAATGATCGAATTTACAGGAACTATTTTGTTTACTTGTCATGATCATGAATTGACCAATACAGTAGCTAATCGAATCATCGAAATAGGTGCTAAATCCCATTTAGATAAGTTGATGACCTACGATGAATTTATTATGGATGGTTCAACTAAAGCTCAGCGAGCTGCAATATAAAATTCATTCTATTAAACATCATAAAAAAAGCCTATAAAATTAATTATAGGCTTTTTTTTAATCATGTTAGACTTATAAAATAAATCGAGTAGACAAGAAATTAGATTGTTGGTTTTCAACAATTTGATTCACTAAATCTTTGTTCAATTGGTTTGCTTTTGTAGCCACAACGGTCCTAATCGAAAACGATCTAAGCGCAGCTGTTACCGACAAAGTACCCTCAGCTGAATCTTTTCTTCCTGTGAAAGGGAACGAATCGGGTCCTCTTTGGCATTGCGCATTGATGTTTACTCTAGAAACTTGATTAACCGTTTCGTCGATTAATTCTGAAATTTGATTTACATCCGTTCCAAATATGGCAACTTGCTGCCCGTGAGATGACTCATGTATGTAGTCAATAGGCGTTCTTAAATCATCAAATGGGACCACAGGGACGACCGGTCCAAATTGTTCTTCATGCCAAACTTTCATCTTTGAATTCACTGGATAAAGGAGTGCTGGGAAAAATATGGATTTAAAGTTTTCACCACCATGCGGATTTAAGACATCTGCTCCATGCATTTTTGCATCCTCAATTAATTCTTTCAGGTAAGCAGGTTTATTGGGCTCAGGCAAGGGAGTAATTTGAACCCCAGGATCCCACATCATGCCCACTTTCAGGCTTTCAATTTTTTCTGCTAATCCTTTGTTAAATGCTTCTGCTAGTGATTTATGGACAAAAATAATTTTTATAGCTGTACATCTTTGACCATTAAACGAAAGTGAACCTAGTAAACATTCATTAATCGCCACTTCCAACTGGGCACTTTCGGTTACAATAGCAGCATTTTTAGCATCTAAGCCTAAAATCGCACGCAACCTGTTCACTTTAGGGTGCATTTTCTTTAATTTGTCGGCTACTTTTGAAGAACCGATCAAAGTTAAAACATCAATTTTCCCCGACTCCATTAACTGTGGAATGATCGAATTTCCTCTACCATAAAGTGTATTGATCACACCGGGAGGGAAAGAGTCTTTAAATGCTTCTAATAATGGATAATGCAATAATGTACCATGCTTTGGTGGTTTGAATAACACGATATTCCCCATGATTAAAGCTGGAATTAACGTGGTAAAGGTTTCATTTAATGGATAATTAAATGGTCCCATGCATAAAACAACGCCTAAAGGTGACCTTCTTACTTGGCCTATGATGCCTTCTTCAATTAAAAATGTAGATGACGTTCGATCGATATCTTTTAAAGCACCGATTGTATCATAGATGTATTGAACAGTTCTGTCAAACTCTTTCTGAGAATCAGTCAGTGATTTTCCGATTTCCCACATCAGTAGCTTAACCACCTCGCTACGCTTTTGTATCATTTTTTGTGTAAATTTTTCTACACATTCAATTCGTTTTGAAACAGACATGGAAGGCCATTCTCCTCGGCCATTTGCATATGCTTTTACTCCAGCATATAAAACTTCCATGGCATCAGATGCGTCTGTAATAGGGTAGGACCCAATTCTTTTTTGCTCAAAACCTTTGTCTGTTTTGATATAAATAGGAGACCAAACATCTTGTGTTTTTCCTGCCCAAGCCCGCATTTCACCGTTGACCAAATATTCTTTTTGCTCTAATGGTTCAGTTAAATCAAATTCTGCTGGGATTTGACCTTGATTTGGGAATAATTGTTCTAATTCAATTGCCTTCATTATCTTTTAAAATTTATGGATGCAAATGTCAATGTTTTCTTTAGAGGATGGGAACTACCATGTAAAATATTGATTTATTTTAATTTTTTATTTACTTAATTATATTATAATTAATAGTAATTAAGGTTTTCAATCTACTTTAATAGGGTATTTACGTCTTATTTTATTGACGATAAATTTATTTTGTTCGGTAAAGCTTAATGGATGGATTTGATTGAACGCGTTTTCCCAGGCATGAAATAAGTTTGAATCTGAATTTTGAAATAGATTCCGGTCGATTTTTTTTGAAATTAAATATTCGTCAAAGGTCATTTTTTAGCCAATTATGTCGGTAATATACTAAAAGTAACGATGAAATGATGGCAAATATACCAGATAGCAAAAATGGTATTTGGATTTGGGAGGCTAGTCCTTTGTAAAAAGCTCCAGATAATAATGCACCCATTCCTATTCCTGCTTCTAAAGCGATGTACATCGTTGCCATAGCTCTGCCTATATGTGTGGGCGATGCTAGATCTGTCGTCCATGCGGTTAACGTTGGAGAATTAAATCCCCATGAAATGCCAAAGAATATCCCTGATAAAATCACAGTCATGGAACTTAAAGGCAGCACCATCAAAAACATAGAGGCAATTAAAAAGAAGGATGAAATTAATAAGACGGGAATTCTTCCATATTGATCAGATGATTTTGCGAAAAATACACGCACACCGATGGAAGATATTGTGAATATGGAAAAATATAGGCCTTTATTGTGCCAACCGATCATCTTGGAAATATCGGGAACTAATGTTACAATGACGCCATATGAGAACGAAACCAAAATCATGACCCAAAAAACGGGGATTATTTTGGGTTCGAACACATCTTTCCAACCTATTTTAAAGAGCGAAATAGACATTGGCTTTTTCCTTGATTTAGGCAATGTTTCCTTCATTCTTGTTAAAATTAAAATGGACAATAAGGCAAATAGGGAAGATATCCAAAACATTTCTCGAAGACCTAATTCTTCGGCCAAAAAACTACCTATTACAGGACCTATCGACATTCCAGTGGCAGTAAAAATACCTAAACCACCCTGTGCCTCTCCTCGTTTAGATTCAGGAATGATATCGGCTACATAAGCTGCTGTAGCGGTGGGCTTTGTTCCCGTCGACATCCCATGAAAAAATCGCAGTAATAAAAAACCTTGTACCGAATGGATTAAGGGGTACAAACCCCCACAAATAAAGCATACAATGGAGCCAAAAGCCATGACGGGAATTCTACCTATGTGGTCGGTTAGTTTACCAGAAAAGGGCCTGCTTAATCCTGCGGTCAGCGTGAATAGTGCGATGATGTAACCTATATATTCTCTGCCACCTAGACTAGCTAAATAATCGGGTAGTTCAGGAATAATCATGGAAAAACTGGCACAGAAAAGAAAATTACTTAAACATAGAAGCCAAAATGCTAGTGAATAAATACTTTCTTCTTTTTGCATCGATTTAATCTTCTAATAGTTCTGTTACTTCCTTTTTATTTAGGCTCATTAAAAACGCCGGTAGCAATATTAAATTACAAATCATAGCCATCAGAAGGGTTATTGACACTAAAACTCCTAAAGCCTGCGTTCCTTTGAACGTCGACGCAGTAAATATAAAAAATCCAAAAAATAATATCATGGCCGTATAAAACATGGAAACTCCAGTTTTTTGTATCGTAATTTGGATGGATTTTTTTATGTCAAAGGCGTTTTTGGCAAACTCTTCCTTGTATCGTGTTAGGAAATAAATGGTCCCGTCACTTGATATTCCAAAGGCAATGGAAAAAATTAAAATGGTACTTGGTTTTAGTGCAATTCCAAAATGCCCCATTAATCCTGCGGTAATGAGCAAGGGAATGAGGCTTGGTAATGTGGATATGATGACCATTTTCCAACTCCTAAATAACAAGGCCATTAAAACACAGATTAAAAAAATGGCAGAAAGCGTACTTTCAATTAAATTGACCTGCAAATATTCCGTTTGAAAGGCATATATGACAGAATTTCCAGTGATTTTAGCAATGAATGTGTTCGGGTCGCCTTCTTTTTTTAGCTCGCCCGTTTCTGGATCTGATAAATAGATACTATCAATTCTAGGTTTTATTTGGTCAAACAATTCCCTAGTTCTAGTCGTACCTGCATCTTGCATTTGGAAACTTATCCGGGTAAACCTTTTCTTCGAGTCGATAAATCCATTGAATAAATTATCTTTTCCATTTAAACTGGTTTGAAAAGAAGCTAATTTGTTTAGTTCATTGATGCTAGGAAGTACAAAGTATTTCGGATCCCCTCCACGATATACTTGATATAAGTATTTTGTGGCCGTTAAAATCGAAAGTCCCTGAGTGAATTCTGGGTATTCGGCAATGACTTTTTCTGTTCGCTTTATTTTGGTTAAAATTTCGGGGCTTAAAGCGCGGCCATCCTCTCGTGCGTCAATGGATATTTCAAAAGGCATAACCCCTTTAAAATGTTTTTCAATAAACTTTAAATCCGTGTATATGGCATTATCTTGAGGCAAATCATCCACGATATAGCCTACCGCTTTTATTTTAGTTAATCCGTAAATTGAAAATGCTAAGATTACTCCAACAAATAGATAAATGGATTTTCTATGATTGAATACCCAAGTTTCGACGCGCAATAAAAATTTGCTCACTTTGGGAGATTCAAAATGTGCCAAATCTTTGGCTTCAGGAGGAGATAAAAAACTAAAAAATATTGGAATAAGTAGCACCGATATGGCAAATGTGAACATGACATTGATCGCAGCCACGATTCCAAATTCAACCAATAAGCCAGATCCCGTAAATGCGAAAACTCCAAAACCGATGGATGTGGTCAAATTCGCTAAAAACAATGTTCTTCCTATTTTTGACGTACTTTCTATTAATGATTCTTCTTTATTTTGAGTACGTAAAAATGTTTCATGGTACTTGTTCAATAAAAATATGACATTGGGTACACCTATGACAACAATCAAGGGAGGAATGAGACCAGAAAGTAGCGTGATTTTAAAATCAAATAATACAATGGTAGCTAATGAAGCAATGATGCCCACTAGAATGACAATTAAAGCAAAGAAAACGACCTTAATGGATCTGAAAAAATAAAATAAAATTGCCGAGGTGACTAAAATGGCTAGGATTAAAAATATGGCCAATTCGTTTGTTACTTGGGATGTATATTCCGTACGGATAAATGGCATGCCTGAGTAATGTACAGAATGTCCCATTTTAGTCGAATACTGATCACCTAAGCTTTTTATACGCTTGACCAGCTGAATTCTATTTTTATTATTGATCGTTTTCTGATCTAATGTGATCAGCATTAGGTGCACTTTGAAATCTTTCGTAAAAATAAAATCAGTAAATAAGGGTAAGCGGGATAACTTATACTGCAAACTATCTAATCTAGTTTTTGTAGTGGGCACGGTTGTATCCCAAATAGGCCTAGTCGAAAATTTATTTGATACGGAATCAATATATACTTCTGGTAAATTGGTAATCGATAGTACATTTTTGATTCCTGGTTGGCCTTTGATTTCTTTGGTTAACGAATGCCAAGCATCAAATTCATTGGTTGAAAATAGTTGGTCATTTTCGAGTCCAATGACCATAACATTGCCATCTTCACCATATTTGCTTTTGAAATTTTCATAGAGTTGGAATCGCTCGTCTGATTTGGGAAGTATTTTTGCTAGTTCGTAGCTAAGTTGGATTTGGCTGGCTTTAAATCCTAGTGCGCAGGTTAGCACAACTAATATTCCTAAAATCTGAAATTTAAATTTTAATATGTTTTCAGCAATTCGTAACCAAAAGTTTTTCATAGATTTAGTAGGCAGATTTCATTAGGCTTTCCGCGAGGCTTAAGTCCTCAGAGGTTGTTATTTTTAAGTTGGCATAATCTCCGTCCACTAAATGAATGGTTTCACCCGTTGACTCTACCACACTGGCATCATCCGTAAATTCCATACTGTAGGATTGATTGAATGCTTTTCTTAACGACTTTAAGCTAAATATTTGAGGCGTTTGAATGATTCGTATTTCTTCTCTTATGACCGCGACATATTTCTGCGAAACGCTATCCCATTTTCTGATGGAGTCTTTGGTCGGGACGGATAATATGGCATTTCCATGCAATTCAGCATACTCAAAAGCAGAAGAAATCAATTCGGGCTTAATCAATGGGCGAACACCATCATGAATGGCTATTAAACAATCTTCCGTTTCTGTGATAGCTGCTAGGCCATTTTGGCTTGAATGAAATCGGGTTTCACCGCCGTCAACTAAAATATGGGGTGTTGTTGTATTTATTTCCTGAAACTCAATACATAATTTTGCCCAAAAATCCATTTGATTCTTGGGCAAAATAACATACAATAAAATACTTGAATCTGCTTTTTTGAATTGATTTAATGTGTGAAATAAGATAGGTTTCCCTTGTAGCAGTAAAAATTGTTTAGGTATTGTACTATTCATACGATGACCAGTCCCACCAGCAACAATGATTGCGATTTTTTTCACACAAAAAAATTAGATGATTAACATTACATCTCCATAACTAAAGAAACGATATTTCTCTTTAATTGCTTGCTTATAAGCTTCTTGTACCAACTCATAACTTCCAAATGCCGATGCCATCATATATAAAATGGATTCTGGTAAATGGAAATTAGTTAATAATGCAGTAGGTATTTTGAACTCGTAGGGAGGAAAAATAAATTTGTCGGTCCAGCTATTAATCGGCTTTAAATGTCCACTGGCAGAAACAGAGGATTCCAAAGCTTTCATCACGGTAGTTCCGATAGCCAATACATGTTTATTATTATCCAATGCTCCGTTGACAAATCCACAAGTCATTTCATCTATAATGAAATGCTCTGAATCTGTTTTATGTTTGGTCAAGTCCTCTACATCCACTTGTCTGAATGTACCTAAACCCACATGAAGTGTAATAGGCGAGAATTGAACTCCATTTAACTCCATTTTTTTCATGACAATCTTGGAGAAATGAAGCCCGGCCGTGGGTGCAGCAACTGCGCCTACATGCTCTGCGTAAATCGTTTGAAAACGTTCTCTATCTTCTTCTGTAGCGGCTCTTTTTAATCTAATTTCATCGGGTAGCGGAGTTTCGCCTAACTCGTGGATTGCTTGCATTAAAGCATCATGGTCTCCATCATAAAGAAATCTAATCGTACGACCTCTGGATGTGGTGTTGTCTATTACCTCGGCAACTAAATCAGAATCACCAAAATAAAGTTTATTACCCACTCTAATTTTTCTAGCTGGATCTACTAAAACATCCCAAAGTCGATGCTCGCGATTTAATTCCCTCAAAAGAAATACTTCAATTTGCGCTCCTGTCTTTTCCTTATTTCCGTATAAACGCGCTGGGAACACTTTAGTATTATTAGTTACTAACACATCACCATCACCAAAATAGTCAATGATGTCTGTGAATTTTTTATGTTCAATGGTTTTTTCTTTTCGGTTAATCACCATCATACGCGCATCTTCTCGATTTTCGGTAGGATTTAAGGCGATTAAACTTTGGGGTAAATCAAATCTGAATTCAGATAATTTCATTCGGATGGGTTTTGAATTAAAGTTTTGTAAATTTTAAACTCAAAATAGAGTTTAAACACAATCAAAATAATGATTATTTTCGCTTAGAAATTTATCAATTTGCAAATATACACTTTTCAAAGGGGGCTTGTCAAGGTAAATTTTTCAAAACCTTTATATAATCCTTTTGTTCTGCTTTAAATGAACTATATGTTATGAAAAAAGTTTCCATATTTTGGTTTAGAAGGGATTTGCGGATAGAAGATAATCATGGATTATTTCAAGCTTTGTCAGGTCCATTTCCTGTTTTGCCAATTTTCATTTTTGATAAAGCTATTTTATCTCGTTTGCCGACTAAAAAGGATGGTCGGGTTGAGTTTATTCACAAGGCTTTGGAAGCTCTAAAATCGTTGATTGGCCAACAAGGGGGCGATATTTTAATCTTTCATGATCACCCTCAACTTGTTTTCCAGAAATTGGCCCTTGAATATGATGTGCAAGCTATTTATTTGAACCATGATCATGAAAAATATGCACTTCAAAGGGATGAAGATATTAAGCAATTTGCAAGCTCAAAAAATATTAGCTTCCATACTTTTAAGGACCATGTAATTTTCGAAAAGAATGAAGTGTTAAGTGGACAAGGGACACCTTATACCGTTTTTACGCCGTATGCTAACAAATGGAAGGATCGTTTGAAAAATGAACCCCTGAATGTTTATCCATCCAAAAGCTTGATAAATTACGTGGATGTAAAAGCTGATTTCCCAAGCTTAGAATCGATTGGTTTTGCACCTTCAGGATTGTTCTTTCCTGAAAATGTCGTTTCTGATAAATTAATACATGATTATCAAGCCTCTCGTGATTTTCCAGCTATCAACGGTACTTCAAAGCTTTCTGTTCATTTACGTTTTGGTACCATCTCGATCCGTTCTTTAGTATTACAAGCTCAAGGATTATCTGAAACCTGGTTAAATGAATTAATATGGCGTGATTTTTATTTTAATGTATTATTTCATTTTCCACACATTAGTAATGGATTGGCCTTTCGGAAGGAATATGATCATATCCAATGGAGAAATAATGAAGTTGAGTTCGAAGCTTGGAAACAAGGAAAAACAGGGTATCCAATGGTCGATGCCGGTATGCGAGAATTAAATCAAACGGGTTTTATGCACAATCGAGTTCGTATGGTTGTGGCCAGTTTTTTGGTTAAACATTTACTCATTGACTGGCGTTGGGGAGAAACATATTTTGCTGAAAAGCTGCTTGATTTTGATTTTTCGGCCAATAATGGCGGTTGGCAATGGGCTGCCGGCTCTGGTTGTGATGCCGCACCTTATTTTAGGGTATTTAATCCAAGCTTGCAAGCACAAAAATTTGACTCTAAGTTGGACTATATAAAAAAATGGGTTCCAGAATTACAGGAACTTAGCTACGTAGCTCCAATTGTTAATCATGAGTTTGCTAGAAAACGCGTGCTTGAGGTATATAAGATGGCTTTGGGCAAATAAATTGTTAATAAACCGACTTACCTTGGACCATATACTTTTCTAAGTCGATACTTAGGAATCCAATTTTTAGATTGACCTCCATTTTAAAGGGTATTTGATATTTATCTTGGCTAATCCATAATCTAATGGCATCTTCATCCTTAAACATATTGTTTTTGGGTAATACCAATGAAGTTCGAATGCATTTCTTAGAGCCAAATTTTCCGTCTACGCTTTCAAATCCTTTGACAATAAATAATATGTCATAAATGATCCCGTCAAACAGTATTTTTGCACTTAATGACTGACCCACTTTCATTTGGGTTAAATTTTTATCTCTTAAAAAGAAATAGCCGCCAATGATATCCATCATTCCTTTTGAAATAGGAAGGGTTTTGTTTACTGGCGTGTTTTGGGGAGAATAAATTTTTGCTAATCCTAGGCTTTGGTCAAAAGTAACGGTTTCGTTTTTTTTATATCGTCCTTCCATTTTTCTCATTTCTGTTTTTAATGGCAAACGTGTTTCTATGGCTAAGTTGGCTGACCAATAATCAACAACAGGACTAAATACATTTAAAATACCAATCGTTTTTCCTTCAATTTCAATTTTTCTAGTGGGGGTGGATTGTATAAAAATTACATTAGGAGAGCTTTTTACGGTGGCGCTTGCCGCATTAATGAATCCTAGGTGAATTCGATAGTCTAATATTTCAGTTTGATCCAAAAACGATAAATCTTGTGCGCATGCGCTTTTAGTAATGATCAGCAAACTGATGAAAAACAAGTTAATTTTTGTTGAAAT
This sequence comes from Spirosoma fluviale, assembly GCA_945866095.1. Taxonomy (GTDB): domain Bacteria; phylum Bacteroidota; class Bacteroidia; order Cytophagales; family Spirosomataceae; genus Aquirufa; species Aquirufa fluvialis_A. Next base: position 11,281 of record CAMBGA010000051.1, read on the forward strand.
AATGGTTTTTGACACGTTAAAAGAGTATTTTAAAATTGAATTTTTTTATCCAATTAGTTTATCTTAAAAATTGATTAATTATTAATGCGTATTTCCTATTTTTGTTAAAGCGTATTGAAAGATACAATTTCAAAAAAGAACATTCAAAATTATCAATAAATAAACATGGCAAAACAATCAGGCGATGCACAAGGCCTAGCTTCTGAAAAATTAAAAGCACTTCAAACGACATTAGAAAAATTAGATAAGGCTTATGGCAAAGGAACTGTCATGCGATTATCTGATAGCAAGGTGATGGATGTTCCAGTTATATCAACGGGTTCGTTGGGCCTCGACTTAGCATTAGGGATTGGGGGAATTCCTCGGGGTCGCGTTGTAGAAGTGTATGGACCTGAATCTTCAGGAAAAACGACATTGACGCTTCATTGCATTGCTGAAGCACAAAAAGCTGGAGGTCTTGCGGCTTTTATTGATGCGGAGCATGCTTTTGATCGCGCCTATGCTGAAAAATTGGGTATTGATACTGAAAATTTATTGATTTCACAGCCTGATAATGGTGAACAGGCTTTGGAAATTGCGGAACATTTAATTAGTTCTGGTGCTATTGATATTATTGTGATCGATTCGGTGGCTGCACTTGTTCCTAAAGCAGAGATTGAAGGTGAAATGGGTGATTCTAAAATGGGTCTCCAAGCTCGATTGATGTCGCAAGCATTACGTAAATTGACCGGAACTATTAATAAAACGGGTTGTTGCTGCATCTTTATCAATCAGTTGCGTGATAAGATCGGTGTGATGTTTGGTAGTCCGGAAACAACAACAGGAGGAAATGCCCTTAAGTTTTATGCTTCAGTACGATTAGACATTCGTAGAGCAGGTCAAATTAAAGAAAGTGCTGATTTGATTACAGGTAATCGGACAAGAGTAAAAGTTGTGAAAAACAAATTAGCGCCTCCATTTAAAGTGGTTGAGTTTGATATCATGTATGGGGAAGGTATTTCTAAAGCCGGTGAAGTATTGGATTTAGGTGTTGACCTCAATGTAATTGACAAATCCGGCTCTTGGTTTTCTTATAATGGAAATAGATTAGGACAGGGACGTGATGCTGTGAAGGATTTGATTAAGGACAATCCTGAATTAATGGATGAACTAGAAATGAAAATTAAAGAAAAAATTAAGGGCAATGATAATGCCTTGTTGGACAAAGAGCCTGTGATCGAGGTTGAATAAAAACACGGTAATTTTATTATTAAAAAAGGGAGTCAATTTTTTGACTCCCTTTTTGTTTTAATTAGAACTTAAGTTAAATCGATTAAACAACTTTCTAACCGTTTTTTCTACGGATTTGTCGGTTTCCATGGCCTCAGAGATGGATTGAACTGCATGAATGACTGTGCTATGGTCTCTTCCTCCAAAATGATACCCAATTGATTTTAAAGGTAAGTTTGTTAATTCTTTAAGCATGTACATGGCCACTTGCCTTGGAAAAACATTTTCTTTTTTTCGACATTTTCCTTGCAATGTTTGTAGGTCCACGTCAAAGTGAAGGGTCACTACGTCTAGTATGTTGTCAACACTTAATTCTTTTTCCTGATCATTTACGATGCTCTTCAGTGTTGTTTTGGCTAACTCAATATCTATTTCTTTTCGAGTTAATGAAGCCTGAGCCATTAACGAAATGATAACTCCTTCTAATTCCCTTACGTTCGTCTGAATGGAGTTAGCTAAATACTCTAAAACATCAATATTGATTTGAATTCCATCGTCTTGAAGTTTTTTCTGAATAATGGCTATACGTGTTTCAAAATCCGGTTGCTGTAAATCAGCCGTTAATCCCCATTTAAATCGACTAAGTAAACGATCTTCCATTCCGGCTAAATCTCTGGGTGCTCGGTCAGAAGAAAGTATGATTTGTTTTCCTGATTGATGTAAATGATTGAAAATATTGAAAAAAGTTTCTTGCGTCTTTTCTTTTCCAGAAAGAAATTGAACGTCGTCTATAATTAACACGTCGACTTGCAAGTAAAAATTGGTAAAAGTTTCAATCGAATTGTTTCTAATCGCATTAACGAATTGATTGGTGAACTTTTCCGTTGACACATACAGAACAAATTTTTCAGGGTATTGGTCTTTAATTTGATTGCCAATGGCTTGGATTAAATGTGTTTTACCTAAACCCACACCTCCATAAATCATCAATGGATTAAAAGAAGTTAAACCAGGCTTGTTCGAAACAGCCATTCCTGCTGCTCTACCTAGCCGATTACAGTCCCCTTCAATAAACTTATCAAATGTATATTTAGGGATTAAATACGAATCAAGTTCTAAAGAATCTAAATCCTTAAATTGGAATGGGTTTTTAGCGCTCGAAGGTTGATTATTTGAATACTTATCAGAATAAGAATTATAGGTATTTTGGTTTGAATGGTTGGTCGGTAAATTAAAGGTAATAGGAGGGTTCTTTCGATCTCCTTTGTCAATGACAACAGAATATTCCAACATTCCATTTTTACCTATTACTAGGTCAATCGCTTTTCTGAAAATCGATACATAATTTTCTTCTAGCCATTCGTAAAAAAATTGTGAAGGAACTTCTAGTGTAAGTGTATTATTTGAGAATTTTAAAGGAACAATGGGAGTGAACCACGTATTGAAATTATGCTCTGATATATCTTCTCTGATAATCATCAAGCACTTATTCCACAATTCGTTTACTCCTGTTTGCATTTCTGTTCTAATAATGGGTAATATGGGTCAATAAAGTTTTGATTGATAAACCTCTGAGAGGCATTATCTCACGTAAATTTTTATAAAATGATTTTAAGGCATATGCTAAAAAAATGTAAAATTATTTTTAGCGGGGTGACAAAAATAGTAAAATTCGGGGTTCTTACAAATTTGAAAAACAAATAAATATGTGTTTTTTTTGTAAAAAAAAACGTTAAAAATTTGGAAATAAAAATTGTTCAATTTTTATAGCCTTTAATCGTGTTTTAACTTGAAAAAGTTAAATAAAAAAAATATAAATTATTTTGAATAAAAAACGTATTTATTTTAGGTGTTTTTAATTTTATATTTTATAACTATTTGATTTTAAATTAGTTATAAAAAATATATAAATTTATTACACTAATTTATGACGACTAAACTTTTTGGAATAATATTTATTTTAACTAAAGTTTCGTCTGAAATTAATGATTCCCCATCTATGTGATAACATATTCCCTTTTTGATGGAAAACTCAAATATATCGAGTGATTTTGTAACTACTTTTGGGTGCGATTGAATAGTTTTTAAAAATAGTCTGATTCCAAGTTGGGCTTTTTCCATAATATGCAATGGACTTACCTTAACAACTTCAAATAGAGCATCTTGGATATTAGATAACGGTGATATATATGCGTTATTGCCAAATTGATTTGCATTTGCGATGCTGAGGGAAAATACATATTCGATATGATTGTTTATTTCAATTTGAATAGGCACATATGTTAACGATGATCGAAGGGTAGATTTTATGTAATTCAAAAAACCTCTATGTTGGGTCTTTGAAAAAGCTTCTGCCACATGAGCGTCAAAACCTATTCCTGCGGTACAAAAAAATGGTTTTTGATTCCATGTTAAACTATCTATTACCGTTTTTTCACCATGTAAAGCCTTGTTTAAAGCGGATTTGAAATCCATAGGGATATTCAAATGTCTAGCAAGCCCATTTCCGGACCCAATGGGGATAATTCCTAAGGGTATTTTTGTATGTATTAATTCTGATGCCACTTCATTAATGGTGCCATCTCCTCCTACGACGATTATTTTAGTAGCTTGTTGGCTGATCGCTAATTTGGCTAATTCTCCACCATGACCAGAGTATTCTGTAAAATGTAGACTTGAATTTTCAATTTTATTCAATTTTTGAATTAATTGAGCTTTGCTTGACGTACTTTTGCTACCTGATTTTATGTTTATAATAAAGAATATCATACGTTATTTTTCAGGCCGTAAAGTTAACATTAAATAATTCTATATGTATCAAATAGGAGATGCTCATGAAATTGATTTTTCTTTTACTCAGGATGAAGTAAATGAATTTTGTAAAATATCTGGTGATTTTAACCCTTTGCATTGGGATGAAGTCTATGCGTCAACAACCCAGTTTAAGCAACCTATTATTCACGGGGCTTTAATTGCTAGTATCTTTTCTAGAGTTATGGGGATGGAATTCCCTGGAGAGGGAAGTGTTTACTTAAAACAAATTACTGAGTTTAAAAGACCTTTGTTTGTAGGAATTACGTATACTGCAAAGTTTCAAATAGAATCCATTAATTCTGAAAAGCATATCGCTGAAGTTAAAACGCAAGTTTTTGATCGTGAACGTGGTAAATTGATGGTTGACGGCATGGCTACAGCCTTGCATTTGGAAAAATTTTAATAAAAAAAAAGCCTGAAATTTCTTTCAGGCTTTTTTTTACAATTTAATAAATTACTTAGAAGCGTTCTTTTGGTTTTGAACCTCAGTACGAA
>CAMBGA010000052.1 GCA_945866095.1 Spirosoma fluviale
GCTATTTGTATTAATTTTGTAATAAGTTTACAAAAATACCACCAAAATTGACACACAAAACAAGAAAACTAAATTATTAATACAATGTTGAAAATTTACGGAATTCCAGCCTGCAATACAATGAAAAAAACATTTGAATACCTTCAATCAAAAGGCATTCCATTCGAATTCATTAATTATAAAAAAAATGGAATACGCTCTGATGAACTGCAGGGTTTCATAGACCAATTAAGCCTTGAAAAAGTATTTAATAAACAAGGATCCACTTATAGACAGTTACCGGAGGAGATAAAGTTGGCATTAAATGATCCACAAAAAGCATTTGAATTCCTTTTAGAGAAAAACTCTGCCATCAAACGGCCTATTCTTGTTGACAAAAATAAGATGATTGCAGGATTCAATGAATTAGAATTAGACAAATGGCTAAATATCTAATTACCCTTTATAAAACAACCATTTACCTAATTCCTTCCAGGTAACTTTCTTGCCATACATCAAAATACCAACGCGATAAATTCGCGCTGAAAGCCAGCTACAGCCCAAGAATCCCAGGACTAATAAAGTCATAGACAAAATTAATTCCCAAGCAGGAACTCCGTAAGGTAAGCGAACCATCATGTTGATAGGCGAAGTAAATGGAATCATCGACGCCCAAAATGCAATAGTGCTATCCGGATCTTGCATCGTGTACTGAGCCATCAAGAAGGACAGTATAATCGGAATCATCACGATAAAAGTGAATTGCTGGGCTTCTGTAGCACTTTCCACTGCTGAACCAATCGCCGCAAATAAAGAGCTATACAGCATATAGCCAACAAAAAAATAAAACAAGAAAGCGGCTATAATCATCGGTATATTCGTGCTTTCCAATACCTTCGTCACTTCAGACATAGGTGATTCTTCCTCACTTTTTGAGCTTAAAGTACTTTGCTTTCCTGAGTCTATTTTTTTGATTTGGGTAATGTTATTTTTTACTTTTTCCCCATAAAATTTACTTGTAATCTGCGTTAGGCCAATAGTCAAAACAATCCATAGCAGAAACTGCGTTAGGCCAACGAGCCCCACTCCTATGATCTTTCCTAATAGCAATTGATACGGTTTAACCGAAGAAATAATCACCTCAATAATCCGACTGCTTTTTTCCTCAATAACCCCATTCATCACTTGAGATCCATATAACAACAGGGTAACATATAAAACTATACCCATAATTCCCGCTAAAATCATCGCTCCTCCGGAACTAGACCTTGTCTCTTGCCCGTCGGTTGACACCGTAATGGTCTTACTGTCTATGTCAACCTGAGTACTTTCATAAATCTGAGGAGAAATACCCGCTTTCAACAATAATTCATGACGTACCTTATTTTGAATAATCTTCTCCACAGACTCTTTTAAAGACATCCCTATATTCTTAGCAGAATAAATATGCACCCCTTTGGGATTAGTTAATACGTCCACTGGGATACTCACAAACGCATCATATCCTTTAGACGCAAATGACATTTTCAATTCTTGCTCTTTCCCAGCAGTAAAAACAAATTCAACCTCTTTATCCTCAAGGTCACTCTGTTTCCACAAACCACTTAAGTCCAATATTTCCACTCGCTTCACTTCCTTGTCTTTCATAGCTAACCAAATAGGTATCGCATAGATAGCTGTGATTAAAACAGGGGCCAATAAGGATGAAATCCAAAAAGACTTCTTTAATACTCTCGTTATATATTCGCGCTGTATTATTAATAAGATCTTATTCATATGCATTAGTTTCGTTTACAACTTGAATAAATATATCATTGAATGAAGGAATAATTTCTTGGAATTCTAACAGGTCGACATGCGAAATGATTTGAGATATAGCCTGATTAGAACTAATGCCAACCGCTAGTTTTAAGGTGGCCGATTGGTCATTCACCGACAAAATCTCCATACCTTTTAACTCAATTGGCAGATTACCTATATACCTGATTTTAAATGTGTTCTGCTTATATCGATTTTGAACTTCCACTTTTTCCCCAGCTAACACAACTCTTGAGTGATTAATTAGCGCAATGTCATCACATAACTCCTCTACCGTTTCCATCCGATGCGTCGAGAATAAAATAGTGGTCCCACGCTCTTTAATGGCCAATATTTCATCTTTTAACATATTCGCATTGATAGGGTCAAACCCGGAAAATGGTTCATCTAGAATCAAAAGTTTAGGCTCATGCACCACAGTAGCAATAAATTGAGTCTTCTGCTGCATACCCTTAGATAAATCATCCACCGGCTTATTCCACCAATCTTTAATATCCAATCGAATAAACCAATCTTTCAATTTCGAAATAGCCTCAGATTTGGACATCCCTTTCAACTGCGCCAAATACAATAACTGATCGCCTACTTTCATTTTCTTATACAGTCCTCTTTCTTCTGGCAAGTAACCAATTTGATCTACGTGCTTGGCAGAGAGTGGCTCTCCATCAAAAATTATTTGTCCAGAATCAGGGGCAGTAATCTGATTAATAATACGAATTAATGAGGTTTTACCTGCTCCATTTGGACCTAACAACCCAAATATCTTAGCTCGAGGAATTTCCAAATCAATGTGATCTAAGGCCAAATGATCTGAGTACTTTTTAACTACTTGACGAACGGATAAAATCATATGCTGAATAATATACCGCTAAAATAAAAAATTGCGCTTACACCCATTTAGGAAATGGTATAAGCGCAATTTTTAAAGGATAAGCGTTTTATTTTTTTGCAGCAGAAGTTCGAGCTGGAGCTTTTGCTGGTGCCTTAGGTTTTGTGGCAATGACTACTGCAGGCTTCGTTGTCACTGGCTTTGGCACATCCAACAATAAGGATACTTGCTTTTGCTTAGATGCCTTTTTTGCTACTTTTTGTTTTTTTTTAGCTTCTTTAACCGCTAATTTTTTAGCTGCTTTGGCCGCTTTTTCTTTTTTCTTAGCTAAATCTTTAGCTTGTTCGTCCATCAACTTATGGTATTTCTTAGAAATTTCACCCAAAGCCTTATGACTCAATTGAACCATTTTCTTAGCATTTTTCTCGCTTAAACCTTTCAATTTAGGCAATACGACTGTTGCTAAAACATCAACTAGTACTTTATCAGATTCACTCATAGTATTATATTTTAATTATATGTTAAATCTATGTAAAGAAATTATTAATAAAAATTTTAGTGTGTTAAATTTTTACGAGTGCCTGAAAATTTAACATTGAAAAATTAAATCTTGAGTTTTGAAACAAAATCATAGCTGACAATTCCCATACAAACAGAGACATTTAAAGAATGTTTAGTCCCAAATTGAGGTATTTCAAGCGAATAGTCAGCTGCCTTAATAAATAAATCGTTTACCCCAAAAACTTCATTGCCAAAAACAAAAGCATAGGTATGATTTTGATCAGGTATAAATTCAAATAAAGAGATTGAATCTTTTACTTGCTCAACACATATTATTTTAAAACCTAGATCTTTTAAGGCTTGTATACAAATCAACGGACTCTCAAAATAAGTCCAATCCACAGATTCATCAGCCCCTAAAGCTGTTTTAGATATTTCTCTGTGGGGAGGTTTTGCCGTTATTCCACACAAATAAATATGCGAACACCGAAAAGAATCAGCCGTTCGAAACGCTGAGCCTACATTATTCATGCTCCGGATATCATCCAAAACAAAAACAAAAGGAAACTTTTCTGAATTCTTAAATTGTGTCACATCGAGCCTGTTTAGCTCATCCATCGACAACTTTTCATTCATCTATTGTACAATCCAAGTAAACGGATAGGCTAATTCAGGAATTTTAACCCGATCGGCCAACTTTTCTAACCTCGTTGGCAAATTAGCTACATAATCTCTTGCCTTCTCAGCTACATCATTTAATCCAGACATTTTTTCAATATCCCAATCTTTAATTAAGCCTTGCATGATACTTATGTAATCCATTGTTGTGTAAACTCCAATTCTTTGTGCCGCATCTGAAAAGTGCTCATAAACAGAGCTTTTAGCCCCATTGATTTCGCGCAAAAAATGCGCTGGCATGACGATTTTCTTTTTCATCATATCGGCAAATGCAATCATCATTTCAGATGGATCTAATTTGAAAATTTCTGTCACAAATGCCTTATATGCTTTCGCATGCCTTAATTCATCCGCCGCAATTTGCGCGCACATTCTTGACAATAATGAGTTACCATGTTGCTTCGCTAATGAGGCCGTTCTGCGGTGAGAAACGTTTGTTGCCATCTCTTGAAACGAAGTATATATAAAGTTGCGATATGGATCGCCTGAAGTACCAATATCAAAACCATCAGCAATCAAATACTGTGTTGAAACAGCCACAGAATGCATATCAACCTTACCTGATAAGTATAAGTATGTGCCTAATAAATTACCATGTCTACCTTCTTCAGCAGTCCAATTGCGTATCCAACGAACCCAGCTATTTTCTTGATCTTGTTGGTTTACGGTATCCATTCCCATCAACCATGACTCGTAAGTTGGCAATGCCTCCTCAGTAATAGTATCCCCAATTAACACGGCCCAATAATCATAAGGCAACTCTTTTGCTGCTTCTTGCAATAACTTTACTTCATCAAAAAAATTATCTTTTGTTGAATCAGGAAGCATATCTGAAGGCTGCCAATTGCTATCAATTGGATTTAAATATTGAGCAACAAAGTTGTCCATATTCCGGCCTAACTCAGTCATCACCTCTAATCTTGTAGTTGAAATGGACATAAAAATCTATTTGGAAAAATAATAAAATTTAAATTAGTAAAATAATTGAGGATTCCCTAAATCAAAGACCCCAAATCGTTAATTGTTTGATAATAGTTTCTTTGCCGTCAGAAAAAAGCTGAAATTCCTCTTCATTTGCCATCGGAAACCGTAAGGAAGAAATAGCTACCAGACCATCTTGCGCAAGCACTTCTAACACAGAATGATCGAGCATTAATCTTATTTTTTTACTTTTGCCATTTATAAACTCCGCACGATCGTCAACCAAAAATCCTTTATGAATTATTTTACCTGATTTTTTACGGTCGACAAACCATTGTTTATTTACCTCATCAAAACCAATATCAATTTTCTCATTTGAGTTTACGCCAACACCCTGGATAGAAATTCCCCAATTTGTAGCTTCTGAAATAAGAACTTCCAATTCAATCAAATACGATTTTTTATTAGAAAATTTAAAATTTTGCAGCTTAGATGTACCAGAGATCTTGAACTTCTCACGTTTCAATTCAGGTTTCAAACGATCTATTTTCGGCATAAATGCTTGCTTAAGTCTCAAACCTTGAGGCGTAGCATCTAACGATAATTCCCGAACTGAGGACATTTGTCCGCGCCAAGGGTAAGTAGGCTGATCCTTTGCATAAGCCCAATTTAATGCCCATCCTAGCCATATTGGCTTTTCTGAATGAACATTTGAAAATGGAATTGCCGCATAAAAATCTTTACCATGATCCACATAAAGCTTCGTTGATGCTGAATTTTCATTGATAAAATTTTTTCCATCAAAATCTCCTACAAAATATTGCATACCCACATAGTCTATATATGGCCCCTGACTAGAGACAAATAGTACCCATTTTTTACTCTCTACCATACCTTCCACAGGAACCTGTATCAATGAAGGGCATTCCCAAATTTTTTCTACATCACCTTGTTGGCCAAACTCACTTAATAAGTCCCATTGGATTAAATTTTGGGATCCATAAAACTGAATGATGAATTCCTTGGGTTTTGAAACAGCCATAATGTATTGTTTACTGGGTTCATGCCAAAAAACATTAGGATCTCTAAAATCCTTTAATCGAATATTTATGATTGGATTCTTATCATATTTAACCCAAGTTAGTCCCTCATCATTTGAATAGGCCAAATGCTGTTCTTCTCCTTTGTTAGGAAAGTCAGCGGTATATATCGCAATAAATAAAGGTTTTTTAGGATCTCCCAAGCCTGAAACATGATCTTTATCCAACACAACACAGCCAGAAAATATATAGGCTGAATCTTTGGGAATGGCCACAGGCAATTCTTCCCAATGCAGTAAACCCTTACTCTTAGCATGACCCCAACTCATATTGCCCCATTGACTGCCTAAAGGATTATGCTGGAAAAACAAATGATAATAGCCATTGAAATAGATCAAGCCATTAGGATCATTGGTCCAATTTTTTTGGGGAGAAAAATGAAAAGTTGGCCGCCATTGTTCCGTGGACTCCTGCCCCTTTAAACTAGAAGCAAAAAGTACCAGACTAAAAAGTAGAACTATGCTTAAATGTAAATTCTTCATCAGCTAAAACTAAGTAAAAAGCATTTTTGAAATTTGGACTAAACCAATCACCCAAATTAAAATAGGTCGACCCCTCTCCTAACGGAAAAGCGATTGGATGGTGCCTATGTCCAAAAATATACGCTTTTTTATGATTATTTGATTTTATATCTAACTGCATTTGACCCCTTACGTAATTTAAAATAAAATCGGAATCTGAATCAAATGGAACATCTCCAGCTGAAATTGTATCCGATTTACGCGTATTTGACCACAAATGTGCTAAACGCACCCCAATATCAGGATGCAAAATTTTAAACAAAAAAATCGATATTGGATTAATGAAAATTTGTTTTAAAAACTTGTAACCATAATCTCCAGGACCCAAACCATCCCCATGCCCTAACAAAGCCTTCACTGATTTTTCATGGATATCAAAACTAAATTCGGTCGGCTGATCATAAATTATGGCGCCAATTTCCTCTTTGAGATAGGTTCGCATCCATAAATCGTGATTGCCTACAAAAATATGAATTCGAATGCCCGCATCATTCATTTCGGCTAATTTGCCTAAAAACCTAACAAAACCCTTGGGTACCACTTGGCTATATTCAAACCAGAAATCAAACAAATCACCTAATAAAAACAGATCAGATGCATCTTTTTGAACTTGACTTAGCCAAGCTATGATATATTTCTCCCGGGCCAGAGATTCAGCATTATTAGGAAATCCTAGATGAAAATCAGATGCAAAATAGGCCTTTTTGCCTGCTGGAATTTGAACTTCAATCATATATTATCCAAAAAAAAGGTGGAGAAAAACCCCACCCAATTAATATGTTTACTTCGCTTTGGGCACCCTTTTCGCCACAGGCTTTTTCTCTTCCTTAGGCTCCTCTACCGGCTTCTTCCTAGGCTTGGGTTTAGCAGCAACTTTCTTAGTCGCATTTTTCTCAATTTCAGCTAAATCCCGAACATCCTTAGCATCCTTTCTTTTCTTTTCCGTCTCACCCTTAATAAATTCTTGGTAGGACGTTAATTGCTCAAAAGGACGAGGGCCAACCAACTCTTCTAAATCACTTTGAAAAAGAACTTCTTTTTTCAATAATTGCTCCGCTAGAATGGTTAATTTATCCTTTTTGTCACTTAATAATTTCTTAGTGCGTACATAAGCCTCCGCGATAATCTTACGAACCTCTTCATCGATTTCTCTTGCTGTTTGCTCTGAATATGGCTTATTAAATTGATATTCAGACCCTTTGGAATCATAATAGGAAATATTTCCCAGCTTATCATTCATTCCGTATACAGTGACCATTGAATAAGCCAATTTTGTAATTCGCTCCAAGTCGTTCTGCGCACCCGTTGATATTTTACCAAAAATAATTTCCTCCGCAGCTCTTCCCCCTAAGGTTACACACATCTCATCCATCAACTGCTCCGTACGATACAAAAACTGCTCTTTGGGTAAATACTGGGCATAGCCTAAAGCGGCAACTCCTCTAGGTACAATCGAAACCTTAACTAATGGATTCGCATGCTCCAAAAACCAACCCGCAATCGCATGACCAGCCTCATGATAAGCCACTATTTTCTTCTCTAAAGGGGAAATTAATTTATTTTTTTTCTCCAATCCACCAATCACCCGGTCCATCGCTTCTTGGAAATCATCCATGTCAACGGCCGTTTTATTCCGACGCGCGGCAATTAAAGCCGCCTCATTACAAACATTGGCAATTTCAGCCCCAGCAAATCCTGGTGTTTGTGCGGAAAGTTCTTTGGGATCTACCCCTGGAGCCAATTTTACCGGTTTCAAGTGAACTTTAAAAATAGCCTCTCGGCCGATAATATCCGGCTTGTCAATCGAAATAGTACGATCAAATCGACCAGGCCTTAATAGCGCTGGATCTAATACATCAGGACGGTTTGTAGCCGCCAAAATGATAATTCCAGAATCAGTAGCAAAACCATCCATTTCAACCAATAATGAATTCAACGTATTCTCTCTTTCATCATTAGACCCTGGCATTTGACCTCTTCCTCTTGATCTACCTACCGCATCAATCTCATCAATGAAGATGATACACGGTGCCTTTTCCTTAGCTTGTTTAAATAAATCCCGAACTCGAGCCGCCCCTACACCTACAAACATCTCAACAAAATCAGAACCTGATAGAGAGAAAAATGGAACACCCGCCTCCCCGGCAACAGCCTTCGCTAAGAGAGTTTTACCTGTACCTGGAGGGCCTACTAGCAAGGCGCCTTTTGGTATTTTACCTCCTAAATCAGTGAATTTTTTAGGGAATTTCAAGAACTCAACGATCTCTTGAATTTCCTCTTTTGCTTCATCTAAACCCGCCACATCATTGAAAGTAATCTTCACCTTTGCTTCACCTTCGATTAGCGTAGCGCGGCTTCGTCCAATATTAAATATTTGACCTCCAGCTCCTCCACTGCCTCCCATACGGAAAAACAAAAAGTAAAAACTTAAGCCCATTAATATAAAGAAACCCCATGTGCCCAACCAATCCAAAGGACCTGTTCTTGTTTCTGGAGTAGCAAAAATTCGCTCATTGCGAGGGAAATTCTTTTGACGATCTTCAAGAAATTGCTCAAAGCCTTCTTTTGAAATAATCGGAAACTCAAAATGTGGTCCCTTTTTAACCGAAATCATCCCCTGTGGAGAATCCTTGAAATATTTACTCACATAAGAAGACTTCAAACTCACCTCGACCAAACGATCATTCACAATCGCAACGCCCTCCACTTCCTTTTGAATAATCATGGATTCAAATTGATTTTGATTGATCTCCTGCAAAGTCCTTTGCTTGGTAAAAAAGAACATACTAACCATGGTAATGGCTAGACCAATCATCAGCCAACTCTGCATACCTCCAACTGGCTTTTTAGGTAATCTAGGTTGAATTCCCGAACGCTTACTGTTTTTAAAATTACTTCCTTGTTTGGCCATTTTGTTTTTAGGTATCTGGGCATTTAAACTTTAAAACAACTGAATTAGTTCGAAAAATTTAAAAATTATTTCAAATTAACTCCAATTGGTTTTAATCAGGGATATTGGTGAATTTAGCATCTCCCCATAGCTCTTCCAATTTAAAAAATGCACGTTTGTCTTTCAAAAACACATGCACAATCACTTCATAATAATCCATCAAAATCCATTCTCGATTCGCCCTACCCTCCATGGCATGCACATGAACATGCGCTTGTTCCCAAACTTCTTTGTCAACCGAATCCGCAATGGCTTCAATTTGAGTGTCGGATGAACCCGAACAAATAACAAAAAAATCAGTAAAAGCATTGTGAACACCTCTTAAGTCCATCACGACAATTTCTTGAGCTTTCTTCTCTTGCATTCCCTTCACCACACATTCAACTAATACTTCAGATGAATCAATGTTGATAACGGCTTTCTTAGGACTTTTAGGCATAAATGATATTTAAACGAATAAAAAATTAAATTTGTTGTTGTAAACATAAAATTACAAATAAAATTTGAACAAATATCAAGCTCCCACTCGGTTCGTCGGCAAAAACAGCAAATATCATGAAACGTGTGCCTCTACGAATTCATTAGGATTCCAAGAGGCTCTTGAATATCAGTTACCTGATGGTTTTGCATGGATAGCTGGACACCAAACAGAAGGCAAAGGTCAAAGGGGAAATAAGTGGGTAGCCCAACCGAATGAAAATCTATTGGTCTCCTACTTATTGAAGCCCAAAGATCAGCAAGCCATTCATCAATTTTATTTAAGCAAGGCTATCTCCATTGGCATCCTGGAAGGACTTCAAAAATGGGCCAAAAATACATTATTAGAAGAATTACCCATTAAAATTAAGTGGCCCAATGATATCTACTTAGAGGAACAAAAGATCGCCGGCATTCTAATCGAAAACAATTTCCAAGCAGGTAAATGGAACTTTTCCATTGTTGGAATCGGAATAAATATCAACCAAACCGAATTCGAAAATTTAAGAGCGTGCTCATTGAAAAAATGGACTAAATCACCTGCAAAAATCGACATACGAGATATTTTCAATGCCATTTCCATCGAAATCGAAAACTATTATCAACTATTTCTTTCAAACAATTTCGAAGAAATAGATAAGGTGTACCATCAAAATTTATTCAGGCTGCAAAATAAGGCACTATTCGAAGATGCAATAGGAGTATTTTTAGGAAAGATAATTCGGGTAAATCCAAATGGGCACCTCGTGCTTGAAAAATCGAATGAAATTAAAGTCTATGATTTAAAAGAATTAAGTTTTATTTTTAGCGAATAAAACCTATTTAAACGATGATATCTACCTACCAAAGTAATTTGGAAAATTTCTATTATTGGACTCAAGAAAAACCCAATGAAATTTTCCTAAAACAACCGATAGGAGATGATTTTATCGATTTCACCTATCAAGAGGCTGAAAATCACGTTAATAAATTAGCCGCATTCCTACAAGAGAAAGTCCAATCAGAGCCCAAGCATGTGGGTATAATGGCAAAAAATTCAGCCTATTGGATTTTAGCAGATTTAGCCATTTCCTCAGCCGCTTGTATCTCAGTTCCTTTTTATGCGACTTTAACTTCAGAACAATTAAATGAGGTATTGGTACATTCCGATTGCCAAGTGCTCATTGTGGGCAAATTGGATCATTGGGATTCCATAAAAAGTGGTATCCCCGCAAATGTTCTTATCATCCACACACCCGAATCCGAAGGAAAAGATTCAATCCAATGGAATGACATCCTCAACCAAGAGTTTCCAGCGTTTCAGCCCCATAAACCAGAGCAGAACGAATTATCCACCATCGTGTATACTTCAGGCACTACAGGTTCGCCCAAAGGGGTCATGATTTCCAATAGTTCGGTGACTCAAGCTATCAATTTAGCTAGGAAAATTGCCCATTTAGATACGCCAAATGCGCGATTTATATCCTATTTACCCTTATGTCACATTGCCGAAAGAAATATTGTTGAATTTGCCAGCATCGCTTCAGGTGGAACCATCTATTTCGTAGAAAATCTATTGACCTTTAAAGAGAATTTACATCGGGCAAATCCTACTCACTTCCTCGCCGTACCCAGAATTTGGAGTAAATTTCAAGAAGGAATTTTAGAAAAAATAGGAGGGCAAAAAAAACTAGACTTACTTTTAAAGGTCCCCATTTTAAATCAAATCGTTAAGAACAAAATCAAAAAAGGACTTGGTTTAGACAAAGCTATTTTGATGATCACCGGAGCCGCGCCCATGCCTCCTGAATTATTAAAATGGTATCAAAAAATTGATTTTTTCATTCAAGAAGCCTACGGAATGACTGAAAACATGGGCTTAAACTCGCTCATGCCGAGAGATGAAATAAGAATTGGCACAGTAGGCAAAATTCACGAGAATTGCCAAACTAGAATTGACCCTGAAACGAAAGAAATTCAAATGAAAGCGGACTATAATTCATGGGGATATTACAAGGAAGATCAATTGACCCAAGAACTTTTTGTGGATGGTTGGTTAAAGACAGGCGACATGGGTGAAATAGATTCAAATGGCTTTTTATCTATCATAGGAAGAGTAAAAGATAATTTTAAAACATCCAAAGGACATTATGTATCACCCGCTCCGATCGAAAACAATCTGTCAATAGATCCACATATAGAACAATGCTGCGTCGTTGGCATCAATTTACCCCAACCCATTGCGTTAATTGTTTTAAGTTTGGAAGGGAAAAAATTAGAACCGAGTACTTTAATTAAAAACCTAGAAGACTTAATGGAAAATACCAACCCTCATTTCAAGAAATACGAACACCTATCAAAAATGATTGTATTACAGGAGGACTGGACGATTGAGAATAATTGCCTTACCCCCACTTTGAAAATAAAAAGACCCATCATTGAACAGAAATATTTGGCTTTATTTGAAACCTGGAATAACCAAATAGAATCGATCATATTCGAATAAATTAATATCGTTTTAAATTTTGTTTCAGCCATATTCCTTAAATTTAGGAAATGAGAATGCCCATACTCATTTTATTGATCTCTTTTGCCTATTCAGTGAGCGGGCAATTTATTCACATCGATAGCATTCTTTTCAAAGGGAATGAAAAAACAAAAAATCAAATTCTTATTAGAGAATTAGATTTTAATCCAGGTGATTCAGTAACCATTAATACCTTAGACGCAAGATTAGAATACAATCGGCGCAAATTAATGAATACCAATTTATTCATTTGGGTCAAAGCCGATTTAAACCAATTGCCCAACGGACACCTAAAAATTTCATTTGAATTTCTTGAACAATGGTATATTTTGGGATACCCTATTTTCCAATTGGCCGACCGAAATCTAAATGACTGGTGGTCACGAGGTCGTGATTTAAATAGATCCATTTATGGGATCCATTTTATTCACAACAACTTCCAAGGTCGAAATGAAAAATTAATGATAAAAGCAGAAACTGGTTTTACTCAAAGACTTGATTTCACGTATAGCAATCCTTACCTAGACAAGAAAAAAACATTGGGTTTAGCGGTCAATGCGAGCTATTCCACATCCAAAATAATGCCCTATAAAACCAGAAATGATACTTTACAATATTTGACGACCGAAAAAATATTGCGCGAAAGGTGGAGTGGGGGTATCAACCTGCGAAAAAGATTTAAATTTTACGACCTTCAGACCCTAGAGTTAAAATACACACATACCGTTATTTCAGACACCATCGTAAAATTGAACCCCAATTATTTTGCCCTAAATACGAAAGAACAAAACTTCACCCAATTGCTCTATAGCTATTCCTATGACTTCAGGGATTTAATTGCCTACCCTTTGAGAGGTCGAAAATTTGACATTACATTCAATAAAGTAGGACTTCTACCCGCTGATCAAGTAGATTTCTGGGAAATAACCGGAGCCATTGCCTACTTTTTTGATTTAGGTTCCCATTTTTTCCTCACCACACAGGTCAAAGGTAAAATTTCAAAAAACACGAATATTCCCTATGCAAATATTAGAGGCCTTGGATATGGAAATGAAATTGTTCGTGGCTATGAACTTAACGTATTAGATGGTACATCCTATTTTTTAAATAGAAATACAATCAAATTCCAATTGTTAAATAAGGTTTTCAAACTACCCTTTTTGCCGATCAAACAATTTAACCAGATCCCCATTGCGATTTACCCAACCGCATTTTATGACTTTGCTTATGTGAACAATAACTTTTCAGCCAAGGAAAACAAGCTAGTTAACCAATGGATTTCTGGGGGTGGTTTAGGTTTTGACGTGGTTACTTATTATAATTTAGTCTGCAAATTTGGATTTCCTGTTACCAATGGAAGTGAAATAGGCATGGTGATCGGAATTGGAAGAGAATTTTAAAACCTGCTAAAAAATCAATTAGAGGGATTAAACCCATAAAAAAATAGGCCAGTTAATAACCGACCTATTTTGATAATACCTAACCACTAATAATCTTAAATATTTTAAATATTTTGAAGCAACCGTTAAATCATTACAAAAATAACATTTATTTTGTTAGTTAGCACTTTTTCTGAATCATTTCAATAATTTTGATTTTTAAAATCCCTTTCTAGAAAAAATGAGAAAAGATTTCAATCGCCTTATCCACATGACCGCCAAATCAATCGTTTTAATTTTAACTTCCACCCTAGTGTTTTTCTCATGCAACTCATCGCAGGAAAAAGGAAAGGAAGGAGCATTAAATACCTCCGAAATAGAGCAAAGGGTTTTAAATGCTTGGGAACAAAGTGGGGATTTGGTTCAAAAAATCACGGTAAGTTCGAATGGAGTTGTTAGAGATAAGGAGTGGGGTATTTCGATAGACTCATTACAAGAAAAACTTGAATTAGCTGAAAACCAACCAGCTAATGGCAAATCTTATACACTCTATTTTGATAACAGCGATCTGAATTTTACAGATATTTCCTACCTCAGCGATAACCAACAAAAATTAACTGAGATTGATTTTGATATTTTTGTAGAAACAAAATCTCAAGTAGAAGAACTGAAGGCAAAATTCACCACCTATTTACAAGTGAAATTTGGAACCTCCAAAACCGAGGGCAATAAAATTATTTGGGAAAAAGACAAAAACACACTCGTGATCTTACAAGATGTAAGTACGGTTAAAGACCCCGGAATCAAACTCGTTTTTTCAAGGAAAAATTAAACTTTCCAAACCCATCCTCGCGAATCTTCAATCTCGCCAAGTCTAATTTGATTGATTTCAGTAAAAACTTTGCTAGAAAAATCTGATTCTTTTTTATCAGGCAATTGATAATCTTTTCCTTCAAATCCAATGGTTTGAATCGGAGCAATAACGGCTGCCGTACCTGCTCCAAACGCCTCAGTCACGGATCCATCTAAAATACCACTGACCAACTCTTTCACAGATAATTGGCGTTCTTGTACATCGATGCCCCAGTCTTTCGCAATTTGAATAACTGATTTTCGAGTTACCCCATCTAAAATGGTATCGCCAGTTGGAGCCGTCACCAATGAACCTCCCACCATAAACATTAAATTCATTGTTCCAGCTTCTTCCACATATTGATGAGTGGCAGCGTCCGTCCAAATAATTTGGTCATAACCCGCTTGCATCGCTTTTTGAGTTGCAAACAAAGAACCTCCGTAATTACCTGCATTTTTTGCAAAACCCACTCCACCTTTAGCAGCACGTATGTATTCGGTTTCCACTCGCACTTTCAAGGGCTTAGAATAATACGAACCCACTGGGCAATTGAAGATAATAAATTTATATGTGGTAGAAGGACTTACACCGACATACTCGTCAGTAGCAAACATGAATGGACGTATGTATAAAGAACAACCTTCTTTATTGGGCACCCAGGCATTATCTATTTCCAATAATTTTTTCAAACCGCCTAAAAAAATCTCCTCAGGGATCTCAGGCATGCACATACGAACAGCCGATTTATTAAAACGTTTGAAATTCTCTTCTGGGCGAAAGACCAAAACATCCCCTTTCGCAGAACGATATCCCTTCATACCCTCAAAAATCGATTGGCCATAATGAATGGACATCATGGCTGGTTGATAGCTCAGTGGACCATAAGGCTGAATAGTCATCGATTGCCAAGCGCCATTGGCATATTCAGCGATCAACATATGATCCGCAAAACTACGTCCAAAAGCTAAATTGTTAAAATCGACTTCATCGATTCTTGACTTTTGAATAGGGTGTATTTGAATTTCCATTTTTTATTATTCTTATTTACCAGAATTCCAAGGTGTTTCTGGAACGCCTAATGTTTTATGTAATAATCGGCACATCATAAATAAATAATCTGATAATCTATTTAAATATACAATTGATATCGCGTAATCTTCATTTTGAATGGGTTTTACCCATTGAATTAAACTTCGCTCAGCACGCCTACAAACCGTTCGCGTAATTTGTGCTGTGGCAATCGTCTCGTGGCCACCGGGTAAAATAAAAAA
>CAMBGA010000053.1 GCA_945866095.1 Spirosoma fluviale
TGTCCTATGAATGATATAAAAACGGGCATCGTTAGCTCGTCGGCCATCGAAAATCTCGACCCGAAAACACACATCATAATTAAAGGTGCTCGTGTCCACAATTTGAAAAATGTGGATGTGGCTATTCCTCGAAATCAATTTGTTGTCATCACGGGTCTTTCTGGATCAGGAAAATCATCCTTGGCCTTTGATACGTTATTCGCGGAAGGCCAACGAATGTATGTCGAAAGCTTGAATTCTTATGCGCGCCAATTTTTAGGTAGGATGGAGAAACCTGCGGTTGACTATATCAAAGGAGTATCCCCAGCCATTGCGATTGAACAAAAAGTAAACACAAAAAATCCTCGGTCGACCGTCGGGACCAGCACTGAAATTTACGACTATTTAAAATTGCTTTTTGCCCGCATTGGGAAAACATATTCGCCTACGTCAGGGAAGGAAGTTAAAAAAGATTCTGTTTCGACGATTGTGGATTGGGTGGGAACACATGCCCAAAAGAAAGTGCTCATTTTAGCGCCTTTGATTCCAAATACGGAAAGAGCATTGAAGGATGAATGCCAACTCCTTATTCAAAAAGGCTATACAAGATTAAAATTTGAGGCGGAAATCATTGACCTGGAAGAGCTCGTTGAGGATGCAAACCAATTGAAATCGCTCAGTAAAAAGCCGAATGAAATTGCGATATTGATAGACCGATTAATTAGCCAACCTGAAGATGAAGAAACGATTTTCAGGTTAGGGGATTCCGTTCAAACAGCCTATTTCGAAGGAGAAGGTGTTTGTTGGATCGAAATAGAGGGCGTAAAACGTAAAATATTTTCCAACAAATTTGAATTAGATGGCATCGCTTTTGAAGAACCTAGCTTAAATTTATTCTCTTTCAATAATCCTTATGGCGCCTGTAAAAACTGCGAAGGCTACGGAAAAGTATTGGGCCTAGACCCTGATTTAGTGATCCCGGATCATGATTTATCCGTTTATGAGGGAGCCATTGCACCTTGGAGAAGTGAGCGAATGAGTGAGTGGCTCCATCCATTATTGCGCAATGGAATACATTTTGATTTCCCCATTCACAGACCCTATAAAGATCTTTCTGACAGTGAGAAAAAACTGCTTTGGAAGGGCAACAAATATTTTTCGGGTTTAACGCAATTTTTTGAACACCTAGAAAAAGAAACCTATAAGATTCAATACCGCGTCATGTTATCGCGCTATCGGGGAAAAACAACGTGTCCCGAATGCCAAGGATCAAGATTGAGGGGAGATGCGGCCTACGTTAAAATTCACAACACGTCGATTATCGACTTGGTGCTTTGGCCAATGTCAAAAGTAAAAGCATTTTTTGATTCCTTGGAATTAAGCGAGCATGATCAATCGATCGCGAAAAGAATATTGGTTGAAATAAATAATCGGCTAGACTACATGAATCGGGTGGGTTTAGGTTATTTAACTCTAAACAGGCTAAGTTCGACTTTATCAGGCGGTGAGTTTCAACGGATTAAATTAGCCACTTCGTTGGGCAGTGCATTGGTGGGTTCCATGTATATTTTGGATGAACCGAGCATCGGTCTTCACCCACGTGATACCGAAAGACTGATTTCTGTGCTGGATATGTTGAAAAAAATGGGCAACACCGTCATTGTCGTTGAGCACGAAGAAGAAATCATGCGCGCTGCAGACCAGATTATTGACATCGGTCCTGAGGCGGGAAGGCATGGGGGCCAACTCATCTTCCAGGGGAATCTAGAGGATGCATTGGCAGATAAAATAACGGATAGTCATACCCTACGTTTTTTAAATGGGGCAGACCAAATTGACGTTCCGTCGATTCGAAGAAAAGCGTTAGCCCACATCGAAATTACTGGGGCACAAGAAAACAACCTGAAAAATTTAGATGTTAAAATTCCATTAGGAATTATGACCGTGGTGACGGGGGTCAGTGGGTCTGGAAAATCGACACTTATCAGAAAAATAGTATACCCTGCTTTGTTGAGAAATCTCCAGTTGGGCACCGAGGAAACCGGTAGATTTAGGGAAATAAAGGGAAGTTTACAGAAAATTGCGGGGGTGGAAATGGTGGACCAACAACCCATTGGGAAGTCGTCCAGATCCAATCCGATCACCTATATTAAAGCATATGACGCCATTCGGCTATTATATTCCGAACTGCCCATGTCAAAATCAAGGGGATATAAACCGGCACATTTTTCTTTCAATGTGGAGGGTGGTCGCTGCGAAACATGTCAAGGAGAAGGCGAAATAACGATTGAGATGCAGTTTATGGCGGACATCAAGCTAACCTGCGAGTCGTGTGCGGGCCGTCGCTTTAAACAAGAAGTCTTAGAGGTTACCTTCCAAGACAAAAACATTGCTGAAATTTTGGACATGACCGTGGAAGAAAGCATTCCTTTCTTTAGCGAAAAATTGCCTCGAATTGCGGAGAAAATTGACCCCCTATACCAAGTAGGGCTCGGTTACATTAAACTAGGACAATCCTCCAATTCACTCTCTGGAGGGGAAGCCCAACGTGTAAAATTGGCCAGTTTTTTAGGAAAGGGGAATTCAAACAAAGGAAAAACCTTATTTATTTTTGACGAACCTACGACTGGCTTGCACTTTCATGACATCAAAAAATTGCTCAAGGCCTTAAATGATTTAGTGGAACAAGGTGACACGGTGGTGATTATTGAACATAATATGGAGGTCATTAAATGTGCTGACCACATCATCGATTTAGGCCCGGAAGGTGGAGAAAATGGAGGATATTTAAGCTTTGAAGGGAGCCCTGAAGAAATGATTCATTTGAAAAATAATCCCACGGCTTTTTACTTAAGTCAAAAAATACCTGCCAAAAAACACTAAATTTGAACATGTTTTCTGCTGAAACCCTTGCTGGATTATCCGTAAAATTGGACCAAATCGTTCAAGGATTTTCATTGATGCTTCCGGAAATTTTAGTTCTTGGCTTACTCATTTTGGGCATATTTTCCGAATTATTTATCCACGGAAAGCCAGAAAAATTCAGTTCGTCGTGGCGTTATTTTATTTCCTTGCTAGGCTTGTTTTTTATTTTAGCCTTAGCTTTTCAAAGGCAACAAAATGGCCATAACGGCTTTGCTTCGTTTTCATTATTTTGGATTACAACTGCCAGCAATGCGATCAATTTATTGATTTTAGCTTTGGGCTTTTTAATCTTGATCGTCAGTCAAATTACGGGGAAAAAATTAAGCATTGAAGAGCAAATAGGATTTTTAAGTATTCTGTCTGGATCCCTTTTAACGGGAATCAGCAACCATTGGCTCAGCCTATTTTTGTCCATTGAATTAATGTCTTTGGGTACGTATTTGTTGGCCGGCATCCGAAAAGATTCAGAAGGCGCTCGAGCGGCATTGCCCTATGTTCTTTTTGGCATGGCGACAACCGCTATATTTCTGTATGGAGTCTCGCTCATTTATGGTCTTTCAGGCACGATGTCCTTTAGCAATCCAGCTTTCACGCGCGTTTTTTCTTCTGCGGATCCACTGTTTATTGGCCTTAGCTTAGGTCTTATTTCCTGCGCTTTACTCTTTAAAATGTCATGGGCGCCATTCCAACCGTGGAGTCCGGATGTTTTAGAAACCTTGCCAGCGCCTTGGATGGCTTGGATTTCGATTGCCCCTAAAATAGCCGTGACCTGGTTAGGGATTCGAATGATTCATTTCATCCCCACAGATATGAGTATGTATATTGCTGCATTAGCTATTCTAACTCTTTTGATAGGAAATTTAGGGGCTTTAAGGCAGACAAATACCAAGCGTTTGCTTGCATATTCGAGCATCGCACATGGGGGATTTATGGCCATGGTTTGGCTTTCGCCTGCCAAAGAAGCCACAGAAGCATTATTGTTTTATGGTCTAACGTATGGCTTGAGCACCATTTTAGTCTTCTTCTTGGCCGAACATCCAAGCGAAAATGACCTGGATGATGTAGATAATTTGGACACGTGGAAAGGTTTGTCAAAATCGCAACCCGTTAAATCGCTCTTATTATTTGTCGGTTTTATTGCACTCATTGGACTCCCGCCTGCGGGAACTTTCCTCGCCAAAATCACTTATTTTTCATTGCTTTGGGAATCAATCCAGGCCCATTCCAACATAGCGACCATCACTTTATTAACAGTCGCTATTTTCGCAACAGCGGTATCGGTATTCTATTATTTAAAAATTCCATTTTACATTTATTTTAAAAAATCGGAGTCAAACCAAGCAATAAAAATCGAAAAAGATATGTGGATTTTTGGAATCATAGCGGCTGCAATTATCCTTAGTCTTCTTACACCAAACATTATTTTTAATTTTTGGAATTTATAGATTAAAAAAATGTAAAATTAACGCTTGGCTTCCCTAATAATTCCCTAATTTTGACTTTATTTTTAAAACAAATTGCTCTCCTAGAAATAATATCTAATGTCTGATTCCATTAAGCACGAATGCGGAATAGCCCTAATCCGATTACGTAAGCCATTTCAGTACTATTTGGATAAATACAATAACCCCATGTACGGCCTTAAAAAGTTGTATTTAATGATGGAAAAGCAAGTAAATCGGGGGCAAGATGGAGCGGGGGTTGCCAACATCAAAATCAATGTAAAACCGGGTCATCGCTATATTAGTCGGTATAGATCTGTAGAACCCGAAGCCGTCTCCGATATTTTTGGAAAAATAGATAAGAAATTCAAGAAAGCACATAAGTTAGCTAAAGAAACCAAGCGCGATACGGGCATCGATGCCTCAAAAGATGCAGTTTGGTGGCAAGATAATGTAGCGTTTACTGGGGAAGTGCTCCTTGGGCACTTGCGATATGGTACTCATGGCCAGAATGAGATTGAAAATTGCCATCCGATGTTGCGCCAGAACAACTGGCGTTCTAGAAATTTAGTGATGGCAGGAAATTTCAACATGACCAATGTGGACGATTTGTTTGACAAATTAGTTTCCTTAGGTCAGCATCCCAAAGAAAAAGTGGATACCGTCACCGTGATGGAAAAAATTGGTCATTTTTTGGATGAAGAAAATCAAAGACAATTTTTAAAATACCGCGACAAATACGAAAATCCTGAGTTATCGGATATCCTGGCTGAAAAGATTGATTTAATGCGTGTCCTAGAAAGATCATGCAAAGATTTTGACGGAGGTTACGCGATGGTCGGCATGACGGGATCTGGATCGGCTTTTGTCGCAAGAGACCCTGCCGGAATTCGTCCAGCCTTTTATTACATGGATGATGAAGTCGTGGTGGTAGCCTCAGAAAAGCAAGCCATTAAAACGTCATTCGATTGCGAATATTCCGAAATCAAAGAAGTAACTCCAGGTCATGCCCTCGTGATAGCGATGGACGGATCAGTGAAGGAGGCTGCTTTCATAGACCGATTAGAACAAAAATCATGTTCTTTTGAACGTATTTATTTCTCAAGGGGATCAGATCCTGATATTTACCATGAGCGTAAAAAACTGGGCCAATTATTAATTCCTCAAATTTTAGATGAGGTAAACCATGATTTAAAAAACACCGTTTTTTCTTACATCCCGAATACGGCCGAAACGGCATTTTTGGGTATGATTGACGGTTTGGAAGATCATTTGGCCAAAGAAAGAAAGAAAGCCATCATGGATGGGATATTGTTCGAGGAAGAATTAGAAGAATTGTTGACTTTTAGACCGCGTGTCGAAAAACTTATTTCGAAAAATGTCAAGGTTCGAACATTTATTGCGAGCGACGACCAACGAGACGATATGGTTTCTCACGTGTATGATACGACCTACGAAGTAATTAACAAGGGTGTCGATTCGGTTGTTTTAATAGATGATTCAATCGTTCGGGGTACGACTTTAGAAAAAGGTATATTAAGTCTTTTGGACAAACTGTCCCCTAAAAAAATCGTGATTGTTTCCTCGGCGCCGCAAATCAGGTATCCCGATTGTTATGGCATCGATATGTCGAAAATGAAGGATTTTGTGGCCTTTAGAGCTGCCTTAGCCTTGTTACAAGAAAGAGGGCTTGAAAATATTTTAGATGAGGTTAACTTGAAATGTTTAGTGGCCCTAGAAAATGGCACAGCGACTTCAGAGAATTTTGTCAAGGCTATTTATGAGCCATTTACCAACGAAGAAATTTCAAATAAGATTGCTGAAATTGTCAAACCCAAACACCTTCAAGCAGAGGTTTCTGTGATCTATCAAACCGTTGAAAATTTAAATGTTGCATGTCCTAACCATTTAGGCGATTGGTATTTTACAGGAAATTTCCCGACGCCGGGTGGAAACCAAGTCGTCAACAAAGCCTTTGTGAATTTTATGAAGGGGGTAGAAGTTAGAGCTTATTAATTAACGCCAGCGATCGATACCGGCATTTTCAAATTTTGAATCCGTAAATTTCAAGTTCCCATTCGTCAAAAGGGTAATCGAAATATATTCCCATTCTTGATCAAAAATGGGGAATTGGCAAATCCATTGGTCTTTCGTTTTAAACGCAATCGTCGTATACACGCGATTATTTGACGTTGAATACAGAGTTACTACTTTGTTTCCCTGCCAGTAGGCCAACAAGCGAGTCAGAAAAGTTATTTTCATTCTTTTACCAGTTGGACTTTAATTTCACTTTTCTTTCCATCCAACGTGATTCTTTGCCCGGCAAATCCTACCTTACTTACGTAAATGAAATTACTGGAATTAGTATTGATCGTGAGTGTCAAAGGGGCTTTGCCAATGTAATATGCATTTAACTGAACATCGGCTCCTTCTGGAACGGAGGCAATAGCAACCTTAAATTCTTTATTGGGTAAAGTGGGCATGGATGCACAAGAACTCAAGAATAAAAAGCAAAAAACGTACACAATGTGTTGAAGTTTCATAACGATTGATTTTAAATGCGATCTAAACTTAAAATCAATATTAACCGTAGGCACTTAAAAATTCATTAAAAAATTATTATACGGAAATGTATTTACTTAACGGTCAGTTAATTAATAGGCGACAATGACCGCACCGCGAATGGTTTGAATGCCTTTTTCTGGAAAATCTACGGCCTTGTATTGAACGACCCACGCATAGGAATCTTGAGGAACTCTAACCCCATTAGATTTCCCATCCCATTGAAGATCAGAGGACCCTGATTTGGAAAATATCATTTCACCCCAACGGTTAAAAATTTGCAAACTTAAAATTTCTACGCGTTTGGCAACTTTAGGCAAAGGAGAAAAATAATCATTTTTACCATCGCCATTGGGTGTGAAAATGCTGGGTGCAATAATAATAGGTTCGCATTTATCGGAGACTGGAAAGGTATTGTTTAAAATACAATTGTCTTTATCGGTGATTTTTACTTGATAACTGCCGCTGGTTTTGACTAAAATTTGGTTCAACGTGTCCACTGAACTAAGCGATGGTCCGGTCCATTTGAATTTCAAGTCTTTCATGCTCGAATTCAAAAGGATAGGAAATGGAACCGGGCTATCCATGCAAATGGAAAAGTCTTTTTTTGGCATCACGTATGTATTCTCCAAGAAATTCACTTTGGTAGATACCTTCACAGAACATTTTGTGGCTGTATCAGAAAGGGCTAAAGACAAATCACCTCCTGGGTATTTAAATGTGGCAGTGGGTGTTTTATCCCCATTGCTCCATACAAAACTAAGGTTCTTAGAAACGGGAGATTTAGTAAGGCTAATTTTTGCATCCGTTTTACAAATTCGATTGTATTCTGAGTCCAACGTAACTGGCTTTAAGACCACGATATCAAATTGCTGAGCATCCATCAAATAGGCCATGACACAACTATTGGTAATGGCCGCGGTGATGACATATTTGTCAGATGTGGCAAAATCATATTTTAGCTCCGCCCCCGTGAAAGAATAGATAAGTTTTTTGGTGTCCAAAGGAACCAAAATTCCCGTTTTAGGCTCTGGAAATGGGCTCAGTGTCGTTTGATAAATCTTCCAATCGATGCGGTCATTATTTAATGGATCACAAAGTTTCTGAGAAATAGTAAACTTAAACGTGGTACCCTCGCAAGTTTGTGTGATGGAAGGAGGACTTTGAGGAGTAATTGGAAATGGAATCGTAGGCGGTAAACCTAATTGGCTCGTCGCCCCCGAAGGCAGAGTGATCGGTTTCCCTAAAGAATCCAAACCAAAACCATTTCGGGTAAATTTTGCCATAATATTGGTGTCCCCTTTGGCAGTCACTAAATTATTTAACCCTTTAATCTTCCCAAGGATGTTACTGCCTTGAAAAGCGGCAAAAATAATCGCTTGGTTGACAGGATCAATTTGCAAAGCACCCACCTTTTCTGAGCCTGAATAGATTACTTGCTTGCTCGTCAATGTTTTTACTGCATTTTTACTGGATATGTCAAATTGCAAAATTTGAGAAGGGATTGCACCACCATCTCCTTGCATGGAAATATAGAGCACACTGTCGTTGGGTGAAAATTCAACCCCGTATAAAGTGGGCGGGCTTGGTCCCAAATCTAACGTAAAAGACAAAGTCGATTTTCCGGTCGCTTTATCGTATTCATAGATATCTACTTTATTGGTCGGCGGCCCTGGGATCGTAATGGCCAACTTAGTAGAATTGGGTGATGAAATTTTGGTATTGCCCGTTGACCCAGCCGCTGCAGAAATAATCGTACCCGATTTTGTGACAATAGGTGCTGAAATCTCTGAGGCAGACACTTTAAAAATTCGGGTGGTCGTTGATGTGGCCAAAGGATCTGCATCTTGGGTGACAAGCCAATAAAAACCTCCACCCCCTTCGGTCGCTAAAATTCTGGAAGTCGTAGGAACGGGACTTAAGGTGTCATTTAAAACAGAAATCCCTCCTTTGCCTTTGTTCATTTTCATGTCCACTATGCTGTAAAAAATTAAATTCTCTCCTTTCGCATTTTTTTGGAGTGTAAAAACATAATATTCAGCTTGACAACCTTTACATGAAGTTTTGGGGATGATGGTGACCCCTTGGGAATTTGCGGGATCGCCATTTAAAATTTTGCTTGGGTCGATGGGATCATTAAACTTGTCAAAAACCTTTTGGCCATCTGTATAAAAAATCAGTCCATTGGAAATACTTGGGTCCTCCATTTTAGCTACACCGTTGGGAGCATTAATTTTACTGGTGACTAAAGTCGGGTTATCCGGCGAACCCGTAAATAAAATAGAAGCCCCGTCACCAAAAGCCCAAGCCTTAGTAAATTTGGAAATGTTTTTATCGGGATCTCGTTCTCCACAAATTTTGATTTGCATTTTGGCTTCGGCCGTGCAGCCTGAAGCTCGATCGGTTATTTGAACAGAATAACATCCTGATTCATGTACCTTGATCGTATCCGTCGTTTGACCTTTTGGATACCATAACACATCGATGGGATAATTGGGTTTCCCAACTTTCCCAAATGCGTTCAGTTCCACTAGTTGGCCATCGCAAATGGTCTTTGTGGTGTCTTTATCATCCTTTCCTAAGTATATATATGGGAGCTGACCTACCGTAAACTTCTTGACATTCTTAGTCGTCGTCGTACCATTAACCAAAGTCAAAGTCACTGTTTTAACGCCTGGGGTACAATATTGATGAGAACCCGTACGGAGAGTCGATGTATTGGTCGGCGACCCAGGCTCTCCAAAATCCCAAAAATAATTGGTTCCCGCGGGCATGTCCACGGCCCAATCAAAAACGGTTGCCAAATCGCTAGACGGACTCACGGTGCAATTCGCACATTGGGTGATGCAATTGTTGCGAACGATGATTTGGCTAAGGGAAATATGACTAATCAATAACCAAGAGAGCAGGAAAAGAAATTTACGCAGCATGGTGTAAAAATGATTAAGCGATACAAATTAAGTCATTTAATTGGTTTTTGAAAAGCTAAGCGTTAAATTGCGGGGCTAAACGCAAAATTATGAGAAAAATCGTTGTGATTTTTTCATGTTTATGTACCCTTACCTTGAGCCCTTGGGTTGTTCGTGGACAGGATCCTACTTTATCACAATTTTACGCGGCGCCCCTATTAATTTCTCCGGCCTTTGCGGGAGTTAGCCAAACCTCCAAAATTAATTTCAACCACCGGAATCAGTGGCCTAATTTAAACGCTAATTATCAATTTTCATCCATAACGGCTGATATCAGTGTGGCTAACATCAATAGCGGTTTTGGGTTTATTGCTTCGACAGACAAGCAATTTTCAAACTTAAAAACGACCACCTTAGGCCTTCAGTATGCATATCATGTAACATTGACACCTGAAAGTTCTGTTTCTTTTGGCGTTGAGGGCGCTTATGTGAATAGAGGAATTGATTATTCGAGTTTGGTATTTGGGGACCAAGTGAGTTCCTTGGTCAGCGGAGGTAGTTTAGGTACATCCACAGATCCGATCTTGAGCCAATTTAAACCCAATGCCAATTATGTTGACTTGTCGACGGGAGCCTTATTTAATTTAAAAAACACCTGGTTAGGGGTATCTGTACATCATTTAAATGCCCCCAATAGATCCTTTATTAATGGAAGTAATGATATTTTACAGACAAAATACAGTGTTCAATTAGGGACAAAGATTTTATTTGAAGATTCTTATTATGAACAAAACTCCGTGAGTGAGCGAAATAGGGAAAAAAGTATCAGCCCAGTAATGCATTATAAACACCAAGGAACCTTTGACCAAATGGATTTGGGGGCATATTTGACCTTATCACCATTGGTGATGGGTGCTTGGTATCGAGGAATACCCTTAAAAACTAGCAATAACGCTTCTAGTAGAGAATCATTTGTGGTCTTATTAGGTTACAGGCAGGACAATTTCTCCATTGGCTATTCGTATGATATGACAATTTCCAATCTAGGATTACCCTCAGGCGGGGCACATGAAATATCGATTGCTTATTTATTTGACTTAGATATATCGATCAAAAAACCCTTATTAAAAATTAAGCGCAACTTATCTTGTCCTAAGTTTTAAAACACTCAGCCTTAGTTTAAGTAGTTGGTTCACGAAAGATAAATAAGAACAAAAAAATGAATAAATTTTCTTGTATTTTACATTCATAAATAATATTAAATTTTCGAATAGCCTTATAATTCATATTCATTTCATTTGTTTTAAATGTTTGCCCTTTGTGCTTATGCATCATTAGTTCAAACGTCCTCTCCTAAAAGAAACGTCGATGATTTGACGAATAATGATATAACTTTATTTTTGAGGGATCTTATTCAAATAGGATGACAGAAATGTAAATTGAAAAGACCGCCAAAGCTCGGGAATATAAAGCAGCGTACCTAAAAAAATTGAATTTAAGGAGCGTATTTTTTATATGCAAAATAACGTTACATTTTTAAAATATGCATCTAATAAATCAACGAATGAAGCGAAAAATTATAAAGTTCAAAACCTAAATTTTTCTACTTGCACACTATTGGGGATAGTGCCGGCAAAATCAATGATTTGGCCTTTTTCTATTAATGCTAATGTATTTTATTTTAACGTACGTTTCACTTCTTTCATTTCGTAGCACTCTAAATTATCTCCCACCTCTAAATCATTGAAATTCTTAACCGATAATCCACACTCATAACCAAACTTAACTTCCTGTACATCGTCTTTAAATCTCTTCAAGGCAGATATTTCTCCGTCATGGATAACCACAAAGTCACGAATAACACGAATTTTATGTGCCCGCTTAACCGTTCCATCTAAAACATAACAACCAGCCACCGTACCAATTTTGGTGATTTTGAATACATCCCTCACTTCGATATTCGATGTGATGATTTCTTCAAAGGTTGGCGCCAACATACCCTCCATCGCGGCCTTGATTTCGTCAATCGCCTGATAGATAATGGAATAGTTGCGGATTTCAATTTGCTCATTCTCAGCTAGTTTTCTAGCATTTTGAGATGGACGCACTTGGAATGCAATAATCACCGCATCTGATGTAGACGCTAACGCCACATCCGATTCAGAAACTTGACCCACACCTTTATGAATAATTCTCACTTGGACTTCTTCTGTCGACAATTTCATTAATGAATCCGACAAGGCCTCCACAGAACCATCCACGTCACCCTTCACAATTACGTTTAACTCTCGGAAAGTACCGATTGCCTTCCGACGACCAATCTCCTCTAAGGTGATATGCTTACGCGTCCGCAATGTTTGCTCACGTAAAATTTGCTCTCTTTTATTGGCAATCTCACGCGCCTCACGCTCATTTTCTAAACACAATAATTTATCTCCAGCTTGTGGCGCCCCATTCAATCCTAATACTTGGACCGGAGTGGAAGGACCCGCCTTCTTAATTTTTTGGCCATAATGATCAAACATCGCCTTTACACGGCCATAATTATCACCTGCCAACATCATATCACCGATTTTCAAAGTACCCGCCTGAATCAACAAAGTAGTCACATACCCGCGACCCTTATCTAATTCCGCTTCAATCACCGTACCGACTCCCTTTTTATTTGGGTTAGCGGTTAACTCTAGCAATTCAGCTTCTAACAATACTTTTTCCAGTAAATCATTAATACCTAAACCTGATTTAGATGAAATTTCTTGACTTTGGTATTTTCCACCCCAGTCTTCCACCAACATATTCATAGCAGACAACTCCTCACGAACCTTATCGGTATTCGCACCGTCTTTATCTACTTTAGAAAAAGCAAAAATGATCGGAACCCCTGCCACAATTGCATGATTAATGGCCTCCTTCGTTTGTGGCATGACAGAATCATCCGCCGCAATCACAATAATAACAATATCAGTCACCTTAGCTCCACGTGCACGCATCGCCGTAAAAGCCTCGTGACCTGGTGTATCTAAAAACGTAACTTTTTTCCCAGAATCAGTCTCCACAGAATATGCGCCAATATGTTGGGTTATCCCGCCAGCCTCGCCAGCCGCTACTTTCGCTCTTCTGATATAATCCAACAAAGACGTCTTACCGTGGTCAACGTGTCCCATGATGGTGACAATCGGCGCACGCGGCAATAAATCTTCCGGTAAATCTTCCACTTCTACTTCAACCGCATCAATCTCCTCTTCTGCAGAAACAAAACTTACCTCGAAACTAAATTCATCCGCAATGACCGTAATAGCCTCCGCATCCAAACGCTGGTTGATCGACACAAACATACCCAAACTCATACAAGTCGAAATCACCTCATTCACAGATACATCCATCAATGACGCCAAGTCACTTGCCGAAATAAATTCAGTTACTTTTAAAACTTTTGCTTCTTCATCCTCAGCCATCAAACGCGCCTCCTCTGCCTCTGCACGACCTTTACGCTTCTCTTTTCTCTTCTCAGCACCAAAACTTTGCTTCGCCGACGCACCTTGTAAACGCGCCATCGTAGCCTTAATTTGCTCCTGAATATCTTTGTCAGACAACTCCTCTTTTGAAAGAGGCTTTGCTCCTGGAGCAGCTACTGCAGGTTTTTTACCAAAATCTTTTCCCTTATTCTGCGTGTTTCCACCGGCAGGTGCAGGACGATTTCCGCCTTCATTAGCTAAAGGTTTTTTCTCCTCCTTAATGATTCGCTTACGCTTATGCTTATGCCCACCTCCTGAACGATCATTTTCAACAGGCAATTCGATTTTACCTAAAACAGTTAAACCGCGTAAAGTCTCACCCTTAGCTTCAATCAATTGAAGTAATTCTGGCTCCGCGATGATGGGGTCAACAGGCTTTACAACTTCCTTTGCAGGCTCCTCAATCACCTTTTCAACCGCTACCACCGGATTATCAACCGGGATAACCGCAGGTTCCTTCACCTCAGCCACTGGCTTAGGTGCTGGTTTGGGCGCTACCGGATTTCCCTTTTTATCTAATTCTATTTTGCCTAAAACCTTTAATCCTATTGGCTTCTCTTCCTCTTTAGGAACCTCGACTACAGGAGCTTCTACCTTTGGAACCTCAACAACGGGAATTTCCACAACGGGTTCTACCACAACAGGTATCTCTGCAACAGGAAGAGGTACTGGTTCAGGCTTTTTCTCCTCAACAACAGGCTCAGGAATCTTCTCAATGATCGGTTCTGCTACCGGAATTTCGGCAACAACCTCCAAAGGCTTTACTACCTCTTGAGTTTCCAAAAGTTGGTTAGCGCCAAATTCATTGGCCAATAAAGTCAAAAGCTCGAAATTTAATTTCGCGTTAGGATTGTTGTCAACTTTATGGCCCTTAGCAGAAAGAAACTGAAGGATCGTAGACGTTCCCACGTTTATTTGTTTTGCTACAAGGCTTAACCGCATTGTCTTTTCTTCTGCCATAAAAAATTAAAATACTATGTAATAAATCAAATTTAATCTAAACCCTATTCAAACTCAGAACGTAAAATAGATAAAATATCCTCAATCGTCTCTTCCTCTAATTCTGTTCTACGCTCTAACTCTTCTTTAGATAAAGCTAATACTTGTTTTGCTGTATCTAAACCAATTTTATGAAGCTCCGCCAATACCCAAGCCTCAATCTCATTGGAGAATTCAGACAATTCAACATCCTCATCATCCAACTCATCCTTAGGTACATCACGGAAGACATCAATTTCATAACCGACTAATTTACCAGCCAGCTTAATATTTTGTCCTCCTCGACCAATCGCCATAGACACTTGGTCAGAATTCAAAAACACTGAAATACGTCGGCGCTCCTTGTCAATCGTCATCGAGTTCAACTTCGCAGGACTCAAGGTACGAGCAACCAACAACTCCAAATTTTCCGTGAAATTAATTACATCTATATTTTCATTTTGTAATTCACGAACAATTCCATGAATACGAGATCCTTTCATCCCCACACAAGCTCCCACAGGATCAATTCGGTCATCATAAGACTCAACAGCTACTTTCGCACGCTCGCCCGGCTCACGCACAATCTTACGAATTGAAATCGTTCCATCATAAATTTCAGGAATCTCTTGCTCAAATAAACGCTCCAAAAATACTGGAGAAATTCTAGATAATATAATTCTAGGCGTTCCATTCGTCATTTCCACCTTATGAATAATGGCACGAATCGTCTCACCCTTTTTGAAACGATCTTTAGAAATCATCTCCGTCTTTGGCAAAATCAATTCATTGTCGTCATTATCCAACAAGATTAACTCACGACCTAAAATTTGATATACTTCCGAAGTCACCAACTCACCAACCAAATCCTTGTACTTGTCATACAAGCTCTCCTTCTCAATATCTTTAATCTTCTGAATCAAAGTTTGACGAGCCGTTTGAACCACCCGACGACCGAAATCCTCCAGCTTAATCAACTCAGCTACCTCTTCTCCAATTTCAAAGTCAGGCTCGATCAATTTAGCCTCAGCCAATGGAATTTTATCAAAATCCCAAATGTCTTCCGAGTTATCGTCGACAATCTCCCGAGTTCGCCACATCTCCAAATCACCACTCTCAGGATTAATAATGACATTAAAATTCTCATCTGATCCAAATTTCTTACGAATCATCGTTCTGAAAACTTCCTCCAAAACAGAAATCATCGTCGGTTTGTCAATGTTCTTATCTCGAGCAAAGTCCGAAAATGACGAAATTAATTCAACACTGTTCAT
>CAMBGA010000054.1 GCA_945866095.1 Spirosoma fluviale
AGTTTAGGCCGTGAAAACCAAGTCATTTATGCCGCCCCAAAGCCTCAGGATTTTGAAAAATCCGAAAAAATTGTTTTAGTCGGAAGTATGAAAGCAGACAAGATCTTTTATTGCGACAAAATTCTTTTAAAATGCCCATCCAAATATCAGGAGGGTACAATTTCTGTTGATTCAAGTGCTTCACTAGAAGCGATAAAATAAATATGATACACGAAAATATTGGCACGACGGGTCATTTAATGGTAATTGGGTCATTTGTAACGGCCGCTTTAGCCACATTTTCATACTTTAAAGCGACTCAGTCAACCGATGAACTCGCCGGAAATGATTGGAAAAAAACGGCTAGAGCCTTATTTATTATTCATTTATTTTTAGTGATTGGCGTGGCGACTAGCCTTTTTGTCATTATCTACAATCACTATTTTGAATACCACTACGCGTTCACTCATTCTTCATTAGCACTGCCTAATATGTTCATGATTTCATGCTATTGGGAAGGCCAAGAAGGCTCATTTTTACTTTGGATATTCTGGCAAGCCATTTTAGGGGTGATTTTAATGATCAAAAATCCTAAATGGGAATCGCCTGTAATGACTGTTTTTGCCTTAGTGCAAACGTTTTTAACCTCCATGATTTTAGGTGTCATCATTCCATGGATCGATTTGAAAATCGGATCTTCACCATTTCTTTTGTTGAGAGAGGCGCAGCCCGACTTACCCGTCTGGAGTTTACAGCCTAATTTCATTCCAAAAGATGGGCGAGGCTTAAATCCTTTACTACAGAATTATTGGATGGTGATTCATCCGCCAACACTCTTTTTAGGTTTTGCCTTGACGCTCGTTCCGTTTGCTTATTTAATCGCTGGACTTTGGAAAAATAAATTGACCGAATGGATAAAACCCGCTTTGCCTTGGGCTGCATTTTCAGCCGCCATTTTAGGGATTGGAATTACCATGGGTGCCTATTGGGCTTATGAGACTTTAAATTTTGGAGGATATTGGAATTGGGATCCGGTGGAAAACGCCTCTTTTGTTCCATGGCTCGTTTTAATTGGCGCCATTCACACCATGATAGCCCATCGGAATTCAAGTGCTGCATTAAAAACTTCCATTATTTTGGTCATCTCGACTTTTATTTTAGTCCTTTATTCTACTTTTTTAAATCGGTCTGGGGTGCTAGGAAATGCCTCCGTTCACTCGTTTACAGATTTAGGCCTTTCGGGCCAACTCCTAATCTACATGTTTACGTTTTTAATTGGGGCCATAATTTTGGCGGTGTATCGTTGGAAAAGTTTACCCAAAGATGAAAAGGAGATTGGCATTTACCATAAGGAGTTTTGGATTTTTGTCGGAGCTTCTGTGTTGACTTTATCAGCATTCCAACTCATTTTTACGACTTCCATTCCTGTATACAATAAAATTGCAGAGGCCTTCGGCATGGTTTCAAATATAGCTTTGCCTGCCGATCAAGTCGCACATTACAGTAAAATTCAAATTTGGATATTCATTGCAGTAGCACTTTTAAGTGGAGTAGGCCAATATGTATGGTGGGGAAAATTAAAACAATCTACTTCATTTAAGCCATTATACTCTTCTCTTTTGATTTCAGTTTTATTAACTGTGATTGTCATTAATTTCGAAAAGGTTTATGAAATCCCATACATCGCTTTATTGTGGAGCGGACTTTT
Organism: Spirosoma fluviale; assembly: GCA_945866095.1. GTDB lineage: Bacteria > Bacteroidota > Bacteroidia > Cytophagales > Spirosomataceae > Aquirufa > Aquirufa fluvialis_A. The sequence goes on from CAMBGA010000054.1 coordinate 1,688, forward strand.
TTCATTAGTTGCTAACGGCCAAATATTGTGGTTTTTAACGAAGCAAAAATTCTCCATTGCCGGAGGCGCACTCTCCCACGTAGGCCTGGCGATTATGATTATAGGCGTTTTGTTTTCGTCTGGCTATTCTAAAGTTGTTTCGCTCAATCGATCTGGCTTTGCTATTTCCAATAAAGTAGAGCAATTCACCAAGGATGACAATAAAGAAAACAAGGAAAATCTGCCACTTTGGTTGGGACAAGGAGCTCAAATGCAGGATTATCTTGTAACCTATAAGGGCAGAAAAATTGAATTAAGAGGAAAGCCTGGTTATTTTAATCGCAAAGATTTTGACATCATTGAAGGGGATTTTCATGCGGTTGCTTTAAAAAATGTTGAAAAAGAAGGGCAATCCATCGCTAAAAAAGGAGATACACTGACGGTAGAACCGGAAAACAATTATTACGAATTGGAATTTAAAAATGCAGAAGGCAAAATTGTATCCTTGTTTCCTCGTTGGCAAATGAATCCCAAAATGGGAACCGCCATTTCGCCAGATGTGAAACACGCTTGGGGCCACGATATTTATACCTATGTATCATTAGATCCACGACTTGCCGCAGATGCCGGATCAGAAAAACAGTGGAGTCAAACCGTCGACGCGACGGTGTCTATCGGAGATACCTTATTCTTAAATGATTTTGTAGCTATTTTGATGGATGTTACCCGTGTCACTAATGTAGAAAATGTAGTATTGGGTCCCAATGATGCAGCCGTTCGCGCTAACTTTAATGTATTAGGAAAGAATTTTCAGCAGTTCCAACTAACACCTACCTTCATTATCAAAGATCGGATGGTGGCAATGCCCGCGTTTGAAAGTGAAGAGACGGGGATAAAAATTAAGTTTACCGCTATTAATCCACAAACACAGGAATTTAGTTTTTCTTATAATACAACCCAGCAAGATTTAATTATCATCAAAGCGATAGAGAAGCCTTATATAAATTTAGTTTGGGTAGGATCTATTTTGATATTTATTGGCTTATTTGTCTCTACATTTAGGAGGACAGAAAAAATGATTGCCTAATATGGGTAGAAAAGAAATTTTAAGTTTAGCGGCCGGGATTGGGTTTTTCATTATTTGGATCATCGATCTAAATTCTCCAGTACCTAAAGATATTCAAGGCCATTTCTGGTCTGAAATATTTTATCATTACGGTTGGCTCATGTATTGCGTCGCCTGCCTTTTTTACTTCCAGTATTCAAAAAATGAACGATTGAAAAAAGAAGACGCACAAAAATCAAATAAGAAATAACTTGGATTCAATGGCCGACATACAAACGCCTCAATACGTAGGAATCATCTTAGCCATGGTTTTTTCAGCATTTTTTTCTGGGGTGGAAATGGCTTTTGTCTCGTCCAACAAACTTTATTTTGAACTTAAGGCGAAGCAAAACATCCTAAGTGCCAAGATCATTGCTCATTTCAATCAAAGCCCATCTCAATTTATTGGAACCATGTTAATCGGCAACACACTTTCATTAGTGGCCTATGGCATTTTCATGGAAGAGTTTTTGCATCACCTGATTTTGGCCAATTTACCTTGGATTACGAATGAAATTATTGCCAGACTTATCGCATCGATCGTCGCGACCATTATTATATTAACCACATCTGAATTTACCCCTAAAAGCATCTTTTTAATCAATCCAGATGCCATATTAGAATTTTTAGCCGTTCCTATTTGGATCATCAATACGCTGATGTTCCCTTTGGTCTGGCTGACCGTAGGACTATCGAAATGGTTTATTACTCGGGTATTACGTTTAAGCTATTCGGAAGAAAAACCGGCCTTTGGGTTAACCGACTTAAACCACTACTTGCAAAATTTAAATCGAAAGGTTTCCACGGAAGAAGAAAACGAGGTAGATACAAAAATCTTTCATAATGCATTAGAGTTTAAGCAAGTCAAAGTGCGCGATTGCATGATTCCCCGAACAGAAATTACGGCCATCGAAATAGAGGAAGGTATTGAGGGTCTCAAAAAAGTATTTATTGAAAGTGGCCATTCAAAGGTTTTAGTGTATAAAGAAACCTTAGAAGAGGTGGTTGGATACTGTCACTCGTTGGCCTTATTCAAAAAGCCAAAAGACATTCAAAGCATCCTTACTTCCATTCCGATTGTCCCCGAGGCCATGCCCGCGAATGATCTCATGTTGAAATTTTCCAAAGAAAGAAAGTCATTAGCCATCGTGGTCGATGAATTTGGAAGTACCTCAGGACTCGTCAGCATGGAGGATGTGATGGAACAAATTTTTGGTGAAATTCAAGATGAATTTGATGATACCGAGGATTGGATCGAAAAGCGATTGGATGACCATACGTACATCCTTTCTGGACGCCATGAAATTGATTATTTAAATGAAAAATATAACTGGAATCTTCCTGAGGGCGATTACGAGACGCTTGGCGGGATGTTAATCCATCTATATGAAGATATTCCAGCTGTCAATGAAGTCATTACTTTGTCCGCCTTACAGTTTCAAATCATGACGGTAACAGATGCCCGGATCGATACTGTTAAAGTCATCATTTCAGGAAACCCAATCACAAAATAATAGGTAGGATTTATTGATTAACCGATAAAATTCGTTGGAGTGTTTGACACTTCATTTCCGTTTCTTCCCATTCCTTTTCTGGGTCAGAGTCTTCCGTAATTCCGCAACCTGCATAATAAGTTGCTAAATACCCATTTGTATCCCTCGTAATTTTAACCGTCCGCAAATTGACAAATAAATAAATCTCATCATTCAAATTCACGGGGCCCAAATAACCGCTATAAAACTCACGGTCATACGCTTCTGCCTGCTTAATCCAATCAATGGCCGATTCTTTAGGAGTGCCACAAACAGCTGAAGTTGGGTGCAATAAGGACAACATAATCCCAGGCAATTGTGGGAAGTTGAGCGCCTTTGTGTCCACTATATATTCAGTTTTCAGGTGCAATAAATTACCCGCTTGAATCGTTTTGGGACCATTTTCAATATATTCACGCAACCTGATTTTCTTGAAACATTCAATAATATACCGACTAACAAAAGCCTGTTCCTCGATCTCCTTTTGTGACCAGCGGGCTTCTTGAGGTATGGTAACCTGACCAACATTTGTTGACACAGGTTGCGTACCAGCTAAAGAAATCGTTTTAAATATTCCTTCATGATTTAATGAAACTAAAACTTCTGGGGTCGCACAGATCCAAGTTTGCTTAAGCGAGGGGATGTAAAAAGCGGAAACAAAGGCGTTAGGGTATACTTGACAAAGTGATTCGAAAAAATGCAAGGTCGAATACTCCGGACCCAAAGCCTCCTCATCTGTCCTAGAAAGCACGACTTTTTGAAAATTACCGGCTTTGATTTCTTGAATACCTGCGTTCACCCAATACAGAAAATTTTCTTTTTTAGGAGAACCGGTCTTTAAAGGGAATACCTCTTTCACAGATACGTGAACGCTTGGCAACTCGGAAACAAATAAATATTCAGCTTTTAAAAAATAGGGATTTCCGAAAAATGGGGCTGCCATAAATCCTGGCTCAAAAGACTGAAGGTCAAGGGAATCTGTTACATGCCCACCTTGGGTGTCAATTAAAATCGAACGTGTTTCCGAGTTAGGTAAACGCCAAAGAGCGATGGCCGCATCATGTTGCTGAGCCTCATTCCAAAGTTGATCCCATTCAGTATCTTGGCGATATAGACTCGTATTCTTAGGCATTTTAATAAGACAAAATAGCTACTGTTAACCGGCTTACACAAACCAAATTTCCCGATTCATCATGAATTTTGATATCATATACATGCAATGTTTTTCCAATTTTTAATGCGGTACATGTACCTATAACAAATCCTTCTTTGACCGATTTCATATGATTGGCATTTATTTCAACACCGACACCACGATGCGTAGTAGGATCCGCCACGGCCAATGATGCAGCTATACTTCCTAAAGTCTCAGCTAAAACAACCGATGCTCCCCCGTGTAACAAACCATAAGGCTGCTTTGTTCGTGAGTCCACTGGCATTTTTGCCTTAATAAAATCCGGCTGTACGTCAATAAACTCGATTCCTAAAACATCGATCATATTTCCATGGCCCCATGAATTAAGAGTGTCTAATGAGATGGATGTATTAAACATAATATTCGTATTTTTGCACGTAAAATTCGGAATAATTTAACGAATTAAACTTCTTTTGACCCAATTTATATGCATGCTTTAAAAGACATTTACCTTATTCGTCATGGTGAAACAGATTATAATCGAATGGGGGTGGTTCAAGGAAGTGGAATTGACGCGGATTTAAACGAATTAGGGAATAGGCAGGCACAAGCATTTTTCGAACATTATCAAGATTTAGCCCTTGACAAAATTTACACATCTGCACTCCGCCGAACGCATCAGTCCGTCAAAGGATTCATCGACAAAGGACTTCCGTGGGAACAATACGAAGGTTTAAATGAAATTTCTTGGGGAATTCGCGAAGGTAGAAGCCCCTCAAATGAAGACGATGCCTATTATAGAAACTTAGTCCGAACATGGAGAACAGGTGATGTACACATCCCGTCTGAGGAAGGTGAAAGTCCAATCGACGTATTAGAAAGACAAAAGCCGGTTGTCGAATTAATTCTATCTAGAAGGGAAGAAAAATCCATATTAATTGCCATGCATGGAAGAGCAATGCGCGTTTTATTAACGCATCTTTTCAATCAACCCTTGCAAAATATGGATCACTTTGCCCATCAAAACTTATGCTTATATCACCTGCAATATGATTATGAAAAAGGAATTTTCATTTCCTTAAAAGCGAATCATGCGGATCATTTACAAACATTACCAGATTCCATCTAAATTCTGTACGTATGAATCGAAACCATTTGTATTGGAAATTTCAATTATCTGGATGGTTCATTTGGGCGTTAAACGAAGCATTATTATACACGAATCAATACGGTTGGAAATGGGAGTGGATTTTTTCATCGTTTGTCAATATCACATTAGCGGTATTTCTGACGCATGTTTATCGGCAAATTTCTCATAAATACCGTTGGCAAGATCTGCCTTTATTTACCTTAATCCAGGTGAATTTGGTCGCACTCATCGTGATGTCGGCTTGTCTTGTTGGACTCAATATCCCATTGGATTACATTTTTCTATCGGAGAACTATGCCATTGAATTAAGCCCATTCATCGTATTGCAGATATTTTTAAATTTTGCCAAACCACTCGCCATTTGGCAATTGATCTATTTCTTTTTTCAGTATTCCAACAAAAAATTAGAAATGGAACGAGAGAATGACCAATTAGAAAGAACAATCTTAGAAACAGAAAGCAAAGTTTTAAGGGCACAAATGAATCCCCATTTCGTATTTAACGCACTTAATAGCGTACGAGCGCTCATCACAGAGGATCCTCAAAAAGCTAAAAAAGGCATCAATCAGTTGTCAAAATTACTTCGAAGTTCCTTGCTGACGGAACGCAAAAAAACAATCTCTCTTTCCGAAGAATTAGACACGGTCACCGATTATTTATCCTTGGAAAAAATCAGGTATGAAGATCGATTAGCCTGGGAAATTACGGCAGACAAAAATTGTCATAAAGCACAAATTCCCCCGATGCTATTGCAAACGCTCATTGAGAATGCGATCAAACATGGTATTTCTAAAAAAATTACAGGAGGGACCATCACGATTGACGCAAAAAATAAGGAAGGAATTTTGACTATAAAGGTCATCAATCCTGGACATTTCAAAAGTCCAGTTTTGTCCAAAGAACAGGGCGTCGGACTCATTAATTCAAAAAATCGGCTACAAATATTGTTTGGAGAAACCGCTCACATTAGTCTTGGGCCTTTGGACAAAAATCATGTGATTGCCGAAGTAAATTTACCCTATCTTGAAAATTAAATACACTAACCATGAAAGCAATTATTGTCGACGATGAACGTCTAGCTCGAAACGAACTGAAAAGATTATTGGAAAATTTTCCAACCATCGAAGTCATTGCAGAAGCTTCCAATACGGAAGAGGCCGGGCCACTCGTGGAAGAATTAAAACCTGATGTGCTTTTTTTGGATATTCAGATGCCGGGCAAAACTGGATTTGAGTGGCTAGAGGAATGGGAGGGATATTTACCTGAAATTATTTTCACGACAGCCTTTGACGAATTTGCCCTCAAAGCATTTGAAGTTAATGCCTTAGATTATGTTCTAAAACCCATCGAGCTAACTCGGCTCTCGGACAGTATTCAAAAATTAGAAAATAGATTACACTCGATCCAGCATAAAACAGTCGCGCAAGGCCAAGATAGAAGCCAGCATCTCTTAGGTGCCAATGATCAAATATTTGTCAAAGACGGTGAAAAATGTTGGTTTGTTCGCCTTGACCGCGTACGACTTTGTGAATCGATGGGAAATTATGTGCGTTTATTTTTTGACGACCAAAAACCTTTAGTCCTTAAATCATTAAATGCCCTGGAAGACCGACTGGATCCTAAGGTGTTTTTTAGGGCGAATCGGAAGCACATCATCAACTTGAATTACATTGAAAAAATTGAACCTTGGTTCTCAGGTGGATTGCAGGTTACTTTGGTGGGCAAAGGGGAAAAAATAGAAATTTCTCGCCGACAATCCATCCGGTTTAAGGAGCTTCTGTCTCTTTAACGCGCTTGGGTGCCTCGCCTAAGATAAAACCATAAGGCTGTAAGGTGGGCACATGATCAAAAATCACTTTGATGATGGCTGTAAAAGGCAAAGCTAAAATCAACCCAGGAATTCCCCAAAGCATTTCGCCTCCCAAAAGAGCCAACATAGCCACGAGGGGATTAATGCTGACTTTTGAACCGATCACCAATGGAGTTATAAAATTGGCCTCAATAAATTGGACCGCAGCTATCCATACAATAATGGCTAATGCATGCGAAGGACTTAACGTAGCTAAAGATAATAAGATGGGCAAACTCGCCCCTATCCAAATTCCTATGTAAGGAATCAAAAGCAATAAACCAGTCGTTATTCCGAAGAAAATAGGATAATCCACGCCTATCCACCAAAAACCTAAACTATTAGCGCACGCAACCGTAAACATGACAAAAAGCAATCCCACTAAATATCCCTGAACGACCGAACCTGTTTTGCCCATGATACCTCTCAACGTATCTTTTTCAGTTGTCGGGAAAACCATAGCCAAAAAAGTAAAAAAGAAGCTTCTGTAAAACAACATGAAAAACATGAAGATGGGGATCAAAATTAGAATCGTAAGCGAATGGACGATCGTTGAAAAGGTAGCAGTCAAAATACTTCCTGAATTTTTCAATAAACCAATGGTTTGATTACTAATTTCTAGCATTTGCTTTTTCCTTGAAATATTTAAGTTTCTTGAGAGAAAAGTTTGCAAACCAGAAATCCATTTTTCAGCCTTTTTAATAAACATGGGCCAATCATTTGAAAACTCAATTATCTGAAAGGTTAGCAGTGAAATCAAACCCACAATAATTGCCACAGAGAAAAGGAGACAAATGGAGATTGCGACAGATCTAGGGAAGCCTTTGTTCTCAAGGCCCCGACAAAGTGGAAGAAGGACCATGGCGAGTATGAGGGCAAATGCAATTAGAATCAACAAATCCTGTAAATAATACAAGCCCAGCATCACCAAGTAAATGGAAATTAAAACGGAGGCCAAGCGAACAGAATAAGGTGAATCTTTAAACATAAATTGTATATTTAATAGTATAAATATCGATAAAAATTAACAATTTGGTAACATATAGCTGTCTATATTTGCGTCATAATTTCATCAATAGCTGTCAGTTCTATCCATGAGTCAAGGAAAACAAAATACTAAAATCTTATTGGTTGACGATGATCCTGATATTCTTGATTTATTGGAATACAATTTAGCAAAAGAAAACTATGTTTTAGCTAAAGCGGCCAATGGACAGCAGGCATTAGAAATTGCAAAAACATTCAAGCCAAATTTAGTGATTTTGGATGTCATGATGCCTATTTTAGATGGTATTGAAACGGCTCGTCAAATGAAATTGATGCCCGAATTAAAATCAACTATCCTATTATTTTTAACGGCTCGAGGAGAAGAATATACTGAAATAGCTGCTTTTGAGGCAGGCGGTACTGATTATGTGGTAAAACCCATTAAGCCAAGAGCCTTAGTAAGTCGGATTAAATCGATGTTAAATCGCGAAAGCGGTGGAACCGCAGAAAATGTACAGGAAATTATTCAAATAGGCGACTTAATTATCAACCGTACTCAATATTCCGCTAGCTTTCAAGGTCGACTTTTAGTGTTGCCTAAAAAGGAATTTGAATTACTTTCGTTTTTAGCTAGAAATCCCAACAAAGTTTTTAATCGTGATGAACTTTTGGAGAAAGTTTGGGGAACCGACGTCTATGTGGTTGAGCGGACAGTAGATGTGCATATTCGAAAATTAAGGGAGAAAATTCCTGAGTATTATATCAAAACGCTCAAGGGTGTGGGATATTTATTTTCCATCGATCCTATTTAAAATTCTAAATTTTCAGTCATATTAGGTAAATTGCGCCTTGAATGAGGCTAATCTACACGTTTCTTTTTATCATTATTTTTCACTTTACTCTTTTCCCAGCCGGGCCCAAAAGAGAATTAAGGGGAGTTTGGGTCGCTACGGTCTCCAACATCGATTGGCCCAGCGCCAGAAATTACAATGGGATTAAACAAAAAAATGAGTTTGTTGACCTTCTGAATTCACATCAGAAAACAGGAATCAATGCTGTTTTTGTTCAAATCAGGACCGCTGCAGATGCATTGTATGCAAAAAGTCCGGAACCTTGGTCCACTTTTTTGTCGGGATTACAAGGTCAGCCACCGAGCCCTTACTATGATCCATTAGCCTTCATGATCGAAGAAAGTCATGCGCGAGGAATTGAATTTCATGCCTGGTTAAATTTAAATCGGGCGAGTATATCGACCAATTCTCTACTTGACGCCAATCATTTAGTCCGAAAACATCCCGATTGGATTATCAAATACCACGGACAATTTATTCTTAATTTTGGGCTACCGGAAGTCCGACTTTATTTAGTGAATTTGGTCAAAAATATCATCGAACAATATGATGTAGATGGGATTCATTTTGATGATTATTTCTACCCTTACCCCATGAAAGGGGAAGAAATTAATGATCGCGAAGCCTTTGAAAAATATAAATTACCGGAGGAAAGCCTGGGAGATTGGCGAAGAAGAAATACAAATAACCTTATTAAAGATATTTCTGATGTCATCAAATCGACCAAACCAAAAGTGAAATTTGGCATTAGTCCATTTGGAATTTGGCGACATCAGAGTGAGTCTGTTTTAGATGGATCCCCCACTCGGCGGGGCTTGCAATCCTATGATGACTTGTTCGCTGATACAGAAAAATGGATAAAAGATGGGCTAGTGGATTATTTGGCACCCCAATTATACTGGGAAACGAGTCACAAAGTCGCGGCTTTTGAGCCCTTAGCTAAATGGTGGAGTGCGCATAATTATGGCCGGCCTATTTACATTGGTCATGCGGTATACCACTTAAGTGACGTGTGGACACCTGGTGAATTAAGTAAACAATTAAAGGTCGCTCGTAGTTTACCCAACGTGCAAGGATCCATTCATTTTAGTTCAAATTTAATCATCCGAAATGTGAAAGGTTGGCGAGATACTTTAAGGCAAAATCAGTATACTTCTGTCGCATTAATTCCCACAATGCTTTGGAAAGATAGCATCGCGCCTACTCCTCCGCACCAAGTAAGTTTACTGAAAAAAGGCGAGGAATGGTTGTTGGCCTGGAAACCAGGAGAACCCAGTGAAGATCAAGATCCACCTGCCTATTACGTCGTTTATAAGATAAAAAAAGGCGAAATTGATCCATTGGAAAACTCGGAAAATATCATTTTCAAAGGCAAAATGAATCAATTAATTTTAGATAAAAATTGGATACGATCAGGTTATGGATTTGCGGTCACGGCACTAGACCGATTACATAATGAATCACTGCCGGGAACGATCCAATGGCTCATACCGACAAAAAAAGAATAATATGAATCAGAGATTACATTTGACGATCAAGGAGATTACTGAAGAAACGGATGACACCAAAACCATCCATTTTTGGCATCCTATACACAATACCATCTCATATATATCGGGTCAGTTTTTCACGCTTATTCCGGAAATTGACGGTCAAAAAATCAGGAGAAGTTATTCCCTTTCATCGTCCCCTAAAACGGATACCTCACCTGCCATTACCGTCAAAAGGATTGAAGGGGGCCTTGTGTCCAACTATTTATGTGACCATTTAAAAGTAGGAGATTCCCTGGAAGTTATCGAGCCTATGGGAAATTTCTTGATTGAACCCCAAGCTGATTCCAGCAAAACCTATGTTTTTGTGGCCGCTGGATCTGGAATTACTCCCTTATTCTCCATGATCAAAACCGTGTTACATTCCGAGCCTAAAGCGAATATTTACTTGGTATATGGATCTCGAAATGAACAACAAATTATCTTCAAAAAAGCGCTAGAATCACTAGAAACCCAACATGCCTCCCGGTTCAAAATGATACATGTCATCAGCCAGCCTTCGCACACATGGCCTGGTTTTAAGGGGCGTATCAACCAAGCATCCATGGTTTTTTATTTAAAGCAAGAGTTTGGCATCGACATACCTGCAGCCTTTTATTATTTGTGCGGGCCGGCAGGAATGATGAGCGAAGTAGAAAAATCCTTAGCCATGTTTGATGTTTCTGAAACACACATTTTGAAAGAATTATTTTCATCTACGGTGAGCGAAGAAACAGCAAAGGCAGAGGAAGACGGAAGCTTAAAAACCCAAGAAGTAACCTTGATTTTTGAAGGAAAAACGCATACGGTGACGGTCTTGCCTAGTGAAACTATTTTGGAGGCTGCCTTAGAAGCGGATATCGATATCCCCTATTCATGCCAAGCAGGAATGTGTACGGCCTGCATGGGATTATGCACCAGCGGACAGGTGATCATGGATGAAGAGGATGGGCTCACCGATAATGAAATTAAAAAAGGATATATTTTGACCTGCGTGGCTCATCCGATGAGTGAAGGGGTAGTCATTAATTTAGATTAACAACAAAAAATGCACATGATAAAACGTACGGTCACCCCGCAAATAATCCATCGAACTTTACTGCCCCAAGAGTTTTCTTTAAGCACTTGGGAAAGTGTCTTGCCTTATTTTGAAAAATTAAGTGCACAAAAGATAAATGATTTACATTCCCTCGAGGATTTTTGCAAGAACCGATCTGAGCTTGAAAGCTATTTATCAGAAAATTTTGCTTGGCGTTATATCAAAATGTCTTGCGATAATCAAAACGAAAATTTACAACAAAGCTATCAGCAATTTGTCAATGAAATTATGCCCAATGCGTCTGTCTTCGATGATGCTTGGAATAAAAAAGTGATTGATTCTGGATTATCAGACCAAGTAAACACAAAGGGCTTTTCGATTATGTTGAGAAGCCTAAAAAAATCCATTGAAATTTTTAGAGAAGAGAACATACCGCTGTTTACCGAATTACAAAACTTAGAAAGCCAATATGGTGCATTAACCGGAGCGCTGATGGTGGAAATTGACGGGGTGGAAAAGACGCTCCAACAAGCCAGCGCCTATTTAGAGTCGACCGATCGAGATATAAGAGAATCCGTTTACCGGAAAGTCGCAGCCCAAAGACTCAGCATCAAAAATGAATTAAATACACTTTACAGTGAATTGATCGGCAAAAGAAATCAAGTGGCCTTACAAGCGGGATTTGAAAACTTTAGGGATTTTTCTTTTGCGAGCTTAGGTAGATTTGACTACACCCCTGCTGATTGTTTTGAATTTCATGAGGCTGTAGAAAAAACAATCAAGCCCATATTAAATGAATTAGCCACTAAAAGAAAAAAAGCCTTAGGGGTAGACTCGCTCAGACCTTGGGATAAATCCGTGGATCCATTGGGCCGAAAGCCATTAAAACCCTTCAAAACAGGGGAAGAGTTATTGGAAAAAACGATTCGGGTGTTTGATCATTTAGATCCTTTTTTAGGCGATTGCCTTAGGGAAATGGTGAAGCTAGATCGCTTTGATTTAGATTCAAGAAAAGGCAAAAACCCGGGCGGATATAATTACCCATTAGAAGAAACCGGATTTCCATTCATCTTCATGAATGCCGCGGGCCAAGTGCGCGACATGGTCACATTGTTGCACGAAGGTGGACATGCGGTCCATTCCATTTTAACCAAGGAACTTTCCTTGAATGCATTCCGAAATTTTCCATCCGAAGTAGCTGAACTTGCCTCCATGAGCATGGAATTAATCACGATGGATGAGTGGGATATCTACTTTGAGAATCCTGAAGATGCCAAAAGAGCCAAAATAAAACACCTAGAAGATATTCTAGAAACCTTGCCGTGGGTGGCGACGATCGACGTATTCCAACATTGGATCTATGAAAATCCGGATCATACATTAGCTCAAAGAGAAGAGAAATGGAATGAGATATTGGCCAGATTTGCGGATCAGATGACGGATTGGACCGGCTTAGAAGAAGTAAAATCACATGTTTGGCAAAAGCAATTGCATCTCTATGAAGTGCCTTTTTATTACATTGAATATGCGATAGCCCAATTAGGAGCATTGGCGGTTTGGAGAAATTATTGCCAAAATCCCAAGCTTGCTTTATCGAATTATTTGGAGGCATTGTCAATAGGTTACACCGAACCCATCAAAGCAATTTATGCAAAAGCGGGGATCGAATTTAACTTTAGCGAGGGCTATATCGCCGAATTAATGTCATTTTTAGCAGAGAAAATCAAAAATTTAGAGGAAAGCTGAGGCTTAGAAGCACATAGACTTTTTTAATACAAAATTTGGCCTTATTTTTGTGCCAACAATTTGTCCTAACAAGAGAATGAAATTAGAAAAACTACTTCCGATTATAGCATTAGCCTTTATGGCAACAGCTTGTGACTATCAAAAAAACAACACCATCAAGCAGAAAGATTTAAATGAAGGTGAGGTTTATGTATATGGTGTTCATCCAGATAGTGCAGCAGTTCAGTCAAAAAATAAATATGACGCTAAGCCGGAATTAGAGCTAAAAGCAAATGCACTTCGCGAGAAAATGTTTAGCGGAAAAAGTATCAACCAAGGAAATTAATCTTTCCCATCCCATATTTTAAAGCCGGTTTATCCGGCTTTTTTAATGCCCAAACCACTCGCGAAGAAAAGTGAGTTGGTAAATCGCCCCCGTATATAACAAGGCCCACAAAAGTGAGGATATGGCCATAAAAAAGAGGACACGCGGCAAAGACACCTTAAAAGACAAGGCCAATAAACTCCCTCCAATCGGCGTAAAAATCAGTGGCGTAAGCGCGGCAATCCCTTTTATTCCAAATTTTTGCCAGATCTGAACAGCATAACGCACTCGCTTTGAAAATAAAATAGCTTTCTTCTTTCTGAATCGATCGATAAAACCGATGACTAATTTACCCATACTTAAGGTCAATGAAATCGTCAGCATGGCTCCAATCCAAGTAAAAATAACGGTTTCATACCAGGTCAATCCTAGACCAAATCCGGTAATAGGACCAGCGATAAATTTTAAACCTGTGGCAATCATCACTCCGGAATAGGCTCCCCAAGACATATTTACTTTGATTTATAGGCGTCAATTCCTTTTTTAAGAAACGAAATAAAATGATTAATATCCGCATCAAAAGCGACAGGTGGAACCATAGGA
>CAMBGA010000055.1 GCA_945866095.1 Spirosoma fluviale
ACTGGAGTTGCGGTTTTGTACCCCATGGAGTCAATTCCTGCTAATAAACTGTCTGTTAGACCTAATTCTTTAAATGTCAAAATCCTTGATTTGTTAATGTATTGTATAAATTTAGAGAAATTTTATAGCTTTGAGGCATCTTGCCTTAAATATAAAATACTAAACCTAATAATCAATGGTAGGAATAAATTTCCGCAACGCGCTTCGTGAGGGTAAAAATGTGTATGGAACTCAGATTTCTTCCACGTCTCCTAAAATGTTTGATTCAGTCATCAGCCTTGGGCTTGATTTTGTGTTTTTCTGCAATGAACATGTTCAATATAATCCCGAAACCCTAAGTTGGATGTGCCGTGCCTTCAAAGCTGCAGGGGTAAATCCTTTAGTCCGTATTTTAGAACCAAGTCCCTTTTTAGCTACTCAAGCGCTCGACGCAGGGGCCTCTGCCATTTTAGTTCCTTATGTAGAGGAAATTGAGGATGTGATTGCTTTGATAGGTGCAGTTAAATATAGGCCTCTGAAAGGTAGAAAACTGATGCGAATTCTTCACGGGGAGGAAAAGCCATCAGAAGAACTAAAACAGTATTTGATTAAACACAATAGTAACAATACGCTAATCTTAAATGTGGAAAGTCAAAAGGGCGTTGAATCCATGAATGAATTTACGAGCATTCAATCCTTAGATGGCCCAGGTGTGGATGGTCTAATCATTGGCCCTCATGATTTATCGACCTCTTTTGATATGCCTGAACAATATAAGTCAAAGGCGTTTTTGGATTTGAGTTGTGGCATCATTAAAAACGCAAGATCAAAAGGCATCGCTGTGGGTGGGCATACTGGCTATCGTGACAGTTTAGATTTACAAGTAGCATGGGCCAAAGCCGGTGCAAACATTATCCTTCATTGTTCCGATGCCTATTTGTCGGCGAACCAATTAAACAACGATTTAAACCAGATCAAAAAATGTGTAGGTGATCAGCAACACCTTAATACAAGCAGAGAAAGCATATAAATTCTTCTAAATCCAATTTATGAAAAATACATGTAATTCTTTTTTACTTTTTTTCTTGGGCATTAGTTTAATAAGTCAAGCTCAAGTTCTTGATTTTTCTAAAGCCAAAATTCATGCATCTACATCGTTGAAATCTCCCCATCGAGAGACCTATATTCGAGTGCTTCAGGAGGAAATAAAGACACGGACTGAATTGAATTTAGTCGTTCAGAATCAGTCGGATTTGTCGCCTATGATTGCATTGGTTCTTGCTACCGATCAAAATTTAGACGGGGCTTCTGTACCCCAACTAGCGAAAAATGTGGCGGTATTTAAAAAAGATGGGTTTTGTATTTCGGTCGATGCCAATTCAAAAAGGCCTATTCTGTGGCTGATCGGTGGGGACGACCGGGGTGTGTTATATGCGATAGGGGAATTTTTGCGTCAAGCGGATTTGTCTAAAAACAAAATTTGGGTAGACAAAAAAAATGAAATTATATCTTCCCCGCAATATTCCATTCGCGGGCACCAATTGGGTTATCGGAATACAGCTAATTCATGGGATGCTTGGAATGAGAAACAATTTGAACAATACATTCGAGATTTAGCCTTATTTGGTTCAAATGCCATTGAAAATATCCCCTTTCAGGATGGCCCTCCAGGACCTCTTATGAAAATTCCGAGGGAAGAAATGAATCTGAAATTAAGCCAAATATGTTTGAATTATGGCTTAGATTATTGGGTTTGGACGCCTGCTGATATTGATTTAGCGGATGAAGCTAAGTTTAAGAAGGAGGTGCAATTTCATGCTGATTATTATAAAAAATGCCCCAAATTAGACGGAGTCTTCTTTCCTGGTGGTGATCCGGGAAGCAACCATCCAAAATATGTGATGCCATTCCTAAAAGCCATTTCGGCGGAACTAAAAAAGTATCATCCTGAAGCGGGCATGTGGATATCCTTGCAAGGATTTAGCGATGAAGAAGTCAATTATTTTTATGAGTACCTTGATAAAAACAAGCCGGATTGGTTGGCCGGCGTCGTCTCTGGACCCAGCAGTCCCGATGTGGCCAATACGCGCTATCGATTGCCTAAGCAATATAAGCACCGACATTATCCCGATTTAACGCATACTGTTCGCTGTCAGTATCCAACAGAAAATTGGGATCAGGCTTTTGCATTAACCGAAGGCAGAGAGGTTTCAAACCCTCAGCCTGCCTATTATGCTAAAATCCATAATCGTTTCGCACCATTAACCAATGGCTTTTTGTCTTATTCAGATGGTGTGCATGATGATGTAAATAAGGTTATATGGAGCCAAATGTCTTGGGATCCGACCAAAGATGTACGTGATGTGTTGGTTGAATATGCCCGATTGTTTTTTGGACATAAAATTTCAGAGCAAGTGGCCGATGGGATTTTAGCTTTGGAACGAAATTGGGTCGGTCCCGTGGAAGAAAATGGGGGAATCGAAACCACTTTTATTTTTTGGAAAAATTTGGAAAACCAAAACCCAGGACTCAAACTTAACTGGCGCTGGCAACAATTAATCATGCGCGCTTATTATGACACCTATGTGAAGCGTAGAAAGGTTTATGAGCAAAAACTGGAGCGTCAGGCCAATGCCGTGTTGGAAAAAGCCTCCGAAATAGGGGTGCTCAAATCCATGGAAACCGCTTTAAATATCGTAAATGAGGCGGATAAATCTCCCATAAGTTCGGAAGTACGCCAAAAGGTTGTTGACTATTGTGAGGCTATGTTTAAGTCGATCGGCATGCAAACATCTGTTCCCAAATATCAAGCCAGTGGAGCTGAGAGAGGTGCCATTTTAGATTTTATAGATTATCCCTTGAATAACCGTTGGTGGCTCGCGGATGAATTTGAAAAAATCAAAAAAATGTCCAATGAAAAGGATCAATTAGCGCGTTTGGAGGTAATCGCCAAATGGGAAAATCCAGCCCCGGGCAGTTTTTATGATAATATTTCTGATTTGTCCAAAGGTCCAAGGGTTAAAACAAGAACCGAGGATGCAACGGATGTGCTTTGGGCTGATAATGGCTTGAGTAGGCTCCGACTTTCTTCTCAATTGTTTCAAAATTTTCCTCGTTTGGACTATGCTGATTTAGATCCCAAAGCCATGTATACCATTCGGATTTCAGGTTATGGAGAAGCATTATTGCGCGTAGATGGTGTGCGTATAGCGCCAACGAGCTATAAAAAAGGATTAGAGGAATTTAAGGAATTCCAATTGAGCCCACAATATGTGAGTGATGGGAAAATTGAAGTAACCTTTGATGAGCCGGAGGAATCACATTTAAATTGGCGTCAGCATTCCAAAGTTTTTGACATTTGGTTATTGAAAAAATAAATGCATTCAAGAATTCAGATTTTATTTTTTGTGATCCTTTTAATGCCTCTTGCCATAGTTAAGGGGCAGCAGAAAAGTATATTAGAGGCAAATGATTTAGTGTTTTTGGAGCAGATGGTCAAGGATGTGATGGAAGCATCTCGAATTTATCCGGGTCAAAAAATTTCGAAGGACTTTGGGCCGAACCAAACAAAAGGCGTTTTGATCCGACCTGGAGGAAGAACATCTTATCCGGCTTTTTGGATTCGTGATTATGCGATGTCCGTTGAAACTGGATATGTATCCGAAAAGGAACAAAAACATATGTTGGACTTGACTGCGAACACGCAATCCGATAGCCTAATTCAGACTAAATGGGGTACTAGTATCCCAAAAGGTTCCATTGCCGATCACATTCGGATCGATGATGGAAAGCCCATTTATTTTCCGGGAACTTATAGTTTTGAAAATCAGGGAGAAAAAAAATGGGGTATGCAACCGCCCTTTTGTGATCAGTTTTTTTTCATTCAAATGGCCTATTTGTATGTTAAATCTTTTTCTAAAACAACGGAGTTATCGAAAGAAATTAAAGGGGTAAAACTGATTGACCGATTGGAACAGGCGTATCAAATGCCTCCTTCCGACACTCAATTTAAATTGGTGCACGTAAACGATAGCAATAGGGGAGTTGATTTTGGATTCCGGGATGCCATTTATATCACTGGAAAATTATGCTACGCCTCCCTTTTAAAATATCAAGCAGCAAACCAAATGGCCTATTTATTTACTAAAATGGGAAATAAATCGAAGGCTTTAGCATATCAACAAGAGGCAAATATTTTGAAGATTTCGATTATAAGCACATTTATAGATGCTCGAGGCATGCTTCGTGCCAGTACGGGAACGAGCGGTCAAGCAGATGTTTGGGCCACATCTCTAGCGATTAATCTAGGTGTTTTAACGGGTAAATCTAGGTTAAAAGCGGCTCAATATTTACGGGATGCGTATGTTAAGGGTGAGCTGTCACAAAAAGGAAATATTCGACATGTCGTTCAATCGGATGATTTTAGTGCCACAAGTGCTTGGGAAAAAAGTGTTCTTCCCATAAATACCTATCAAAATGGGGCTTATTGGGGAACGCCGGTGGGTTGGGTTTGTCAGGCCATCGCGTATGTAGATCTACCATCCGCACAAAAATTAGCCAAAGAATTTATTCAAGAATTACGGGAGGGAGACTTTAGAAAAGGGGATAGTTTTGGTTCACCTTGGGAATGTTTTAATGATAAATTAACACAAAATCCAGTGTATTTAACTTCAGTTGCCGTTCCATTGATTATATTTAAGAAAAAATAATGATGAAAAATCTAGATCAAATATCACGTAGACATTTTGTAAAAAATATTTCCTTTGCTTCTGCCTTTTTTATGGGCGGAGGGTTTCAGTCGCTTTCTTCACAAGATGTGGATGCACTAAAGGATCAGGTTAAAATGAGATTTGCAGTCGCATCGGATGCTCATTATGGCCAACCTAATACTCCTTATGAGGCGATGATGGATACGATCATTGACAAAATTAATTTATTTCATGGTTCAAATCCACTCGATTTTTGTGTCATGAATGGTGATATTGTACATGATGAAAAATCTTTTTTAGCTCAAGCAAAACAAAAAATTGACGGGTTAAAAGTTCCTTATTTTGTGACCAGAGGAAATCATGACAAATGTTCTTCTGACTATTGGGAGCAAGTTTGGAATATGCCATTGAATCATCAAAAAGTTGTAAAAAACTCCTTGGTTTTGTTGGGCGACACGTCTAATGAGCAGGGAACTTACGTTTCTCCTGATTTGGCATGGCTGGAAGCCCAATTGGAAGCCAACAAAAAACGTAAAAACATATTTTTGTTTTTACACATTCCCCAAGCTAAATGGACTAAGAACGGCATTGAAACCCCTGCCTTTTTTGAATTGATTAAAAAATATTCCAATATCCGTGCCGTTTTTCACGGCCATGAGCATGATCAAGATGGAGTGCAAATGATTGGTAAATTACCATTTTTATTTGACTCACATATTGGAGGTAGTTGGGGCACCCCACACAAAGGCTTCCGTGTCGTGGAGCTTTTAAATAGCGGAACTGTGATTACTTATTTAATGGACCCGACCGTTAAAAAGAATGAGTTAACCTATTCTATTTAAAATTTGATTACGTAATCGATATAGGGAATTCCCATAGCTGAGGTGCTAACACCCATGGGGGATAAAATGCCAAAGTCGAAGGAACTTTTTTCTAACATAATTCTTACTCCGCCTGAGATTACACCATTGTAATTGCTTTTTACGCCATTGGCTTGCATAATGCCATTGGTTTTCGTTTGGTCATCGTAGGTATATTCATTGACCGCAAAAAACCAGTTTTCACTGACCAACATGCACCTTCGGGAAATTCGGGTCATGCCAGAAAACGTAAACATAGGTTTATTGGCAAAACTCCAAGAAGTCCTACTCGTGTTCGTAACTGCGTCATAAGAGTCGCCTTTTGTGGCGCCCCAGCCAACATTCAACGTCACATTGTTTTCATTCGAGCCTAATGTTACTGATCCATACCCTACACCGATGCCCAAATTCAAGTTGCTAATGAGGGAACTGGCTAATAAAATTCCGCCGCCCACATGAACATTATCGCTTACTTTTTTGCCGAATTTTGGGGTAATGTAAAATAAGAATGGAACGACAACTCCTCCACCGATGGAAAACTGATCACTAAGGCCAATTTGTACGCTGTTGGATAATAAATATGCGTTTTGAAAATACTTTTCTCCTTTTTTAAGCGGTATGGCTGATGGACCAAAGAAATAACGCGTCGGGTGTGGGTTAGGAAAAAGGTATTGGCCATTTTTGATTTGATTTTCCTCGATGATTTTAATCGATTTAATGGCCGATTTTGAGAGCGTAATCTCACCTAAATTTTGTGTTAAAATAAGTAAAGTCGATTCCGTTTTTGAAGCTAATTTCCCTAAAATGGTTTTTCCGTCATTTAAAATTAGTTCTACATAGAGATCACCTTTTAATTCAGAAATTTTCAAAATACTTGATTTTTGAATACTGATTTCTCCCAAAGTGATATCTCGAAACAAAATAGACGATTCATTTTCACTGATTTTATTTCCAGTTAAAATAAATTGGTCTTTCAGAATAATAGAAAAATTTTGTTGGGTTGAGCCCTGAATAGTTTTATTTACCGTCTTTTGACCATAAACGAACGAGCTAAGCGCAAGACATACAATTAAATAAATCGATTTCATGGCCTTTTTTTGTGATTAAAGGTACAATTTATTTTATATTTGATGGATATATATTTTTCTATGAAAAAAATAATCTTGAGGCCTTTTCGATACCTAAGTCCTTTTTTTATTTTTGTTTTGGCCATCATCGGTTTTAAATCACATGGACTAATTTGTTGGTTCGTGCCGATCTACATTTTTTTCATCATCCCCATCTTAGAGCTAATCATGAAACCCGTCGCTGAAAACGTGGGGGAAGAGGTGGAGGATCAAATCAGAAATGACAAATTTTATGATTGGATATTGTATACAGTTGTAATTCTGCAATATGCTAGTCTATACTTATTTCTTTCAAACATATCAGGTAATTCGGGATTTGATTTAATGGGACAAATAATTTCCATGGGTATTTTATGTGGAACTTTTGGGATTAATGTCGGCCATGAATTAGGGCATAGGAAGTCCGTTTTTGATCAGTTTTTGGCTAAATCATTGTTGCTGACAAGTTTATACACACATTTTTTTATTGAGCATAATAAGGGACATCATGCGCATGTGGCCACGGGCGAGGATCCTAGTTCTGCGATTTTAGGCCAGTCGATTTATTCTTTTTGGCCACAAACGGTTTTTGGAACCTATTTTAAAGCTTGGAAAATAAATCTAGCTGAATTAAAAAAGAAGGATTTGAGCTTTTTTAGTTTTCAAAATGAGATGCTACTATTTACGTGCGCGCAACTGATTTTGATTGGGATCATTGGAATTAATTTTGGTTTATACACCCTTTGTTTTTTTCTAATTTCAGCTACTATAGGAGCTTTGTTATTGGAAACAGTTAACTACATTGAGCACTACGGATTAGTTCGCAAGCGCAATCCCAGCGGAAATTTCGAGCGAGTTTTACCTAAGCATTCTTGGAATAGTAATCACCTTTTGGGGCGTTTAATGCTCTTTGAATTGAGTCGGCATAGTGACCATCATTATTTAGCCTCTCGGAAATACCAAGTTCTTCGCCATCATGATGATGCTCCACAGATGCCTACGGGATATCCTGGGATGATTGTTTTAGCGTTATTTCCGCCTCTTTGGTTTCGAGTGATGAATCGCCAATTGAAAAAATATGAGTCTATTATTTCTGCTTAGACATATCTAATAGCTCGATATTTTTAAAGTCAATTTCTTGGCCTTCACTTTGCAAGGCTATAAATCCACTTTTTAAGCGTTGGCCATCAATTTTCAATGCCGGATTAAAGCGATTGGCGACCCCGCCACCCATTTGAGGATTGGTATATTCTAATACATTTTCTCCATTGATGATATGTGTAACAACTGAATCACCTCGAACGATCAATTCAGCATGAATCCACTGATCTCCCTCGTAGGTTTTTGAAGATGAATTGATGCAATGCCTCGGATCCACCCGACCTTTATATACGACATCGGTACCCGGCGAACACATGTTTCCAGTGGGCCTAGGTTTTCCATCGGCCAGCATGCTTAGAAATTGCATCTCAATAGATATGGGCCAATCCTGCTCTTTAAGTATTGTTTTTGGATCTTGCGAATGGAACATCAGGCCAGAATTTCTTTCTGTATAGGAAGGAGCATCTTTGCGCCAGATGCCTGTAAATCGGTAATCTAATTTTAACTTATAATAAGAGTAGGGTGTATTAAAGAATAAATGCCCGTAGCGCTCATTGAACTTGTCATATTGATCATAACGTACTTTTATGATGCCATCTTCTACTCTAAATGTATTTCCAAAATTGTCCCCCACTTCATGGTGGTGAATTTTAACCGTCCAGTTTTTTATATTCTTGCCATTAAAAAGCTTAATCCATTTTTCTCTTCTGGGGGCGGAAAAAGATTGTGATGAAATGAATAGTAAGCATAATAATGTTATATTTTTCATAGGTAGATTTAGTTTAGAAGCTTCTTACAGCCATGATATTGCATTTGAAATCTTTAAAATAACTGGATTGCATTCCCGTATTTAAATTGTGAGTCCACGCATTTCCCTTGTCTATTTCTGAGGATGTCCAGTACCATGTCGACTTGAATATTCCTGCATTACCTAATTTTTTGAAATTTAATTTGGGATGAATAAGGTCAAATTCTTCTTTCGTCGGCAGTCGCCAATCATCAAATCCATTGGCATTTAAGTCATCACATTTTTTCTTCGCGTCCTCAAAATCTCCTTTGCCGACTAGCTCAACCGTGGCGATAAGTCCATGTCCATTTTTTTCATAAATCAAATAACCGCCTAATTTGATCGGGGGAGTTTTTTTGATGTTATCCTGTCCAAACATGCTCGTCGCTACGAGCAAAAACGTGGCACAAATAGAAAAAGTGATGATATTTTTAACGTATGATTGAACGGTCATTCCTTGGTTTATTAATTAATTTTCAAATTTATAGAATTTTGCTCAAGTAATTAATAATTAAATTCTGAAATAACCGTTTAATATCCGATTATATATTGAAAATTATGTCGTATTATTGTATTTTTACTAATTATTCTATTGGTTTTAATGAAAATGAGAAAAAGTATTCCCTTTTTTAGATTACTTATTTTTTTATTTTTTATTGATTGTGGATCACTTTTTGGTCAACAAACACAAAGCTCTACCGATCATTTAATTCATTATCGGCAAGGTAAATCCTTTTTTGAAGCTAGAAATTATTTGGCTGCTCAAGAGGCATTCAGGACTTATTTGTATGGTCTAACAGAAACTAATGCTGAATTGCTGAGTGAGAAAATATCAGCAGAATATCTATTATGTATGTGTTCGATTTATTCCATGCGCCCCGAGGCCGAGGTGTTGGCTAATCGCTTTGTCGAAAATTATTCTAAGAATCCGTATTCAGCGGATCTCGTTCGTGATTTAGGAGTCTATTTTTATGAGGCGGGAGATTGGAAGCGCGCTATAAAATATTTATCCAAGGCTTCATTGACCAATATTGAATTCAAATTTAAGTTGGCTGTTGCTTATTACCTAATAGGCCAAAAGGACGATGCACATGGTATTTTCAATCAAATTAAAACTGAACCTGAAGAAGAGTTTTCCCAACCTGCAGCTTATTTTTCTGGCCTAATAAATTTCAATAGTAAGCATTATGATTTGGCCATAGAAGATTTTAAATTCATTGAAGGGGAATCAATTTATGGTCTTGAAGCACCACGATGGATTACAAGTACTTTGCTCAAGCAAGAGAAGTTTACGGAGCTTTTGGCATATGCAGGCCCACTTTTAAAAAATTCAAATACCAAAATTAAGCTTGATGATATTGGTTTAATCGTCGGTAATTTGAGATTTCAGCGGGAAGACTTCCAAGAGGCTTATCAGGTATACCAACAATTATTCACAAGATATCCAGAGCGAATCACACGTTTGTTGACATTTAAAAAAGCTTATGCGGTCTTTAAAATCAAGAATTATAAAGAAGCTAAAACTGAGTTTGATAATATAGTTTTTGTTAAGGATTCATTGGGCCAACATGTTGAATACAATAAGGGTTTGGTGTTAGAAGCCTTGGATCAGAAGGATGCTGCACTCAAGTCATTTGATGTAGTTAAATCGGTCAATTTCGATCCTCTTGTTACTCAAGATGCCTATCTTAAAAAAATTGGCATTTTAAATGATCAAAAGAAATTTACAGCGGCATTAGCTGAAATTGATGAGTGTAATAAACGGTTTCCAAAAGGAAAAAATCTCAATGATTTATTGAAGTTGAGGATTTTTACGGTGAGTAATTGGGGTAATTTAAATGCGATTGAGGCATATTTGAAGCAAGCAAATGCTCATAATACCGATGTTCAAGCTATTTATCAATCCTTAATGTATGAGAGGGCTAATCGGGCATATAAATCAAATGATTTGATAGAAGCCATGGCTGATTTTAAAAAATCACTGAGCTATCCAGTAAATGAGGAAATGGCTGCTTATGCTAAGTATGGTCATGGAGAAATACTATCGAAGACCAATCGAAACCCTGAGGCAGTCAAAGTTTACATGAATTTACTTTCAGATATTGCATCCGTCGCCGACCTGGATGGACTAAAGCAACGGGTTAGGTTAAGTTTAGCGCAGTCTTTTACGTATATGTCGATGTATGAAAAAGCCCAACAATATTTCGTTGAGTACGAAACCAACATTAAAGATTTAACGGCCAAATATAATACCTATTTAAATCTAGCTGAGGTATCTGTGGCCGCGGGTAAGTTAAACGAAGGTATTAAATATTTTGACTTAGCTAGCTCGATTTCAGTAGAAAATAAATTTGAAATAGTTACACGTAAAGCTTCTATTTTATATGATTTACGAAAATATAAGGAGGCTTCAGTTGAATATGAAAAGCTATTAAAACTAGGTAAATCTGGTGAAGTGGCAGATTTTAACACTTATCGTTATTATGATTGTCTTTTCAGATTGCAAACAAATGAGGCCTATGCTAAAGTCATTAAAGGTCTGTATGAGTTAGTTAATCGACCTAATTTGGTACCCGCGCTTTTAATAAAATCATTGATGGTTAAGGGGCAATCCTATGAAAATACCGGTCAGTTTTTTGCAGCTGCAGATGATTATAAGCGAATTGTAACTGAATTCCCTAAAGATCCATCTGCTAAAGATGCGATTATCGGCTTGCGGGAAATGTTAATCCGAACAAATCGCTCGTCGGAATTTATTGCTATTTCTGAGAAATTTGAAGAGGTCAACCCGGATGATGAAGACAATGCGGACAGGAGTTTTGAAAATGTTCGTATGAGTTTTAATTCAAAGCGGTACAAAGAAGTGACGCTTTTGGGACAAAAATTTTTAACAAAATACCCAAAATCCGAAATTGTCATTCAGGCTAATTATTATATCGCTGAATCTCATTTCCAATTAAAAAACTATTCTCAGTCGACGGATCTCTATAAAAAAGTGTTAAAAAGTTCTGTTGATTCGCTTCATGCAATATCAAGTGCCAGTATCATGAAAGGATATTTAAAAATGGGTTATTTGGACTCAGCGGCTAATCAATTCGGCCAATTGGCAATAAAAGATTCGCTGGTCTTGTCTGCCTTTACAGAGGAAATCGCCAAAGGATACGAACTGAAAGGGGATAAGCAGAAAGAATCACAATGGTTGGTCGAGACGACAAAATTTGACTCATTTTCAAAAGGAGCTTTGGCTTCCTTGCGTTTAGCGACTATGATGTCGAATGAATCCAAATATAAAGAATCTAACGATTTTATTAAGTTGAATTTTGTGGAGAAAGCCGGTCGTTTTTATGATGCGGAGGCCTCAGTTGTAGGGAAAGCTTTTTTGTTACTTTCAGATAATTTTGCCAATTTGAAAAACATCCCACAAAGCAAAGCTATCTTATCTAGTTTGATTGAAAGTTCTAGCGATACTGAAATTAAGAAGTTGGCCAAAGTTAAATTACAAGCATTAAAATAAGGATGTTATCAATGAACACAACCCTGGTTAAAGTCAATAGGATTCTTCTGGCACATCTTCTGTGGCTTGTTGGCTTGCTTACTACCCCTACCATATTGGCCCAAAAAGGCACGATTGATCGGAGTGTGATAACTACTTTTGGCGGAGCGAAAAAGACGATTGACTTAAAGGTTTCAGATCGTAAATTTGAAGAATTGCCTTCCTTTAAAATAGAAACACCATCCGTGATTTTAAAAATGGATTCAAGGGATTGGCCCTTAGATTCGTTGGTTAAGTTTACGGAACCTGAAGCTTTAAAATTGCAAGTTAATGGTTCGAAATTAGCTATTTTGACCGTTAAAAACTCCAATATTGCTAAATTTGGATTAGGGAACTACGGCCGAACATTATTTAATTTTAATACAGGTTATGCTCCTAGTGAGAATAAATTTTTAGGCTTGTATGTCAATCATGATGCCAACCAAACAGGTTCTGTTTTAAATCAATATTCAGGAAGAAGTGAAAATGAAGTTCGCTTTTCTAGTCGAAGTTTTGGTAAGAAAGTATTTTGGGATAGTCGCATTTCCTATAAAGAAAATTCCACTGCTTTTTATGGCATGCAAGAAATCCCCAAGTATTATACGATTCGTGATATAGAAGTTTTTAATAATCGCTTGCTAGTTTCAGGTAATTTTAGTAATTCTGATAAGGAAGGTAAAACAGATTATTCAGGCACCTCATCCTTTCATTTTTTCTCGAACCAACGAAATGAGTCGGAATGGGTTTCTCAATCCAAATTCCACTATTCAACCGATTTTAGTCCTACTTTGATTGGGCGAATAGATGCAGATTTTATCTTGTCGGAACTTAAGCAGGTAACAAGCCTGAGTAGACAGTTTTATCGATTAAAGCCAAAAATTCAGTTTTCAGGGGCTCGAATAGCCTTGCAAGTAGGTTTGAATATCGTTAATTCAAGTGATGGGATAGCGACTAAATCACAGGGTAGTGTTTTCCCACAAATATCAATTGATTATGCACCTTTCGATATTTTTCATCTGTTTGGTGGGGTAGGAGGCGATGTGCAATTTAATTCGTTGTCCAACTTATCAGAAGAATTGCCTTGGCTAGGAGCTAAAACCCAGGTTAAAAATACAAGCCAAGTTGGCAATGTGTATGGGGGAATCAAAGGAACTACCGAAAAATACGTCGATTTTGAACTTAAGTATGCCTATTCTGAATATGCAGATCTTCCATTTTTTGTTAATTCAATGACTCAAAATGGTGCTTTTGAATTGATTTATATGGGAGATGAGAGGAAGGTACAAGTAGTCAATTTAACAGGTCACTTTAATTTTAAGATGGCTGAGGATATTACTACAGGAGTAAAATTTGACTTGTCAACCTACGACAACCTAATCATTGAAAAGCCATTTCACAGACCTAATTTGGTAGCTTCTTGGACCAATTCAATTAGATTATCCAATAAACTTTTATTATCACTTGATGCATATTTGATAAAAGGGTTATTTGCTCGTGATTTGAAAACCCAAAGGGCTGTAGCAGTAGATGACATCATGGATTTGAATGTTAAATTGCATTATCAGCTCAATCCGAATATAAGTTTTCATATTCAAGGAAATAATTTAACAGGCAAAGCGTATCAACGATATTTGAATTATGCCGTTCAAGGTCTTAATTTCAATGCCGGCTTCGGTTATTCATTTTAATAATTGATTTTTATCAGGTATGTAATTCCTCAGCCCTAGATCTTTTTCTTTTGTTTATTTTTGTTTTTAAATCATTCAAATATGTTTCAAAGATCATTTCTGCTTATTTTAATCGTATCCTTTCTTTCTTGCTCACAGAAAAAAAATCAAATACAAAATTTTGGAAGTTTAAATGAAGTGCTTGATTGTATGACGTTGAATGGTTTACAATTAAAATATGGATCTGATAACGTCATCAATTACACCTCCTGGGTGATTGGGGATGATACTTTACGAGGTAGCATTATTTTCCCTAATTCTAAAAAGCAAGCGTTTGTGTATTTCCATGATGGGAACATCGTTGATGTGACAATTAAAGGTGAAAGCGCTGATTGGAAAACAAATTCAGGTCTTTTTTTGGGTATGACTTTGACTGAAGTCCAATCGATAAACGCTAAAAACTTTACCCTTTCTGGTTTCAATTGGTCTCATGGAGGCTCAGTGGTAAGTTGGGAAGGGGGTAAATTAACCGGCGATTCCACTCTGAGTCATTTGGCCGTGTTTTCTAATGTTTCTAATGAACACCAAGGCATCTCTGATGACGCATATAAATTGATATCTGGGGAAGTCGAGTTCGACGTTCGGCATCCCGACATTCAAAAATTAAATCCAAAACTAGATCTGATATCCCTTGTCATCCCAAAAATTCCGACAAAATCTGAAGGAAAGAAAATAGGAAGCCGCATTCAGCAAAGCCAAGTTCCTAATTAAGGATTGACACAGTTGACAACCTTTCCCTCGATATATGATTTTAAAGTATTTTCTAAGGAAGTAACAATCCTTTTTCTAGCTTCTAGGCTAATCCAAGCAATGTGAGGGGTGATTATGGCATTTGGAATTCCGATGAGGGGATGGCCAACGGTCGGTGGTTCCACCTCTAATACATCTAAAAGTGCAGCGCTTATTTGACCTGAAACCAAAGCTGATTTTAGATCTAGTGAATGAATTAAACCACCTCTGGATGTGTTGATTAAAATAGAACTGCTTTTCATAAGAGAAAGAAATTCGCTATTGATCATTTTGTCCGTTTTTTCTGTGAGTGGGCAGTGTAAACTAATCACATCTGAGGTTGATGCTAATTCATGTATGCCGACAAATTTGCGATTAAGTAGGTGTAAATCTTTTGTATGATGATATATTACTTGCATGCCTATACTCTCAGCCATGTTGGAAAATGCTTGGCCTATGTTGCCCATGCCTATAATCCCTAAGGTTTTCCCGTACCACTCCCGAATCGGACTTAGGGTATAAGACCAATCTTGGTTGGTGCTCCATTCTCCTCTTTTGACCGATTTTTCATGCAAGTCTACTTGATTGCTGTAATTCAGCAACATCGCTAAGACATGTTGGGCTACCGAAAATGTCCCATAATTTGGGACATTAGACACTTGAACTCCTTTTTCCTTACATGCCTGAACATCCACGATGTTATAGCCGGTGGCTGAAACTAAAATCAGTGTAAGGTTTGGAAATAAAGCTAAATCATCGGCGCCAATGGGACATTTATTGGTTATGATTACATCTACGGAATGATCAATGTGTTTTAATTCATGTCGAGAAGTACGATCTCGGTAAATAATTTCACCATAATTTTCAAAAACAGCTACGTCTAAATCTTTCTGAAACAGGGTAAATCCATCTAAAATTAAAATTTTC
>CAMBGA010000056.1 GCA_945866095.1 Spirosoma fluviale
GAAGAATTCACCATTTTAAGTTTATTGGAAAAAGGAGGGTATGTGATGTATCCAATCTTGTTCTTGTTCAGTGTTGCTGTCTTTTTATTTATTGAAAGGTATTTGTATATCAGAAAGACGACTAAAATAGACGAGAACTTTCTTCATAACATCAATGAACTTTTATTGGCCGGTAATATTCAAGCCGCCATCACCTATTGCAAGAATTCTAAATTCCCCATTGCCAATATGTTAGAGCGTGGATTGGGTCGTTTAGGTTCTCCCATCCGTGAAATTGAAAGTGCGATTGAGAACAAGGCTAAGTTGGAAATCTACAACATGGAAAAGAACTTAGGTATTTTGAGTTCGATTGCTCGTATTGCGCCGATGTTTGGATTCTTGGGAACGGTTACGGGTATGATTCGTACGTTTCATAATATTTCTACTTCAAACAAAATTGAGATCTCGACGATCGCTTCTGGTATCTATGAAAAAATGGTTACTTCAGCTTCAGGTTTAATTGTGGGTATCATTGCCTATGTATTGTATACCTTGTTGATGACCATGATTGATCGCAGTATTAATAAGATGGAAATTGTAGCGATGGATTTTATTGATTTATTGCATAAGCCAGCTAACAAAAAATAATTGTATGAATTTTAGAAAGCGCGAAAGAGAAGCATCCGAGGTAGAGACAGGTGCATTAGCGGATATTTTGTTTTTCTTATTGATGTTTTTTTTAATGATATCGACTTTAGCTTCTCCGGATGCTATTCGTTTATTGCTTCCAAAGGCTGATTCTACAAAGGTGACTCCACCTGTAGTGGAGTCGATTCGTTTGTCGGTGGATGCTAGCAATACGTTTTATTTGGATGGCAATGCCAACGGTATTGCGATTGAACAAGTTGATTCTGCTCTAAAAGTTATTTTACAAACGAAGAAGGCTACCTCTTTGATTATATCAATAGATAAAACGCGTACAGTACAGGATTTGACTGATGTGTATGATTTAGCTGCCAAAAATAACCTTTCAATGGTGATGGCAGCGGAGAAGAAAAAATAAATATATGGAAGGCTACCTGAGTATAGCCCTTAAATCAATAGCCGTTTACGTGTTTATCGTGGCGGCTATTCGTGTTTTTGGAAAGAAAGAGTTTGCGCAATTATCCATTATCGATTTAGTTTTCATTTTATTAATTTCTAATTCAGTTCAAAATGCCATGGTGGGTGCTGACTCGTCACTGGAGGGTGGATTAGTGGCAGCATTTTCACTTTTCTTGATGAATTATGTGTTCAAAAAGATATCCTTGATGAGTAAGGGATTTTCTAAAGCCATCGAAGGGGAGCCCATTATGTTAATATATCAAGGGGAAGTTAAATTGGATGGCTTGAAAAAAGCGCAAATATCGATAGACCAACTCAAGGCTGTGGTTCGTGAACATGGCGTTGAAAGTGTTGAATTAGTTAATCTAGCGATGTTTGAAGTGGATGGCAATATTTCGGTGCTTTCGGATAATTTCAAGAAAAGCACCCAAAGAAAGCATAAAGGTCATCAAGTGATAGGCAAAAATACAGCCTAATATTGTATATTTGCTCACTTTCTTGTCTGTTTGTAGAGATAAGAGTCATTTTGTTTTCGTATTTAATGGAAAAGATATTAAAATTTGGGGGTACGAGTTGTGGTAGTGTAGTCAGCATTCAATCTGTTATTTCGATCATCGAATCGAATTTTAAGGCTCAAACTAAATTTGCTGTGGTTTTCTCCGCGATGAGCGGTGTGACAAACCAATTATTAGAAGCAGGAAACCTAGCTTCCAAGAGAAAAAATACCGATAATTCCATCATTGAAGATATTGAAAATCGGCATTTTGAGATTATTAAACACTTTATTCCGGTTACCGGCCAGTCCCAAGTGATTGCCCAAATCCGTACCTTAATCAATGAATTGCGCGATGTTTTAAAGGGCATAAGTTTAATTAAAGAGATTTCACCAAAGACCTCTGATTTGTTAGTGAGTTTTGGAGAACGCTTATCGACCCAATTGATTTTTTCGGTTTTGCAGCAAAAAGGTCTGCCTGTTGAATATGTGGACGCTAGATTGTTAGTTAAAACCAATGGGAATTTTGGAAAATCTGAGGTATTATTTTCAGAAACAAATTCGTTAATTCAATCTTATTTCAAGGATCATACAGATAAAATTTGTTTAATCACAGGTTTTATTGGTTCTGATAACAATGGAGATACCACTACTTTAGGCCGGGGTGGTTCCGATTACACAGCTTCTGTTTTTGGCGCTGCTTTAGATGTGAAGGAAATTGAAATATGGACCGATGTGGATGGAATGATGACAGCGGATCCTCGCAAGGTATCTGCGGCTTTTACGATCCCCTCTATTTCGTATGCAGAAGCCATGGAATTAACTCATTTTGGGGCTAAGGTAATTTATCCTCCTTCTTTACAACCTGCCTTTGCTAAAAACATACCTATCCGAGTATTAAACACATTTAATGCTACATTTAAGGGTACCGTCATTAGCAAAGATTCTACCTTAAGTCCTTACATTATTACGGGTATAAGTTCCATTGATCATTTGTCGCTTGTTAATTTACAAGGTTCTGGGATGATCGGTGTGGCTGGAGTATCAGCTAAATTATTTACGGTGTTAGCTCGGGAAAAAATATCAGTGATTTTGATTTCTCAAGCCTCATCGGAGCATTCCATTTGTTTTGCCATCGAGCCTCAGGTCTCTGATAAGGTGAAAGCGATATTGCACCGAGAGTTTTCTGCTGAGATTGAGTCAGGTGATATCGAGGGAATTGATATACAAAATGATCTTTCTGTGATTGCTGTGGTGGGAGAGGGAATGAGGAAGCACACAGGTGTGAGTGGTAAATTGTTCTCTGTTTTAGGTAAGAATGGAATTAATATTGTAGCTACGGCACAGGGTTCTTCTGAATTGAATATTTCTGTGGTGATTGAGCAAAAGGATTTGTCTAAGGCATTGAATGTGATTCATGAGACTTTCTTCTTTTCCCAACTAAAAACCTTGCATCTTTTTTTAGTAGGAACAGGATTGATTGGCAAGACATTATTGGCCCAATTGATTGGCCAAGAACGATATTTGGCTAAGTATAAAGGATTAAAAATTAAGTTGGTCGGCTTGGCCCACAGCCGAAAGCAATATATTAATGAAACCGGGATTGATCTTAAAAAGGCGATTGAAATATTAGATTCAAAGGGGTCTGAACATGATTTAACTTCTTTTGTTGGTGATTTAAAGCAATTGAATTTGCCTAATTCAATCTTTGCAGATTGTACGGCGAGCAAAGATATTTATCAATATTATTTGGGTTTATTTCAAGCAAATGTATCCGTCGTTACTCCGAATAAAGTGGCTAATTCAGGTCCTTATGCGCTTTATGCCGAATTGCATCAAACGGCTTTAGCGAAGGGAGTGAAGTTTTTATATGAAACGAATGTGGGCGCTGGCTTACCGGTTATCAATACTTTGCAGGGCCTAATCTCATCGGGCGATCGTTTTGAAAAAATAGAAGGTATCTTGTCTGGAACCTTATCTTATTTGTTCAATTCCTTTGTTCCTGGTAAATCCTTTGTAGATGTTTTAATGGAAGCAAAGAAAAAGGGATATACGGAACCGGATCCACGTGAAGATTTGAGTGGGATGGATGTGGCTAGAAAAATATTGATTTTAAGTAGGGAAATAGGTTTGAAATTGGAGTTTTCAGATATTACCATTTCGCCTATTATTCCAAGTTCATGCGAAATGGCGCCCACGGTCGACGCATTTTTTGACGAGTTGAAAAATCAAAATGCTTATTTTGAAGAAATGGTTAACAAAGCACATGCCAATGGCCATGTTTTGCGATATATCGCCACTTTAGAGGATCAGAAAATCACTATAGGGCTAAAGGAAGTGGATTCTTCACATCCTTTTTATCAAATGGATGGAGCAGATAATGTGATTGCATTTACTACGAAAAGATATCATGAGAGGCCTTTAGTGATTAAAGGGCCAGGAGCTGGTGCAGAAGTTACGGCATCAGGTGTATTTGCCGACATCGTTTCAATAGGTAGTTATTTAGGGTAAATATGGAAAAAATACGTGTTTATGCTCCTGCTACTGTGGCCAATGTGGCTTGTGGATTTGATATATTTGGTTTTGCTGTCAATCATCCTGGTGACGAAGTAGTTTTGGTTAAAAAGGATTCCCCTGGAATTGAAATCATTGAAATAACGGGAGATGAAGGTCGTTTACCGAAAGAAGTTTCAAGAAATACGGCTGGCATTGCGATTCAAAAGTTTCTTGAATTTATAGGCAAGTCGGACCAAGGTTTTTCACTCTCCTTACATAAGGACATGCCTTTAGGCTCTGGATTAGGCTCCTCTGCTGCATCAGCTGTGGCGGGAGTTTTTGCCGCGAACGAGTTAATGGGGCGTCCTTTAGCACAAAAAGATTTACTTCCTTTTGCGATGGAGGGAGAACGCGTAGCCTGTGGATCTGCCCATGCAGATAATGTGGGGCCTAGTTTATTGGGTGGTTTTGTCATTATTCGAAGTTATGAACCCTTGGATATTATTCAAATACCTACGCCAACAGATTTGTTTGCCAGTATTGTTCATCCACAGATTGAGGTTAATACAAAAGACGCAAGAGGTATTTTGAACAAAGAAATATACTTGTCGACCGCCATTACTCAGATGGGAAATGTAGCTGGTTTGGTCGCTGGTTTACTGTTACCCGATTATGGATTAATTGGTCGTTCTTTAGTAGATGTAATCATTGAACCCTCTCGTGCTATTTTAATTCCCGCTTTTAAAGAAGTAAAATTGGCAGCATTGCAGGCAGGAGCTTTAGGTTGTTCAATCTCAGGCTCTGGTCCTTCTTTATTTGCCCTTTCAAAAGGGGAGGAAGTTGCCCAAAAAGTAGCTAAAAGCATGGCGGCTGAATTTGCAAATGTAGGAATTGGTTCTGAAACCTACGTATCTCAAATCAATCAAGCGGGTCCTGTGATTCTTCCTAACTAGGCTTTAGGGTGTGCTTGTGAATAAATTTCCTTGATTTTTTCCATTGAATTATGGGTGTACACTTGGGTTGCCGCTAAATTAGCATGCCCTAATAACTCTTTAATGGCATTTAAATCAGCCCCACGGTTCAATAAGTGTGTGGCATAGGTATGACGTAAAATATGGGGTGATAACTTCTCTAAGGTGCTAATGCGACTCAATTGTTTTTTAACAAGTCTTTGAACAAAAACAGGATAGAGTATTTCACCTTTGTCAGTTAGCAATAAATTTTCATGCGTAAATGGGCAAGCGCTTAAGTAATTTGTGATGAGGACCTCAATCAGTTTTGGGATGGGAATCATTCGTTCTTTGTTTCTTTTTCCAATGACCCGAATGGTTCCTGATTGCAAATTAACTTGTACTCGTTTTAATGAGATTAATTCTGCCAAACGAATTCCTGTCCCATATAATAAGTATAGGATTAACTGATCTCGTAAATCTTCAAACGAGTTTATGTCAATCGGCGTATTAAACAAGGGTTCTATTTCGGATTCTCGAAGAAATTGGGGCAATTTTTTCTTCGTTTTAATTATTTTAATGGTGGTCATGGGGTTGTCTAGTCGATCACCCCGACGTAATAGAAATTTAAAAAAAGTCCTTAAAGTTGCTAGTTTGCGATTAATGCTACGGTTTTGAATGGTATCATCTGATAATTGTATCAGCCAGCTTCTGATTAAATCCGATTTAATTTCTGTAATGTCTGCCTCTAATCCGATAAATGCAAGAAATTGCTTGAGGTCATTTTCATACGCAGTGACCGTATGAATACTTAGTCTTCTTTCTACTTTGAGATGCACCAAAAAAAAATTGACTAACTCTCGATTCATAGCCCGAAAGTAGTCAATTCTTTAAATATTTAGTAGGAATTAGTTGTTTATATTCCCGTATGTAGTCTGCTTGTAAGACGCACGAATAAGTTCAGTACGGCGAGAGATTGATGGTTTTTCAAATGCAGATCTTCTACGAAGTTCTTTTACTACACCTGTTTTCTCAAATTTCTTTTTGAAACGCTTTAAAGCTTTATCAATTGACTCGTTATCTTTAATTGAAATAATTAACATGTATGTTCTCTTTATTTATTAAAATTGGAATGCAAAGATAATTTTATTTTTTTTGAATTGCAAGTCATTGTATTAAATTTTGACGTGTATATTTTATCGACGGGTTGATGATTTTTTACTTATTTTTGTCTTTTAATTGAATTTCAAGATATGTCTACATTTTCACGGACTACAGTAACGGCGGCTTTAATTTATGCGAATGGTCCTATTCATATTGGTCATTTAGCTGGATGTTATTTGCCTGCTGATATTTATGTTCGGTTTTTACGTTTACAGAAAAAGGATGTGATTTTTGTTTCTGGGACGGATGAACATGGTGTTCCTATTACAATTAAGGCCCAAAAAGAGGGTAAGACACCCCAAGAAGTGGTTGACTATTATTATAAAGAAATTAAATCCTCTTTTAAGGATTTTGGTATATCGTTTGATTTTTATGGAAGGACCTCAGATCCTGTACATCATCAGTTTTCTCAAGATTTCTTTTTGAAGCTTTACGAGGAGGGAAAATTTGTGGAGGAGACGACGATGCAGTATTTCGATGAGTCGGCGAATCAGTTTTTGGCTGACCGCTATATAACGGGGGATTGTCCTTCTTGTAAGCAAGCTGGGGCTTATGGAGATCAATGTGAAAAATGTGGGACTACTTTGTCTCCGAATGAGCTGTTGAATCCTACATCGATGTTGAGCGGCGCTTCACCTGTATTAAAACCTACTAAGAATTGGTTTTTGCCCTTAGATCAGTGGCAAGGAGAGTTGACAAAATACGTTGACTCGCATCCCGAGTGGAAGCCAAATGTGTTGGGCCAAGTGAAATCATGGTTGCAGGAAGGCCTCAAGCCGCGTGCAATGACCCGAGATTTAAATTGGGGTGTACCTATTCCTTTGCCAGATACGGAGGGTAAGGTGCTATATGTTTGGTTTGATGCCCCCATTGGTTATATGTCGATGACGACTCAGTTGACACCCGACTGGGAAAAGTACTGGAAGGCGAAGGATAGTCAAATTGTTCATTTCATAGGCAAAGACAATATTGTTTTCCATTGTTTGATTTTTCCTGCGATGTGCATGGCTCACGGGGAATTCCAGTTGGCGGACCAAGTACCTGCCAATGAGTTCATGAATTTAGAGGGGGATAAAATTTCGACCTCTCGGAATTGGGCTGTTTGGTTACATGAATATTTGCAGGACTTCCCAGGAAAACAAGATGTTTTGCGTTATACATTGACTTCTTTAAGTCCTGAAACTAAGGATGCTGACTTTACTTGGGCTGATTTTCAGACCAAAAATAATTCTGAATTAGTGGCTATTTTAGGAAATTTCGTGAACAGGGCTTTTGTGTTGATCGATAAAAATTTCGACTCACAAGTGCCTATTAAGTGTTCGGAATCAAGCTTAGAATCAGAATTAAGGATTGCCTTACAGGATATTCCGGCCAAATTAGACGCTGCTTTAGCTGCATTTAAATTTAGGGATGCCTTGGTGATCGCTATGGAAATTGCAAGGCTGGGGAATAAATACTTGGCTGAGACAGAACCTTGGAAGGTGATTAAAGAGGATCGAGAAAAAGCGGGTTCTATTTTGAATTTTGCGGTCCAATTGGTCGCGCAAGCAGCTATAGCTCTAGAGCCGTTTATTCCTTTTACCGCTAATACATTGAGGAAAGCTCTTGGGATGACTGATTATTCTTGGACTCACATAGGCGACTTTGAAATTATTCCAGCAGGACGTACCTTAAAAAATCCAGGTTTGTTATTTGATAAAATAGAGGATGATGCGATCCAAGTTCAAATTGATAAATTAAATAATACCAAAAATCTTATGGAATTAGCTGCTAAAACAGTTCCGCCAGGTAAGGAAACCATTGAATTTGACGACTTTGCTAAAATGGATATTCGGATAGGTGAAATTATTGCCGCTGAAAAAATGGACAAGA
This sequence comes from Spirosoma fluviale, assembly GCA_945866095.1. GTDB lineage: Bacteria > Bacteroidota > Bacteroidia > Cytophagales > Spirosomataceae > Aquirufa > Aquirufa fluvialis_A. The sequence goes on from CAMBGA010000056.1 coordinate 8,059, forward strand.
GCAAAAAGCTATTGAAGTTGACCGTGAATGATGGAATTAAAGATCGTACCATTCTAAGTGGAATAGCGGAATATTTTAAACCTGAAGAGGTCGTTGGGAAGCAGGTTAGTTTCTTGGCCAACTTAGCTCCCCGGAAAATGATGGGATTGGAAAGTGAGGGAATGATTTTGATGGCTGAGGATGCGGACGGGTCACTTTCGTTTGTACAGCCGGATAAAAAGATTTGGAATGGAGCGACGGTAAATTGATTTTTACGTCATTTAATAAATAAAAATAAGGCCAGAAGAAACTTCTGGCCTTATTTATGTAACCTCTAAACCTATTTAACTATGAAAATTTATACGAATATAGCGATTTTGTGGATATAATATAAGTTTAATGCAAAAAAATAAAAAGGTGTCGTTAAAAACAACACCTTTTCTGAATACCTCTAAACCTATTTAACTATGAAAACTACTTACAATCTAAATTAGAATACGACAATGGTATCAACCTGAGTCTCTGGCAAATTATTTGCTGAAGTTTCGATACTTTTTTCTTCTTCTACAACAGCCCAAACAACATTAATTGCATTGGCCGTTTTACTTATTTCTTTTATCCATGTTAACGTACTGGCATCCGTAATATTATCTCCCTGAGAAATAATAGTTTTGATCGTTTCGTTAAAGATGGCTTTATCTTCTTTGCTTATTTTAAGGTAATTTTGATTATTTTTTTGATAATCCTCTAATATTGAAATGGTTAGGCTGGCAGACGAAGTCTTAGTCGCTGAATTTTCTTTTAATATTAATGTTTGAATTACTTCTGAAAGAGTTTCTCTCTTTGATGACACGATGGCATTTGCACCTTTTCCTGTCAAACCGCTTGCTTGTACTGTTGGGTTGATTAATCCTAAACCTAGTAGGACGCTAATCACTGTTATTTTACTTTTCATTTGTTTTGTTATATTTATATACTAAATCAACAATACAAATTTATTGCATTTTTTTAATATTGCAAAACTTTATTTTAGACAATTTTTAGTGGAGTAAATATGTATATTCTAAAATTAATGCTAAATTCAGTATATTGTTAAAGTATATTTATTATTAGCCAAATTTAATTTTGTTAAAATTATTAAAAGTTTTGAATAATTCTAATATTAAAATATTGAAATAAATCAATAATTCTTCTAATAGTGCAACTATTGGTTAAATTTATTCATTGTTTGTTGGATTCCTTCCAAGCAAAAATTCTCTATTATTTCAGAGCTGCGGTCTAAGACGAATGAAATTTGGTCTAATTCTTTGGTTTCAAAGTTGCCTAACACGTAATCTGCCTGTCTTCCTTTCGGAAAATCACTTCCAACGCCCATGCGTAATCTTCCATATTCAGTCGAAGCTAAGGATGCCTCAATGCTCTTTAATCCATTATGTCCTCCATTAGATCCTTTAGGTTTAAGTCGAATGGTTTCAAAAGGTAACGCGATATCGTCTAGGACGATTAGCAATCGGTCAATTTCTATTTTTAATTGTTGGCTCCAGTAAAGAACTGATTTACCACTTAGGTTCATATACGTATTCGGCTTTAATAAATAAATGGTCTTTCCTTTGAGTTTATAAGACGTGATGGAACCGAGACGGTCCGTTGAAAATTTAATATCCTTTTGTCTGGCCAAATAATCGACAGCCATAAACCCTATGTTATGTCGCGTGAAAAGATATTCGGGGCCTATGTTACCTAGGCCAACAATCAGGTAATTCATGGAATTGATATTATTTTACAAATTTAGACATTACCTTTGTTAAAATATTTTGTTATGGAAAAAATTGCGTGCATTACGGGTGCTAGTTCAGGAATTGGACGTGAAACAGCTTTAGTTTTAGCTGAAAATGGATATAAATTAATTTTATGTGGGAGAAGAAAAGATCGTCTCGAGTCTTTGCAAAAAGAAATTTCGGTTGATTCCACTATTTTGATCTTTGATGTTCGCGATTTAGGCCAAGTCCAATCTTCTTTTGCTTCTTTATCTGAAGACTGGAAAAATATAGATGTTCTAATTAATAATGCGGGTAATGCACATGGACTTTCACCTATTCAAGATGGTGACGTCGCCGATTGGGATGCGATGATGCATGGAAATGTCAACGGCTTATTATATGTATCTAAATCAGTTATCCCTTTCATGATTGCCCGTAAACAAGGTCATATTATCAATATTTCATCGATTGCAGGTAAACAAATTTATGCCAATGGAGCTGTTTATTGTGCTTCTAAGGCAGCTGTTGAGGTTTTATCCCAAGGCATGCGCATTGATCTAAATCCTTTCGGTATCAAAGTTTCTAATTTAGCTCCCGGTGCCGTCAATACGAAGTTTTCCGCTGTGCGGTTTAAAGGCGATGCGGATAAAGTAGATGCTGTTTACAAGGGTTTCGAGCCACTTGTGGCTAAGGACGTCGCCGAAGTTTTGAGATTTATGGTGATGGCGCAGGCACATGTCAATTTATCAGACGTGACTTTATTGCCCACCGCGCAGGCTTCTGCTAATCTGATCAATCGTATTTAGACTAAGGAATTAAGCTTAAAACGATTAAACTCGCTGGCGTGTTGCTTCAAAAATGACAACTCCCGTGGCAACAGATACATTTAAACTACCTACTTGGCCACTTTGTGGAATAGCAGCTAATTCATCCGATTTACGAATCAATTCATCTGAAATTCCATCTTCTTCTGATCCTAATATGATGGCTAATGGCACGGTTAGGTCGCAAGTGTAGATCGATGTTTTTGTTTTTTCCGTACATGAAACAACTTTCAATCCGGAGTTTTGAAGGAAGTCAACCGTTTGAATCAGGTTTTCCTCTTTACATACAGGAATAAAATTCAAGGCGCCTGAGGACGTTTTCATGGCGTCTGCATTGATCTGTGCAGCTCCGCGAGCTGGAATGACAATGGCATGTACACCCGCACATTCTGCCGTTCTGGCAATGGCTCCAAAATTACGGACGTCTGTAATTCGGTCTAAAATTAACACCAAGGGTACCTGACCTTTTTCGAAGGTAGTGGCTATCACATTTTCTAGTTTGGCATAATGTATAGCCGAAACAAATGCAATCGCTCCTTGGTGATTTTTTCTTGTGATTCGATTTAACTTTTCTAAAGGAACTTTTTGGACTTGAACTCCTTTTTCCTTAGCCAAATCTAATATTTCAGCGTTACCCAATTCCCTTTGGACTAATAAACGGTCTATTTCTTTCCCTGATCTCAAGGTTTCTAACACCGATTGTATTCCAAATACAATTTCTTTGTTATCTGTTTGAGGGGTCGTAAAATGCCTAAATGGTCTTTTAAATGGGGGTCTTGATTCGTTTTCTTCTGACACGTCGTTTGCTGAAATTTCCGACAAAGGTCGGCAATATTTTTTATAATTCTTTATGCTTGTCCAATTTCACAGGAATCAGCCATTTTTCTAAAGGTTAAATTGATTCTAGCTCCTGCGATTTTTTTGCTTTTGGGTAAGGCATGTAGCCAAAATTCTTGCGTCTCTTCTCGCATATCTAATACGCTTCCTGAGTCGAGGATTAGGTCTAATTTAAGTTCTTGGGTTTTATGTTTAAATTGGAATTTTCTTGTGACACCCAAGCTAACCGAGGCGATGCTGCTATTGGGGCTAATGCTTTTTTCGTTATCACTATGCCAACCCATTCCCTCGGACCCATTGTGGTAAAAATTCAAAAGACACGCATCGTATTCAGATCCGGTGAGCTTTTCCACTTGTGATTTAATGTCTAACAAGGTAGGTGAAAATGGCAAAGCGATCTTCGATTGGCCCGAATAGCGGTATATGAATGGTTTTTCTGCATACCAAGCAACCTTCCGATCTGTGATATAGGTCTTGCCAAATAGCTTAACCACATCTTGCTGCCAAGCTATTTCATTGGATAAATATGGGAAGTATGCCTTTATTTCTTCTGTCGAGAAAGCAAAGGGATGATAATTGACCAGACCATCGCAGGGCAACAAGTTATTTTGGTTTAAATTTCCAATTTGTAATTGCATGTGGCAAATTATGAAATATCAATTAAAATCTTTTTAATTATCCTTAACTTTGCGCTTCAATTAATTGAATATGTACAAAACTACTGAAATAGCCTCATCTGAAATTGCTTCAGATAATCCCGTTCACCAGCGACTTTTATTTCCATATCAACATGTGAGTCATTTAGTCCATGGGAATGTATTGGAAATCGGTTGTGGTACAGGTAGGGGAGTAGGCGTTTTAGTGGATAAGGTTTCTGGCTATACTGGGGTAGATAAGAATACTGAATTAATGGAATCGTTGGGTCAAAAGTACCCTGATTTCACTTTTATTGACATGTTTTTGCCACCACTTCAGGATTTGCCTGATAATCATTTTGACTTTGTGATTACGTTTCAAGTGATTGAACATATAGAACCTGATTCTTTTTTTCTGGCAGAAGCGGCCCGAGTGTTAAAATCTGGGGGTAAATTGTATTTGACGACGGTCAATAAAAAATTCTCGTTGACTCGCAACCCATGGCACGTGCGTGAATATTATGCGGATGGATTGCAGCAACTCATGGAAAAGCATTTTTCTAACGTAATCACCGAAGGTATTCATGGAAATGACAAGGTCATGAAATACTACGAAGAGAATAAAAAGTCGGTGGAACGAATTACCAAATTTGATATTTTTAATTTGCAATATCGCCTTCCAAGGACTTGGTTACAGGTTCCTTATGATTTAGCGAATCGCTTAAGCCGCAATTCATTATCAAATCAAAATAATTCTTTAGTCAATTCCATTCAGGTACATGATTATTTTTTATCGAATGATCCTGAAAATTCACTCGATTTCTTTTACACCGGGATCAAATAATTCATGGAATTTATCGATTCAAATATTGAAGCGTATTCTCAATCATTTTCAGATCCTGAAAGCGCTTTATTGAAAGAATTGAATCGGGAAACACATGCTTTGATTTTGCAACCAAGAATGCTTTCAGGGCATTTGCAAGGCCGATTTTTATCCCTAATTTCTAAAATTTTACAGCCCAAGCTTATTCTTGAAATAGGTACCTATACGGGTTATTCTGCTTTGTGTTTGGCGGAGGGATTAACAGAAAAAGGCCATTTAATCACCATCGACATCAATGAAGAGTTGGAGACTTTTTCCCGTTCGTTTTTCAATCGATCTCCCTATGCTTCTCAAATCGATTATCGAATTGTAGACGCAAAAGATGAAGTAAAGAAAATTGATGGCCCTATTGATTTGGTTTTTATTGACGCCGACAAAAGGAATTATGCCACTTATTTTGATTTGGTGATCAACAAGGTGCGTTCTGGCGGACTTATTATCGTCGACAATGTTTTATGGAGTGGTAAAATAATTGATGCAACTGCCCAAGATAAATCAACGGTTGCCTTGCGGGATTTCAATCAAAAATGCCTAGATGATGTTCGCGTTGAAAAAACGCTTCTTCCGCTTCGAGATGGATTATTGATCCTTAGAAAAAAATAATTAGGGGATTAACTTTATTTTTTGCCCTATTTTCAAGCTTGGATTCTTAGCCAAGTTATTCCATTTAATTAAATCCTCTGTTGAAATTGAGTAGGTCTTCGAAATTCTAAATAGCGTTTCTCCAGCTTGCACCGTATGAATCGTATGTTTTATTTCAGAGGCATTGGAGGTTTCTACGTGTAGCTCGACTTCCGGTTTTTCGACCGATTTATTTTTAAACTCTACTTTTGCGACCTCAGATTCGGATTTTATACTGATCTCTCTAGAATCTGCGGGTGCTATGATAAAGCTATTTCCTTTTTCACTCGTTGTGATGTTGCGCGCCGGCTCTTCTTCCTTTGTTTTTTCAATAATAACAATATTATTCTCTTTTTTAGGCGCATTTTTCGCCTTTTTATCTAACTGTTGGGATATTACTTCTAACATAGGAACCGCACGCTTTACTTTTATTTTTTGACCTAACATGATCATCGTCTTCATGTCAAATCCATTTAATTTAAGAAGCTCAGGTAATTTCATTTCATATTTACTCGCGATCGACGAAAGTGTTTCTCCCGAAATGACGGTATGGGAGCGGGTCTCAATTTGATCTGACATGATCGCCGCATTTTTTGATTTCTTATTTGGACTTGGTTGATATAATTTACTAGAATCAACAGAAGCCGTTAAAATTTGAGTTTCTATGGGTTCCGTAAAAGGCTTATTGGTATTAGAAACAAAGGTCTTGATATTGCTTGGATGGTAAAGTGTATATGTTTTGCCATTGGGTATCCAATCTTTTAAAATCCAAGCATTGTGTTTTTTTAAATCATCGTATGATAATTGAAGTGAATCCGATAACTCATATAGGTTTCTTCCCCCAGTCATTTGCATAGTTACCATCGTGTTTTCTAGGTCAATATTGGGTTCATTTTGTAATTTATCTTCCCAGAAATGTTTGTAGGCTAGGAAACGGATCAAATACCAATCGGTCGATGAGTCCACTTCTATTTCCGTTTTCCCTTTCCAGTCTTGTGCGTAATTCGTCTTTTTAAGCGTACTAAGGCCCATTCTGTAGGACAGTAAAGTGCTTAGCCAATTATCCAACACACCGTTATTTCGAGTAAAATAATTGACAGCTCCCTTCGTTGATTCAATGATATGCCTTCTTTCGTCTATTTGTTTATCCACCTTCATCCCTACGTCTATGGCCGTTTCAAGTTTAAATTGCCAATAACCAACAGCAGCAGAAGTGGAAACAGCATTGGGATTTAATGTACTTTCTTGGACACACAAATATTTGAATTCATCCGGTACGTTTCCCTCTTTCAAAATGGGTTCAATTAAAGGGAAATAAAGCCGCATCTTGGCTAATAAAGCTGTTGAATAGCGTTTGTTGGCCCCCAACATATTGAATTCTTTATCAAAAATGGGTTTGGCGGAAGCGTGAATAATCACCTTAACATTGCCAATGGAAATTGTATCTGGTAAATCCTTGTATGCATTTGCATAAAAAGAAATCGAAATAAGCAACAAGAAGAGCCGGATGATCCTATACAAATTCTTCAGGATATTGTGTTCGCAAAATTACCAAAATTATCTAATTAAACGGCAATGACCCGATTTTATTGCCCCTAGATATTTCTTACCTTTGCAAACTAAAATAGGAATTAAATGATTTTAATTAACGATACAGTCATTAGTGAGGATATTGCAGATGAATTTTTTG
>CAMBGA010000057.1 GCA_945866095.1 Spirosoma fluviale
CTGAAAGATTGTGATTTTATAATTGAACTTAGTGGTGGAGTAGTTTCTCGAATGGGTAAATATGATGAGTTAATTAATTAGAATTTTATGTGCGAATTTTCTAAATTTCATCATGTTAGTTATTTGATTGATTTGTTAGGTCCATTAGAAAAATCACTCCTAAAGGAAAAGTCCACTTTAGTTTGACGACGTACATTGCTTTAGCTCCTTTACCATATAACATGAACCATTATCAGAGAGTAATCGAGGTCTTGGTTTGGTGATTAATTTAGCTTTAACAATTGCCCGATCTAAGGTTCTTTTTACGTCTTCTACTTTCATGGATTCACACAGTTCCCAATGTAGCGGCTAAAATCATCGATCACCGTGCTTAAAAAATACCAGCCCCAACCGACTATTCTAAAATAGGTGAAATCCGTTTACCGCATCTGATGAACAAATTCAGTCTTGTTTTTATATTCATCGGCTGCCTGAATAAACGCATGAGCTGGAGGGCTAATCAATCCTCTTTTCTTTAAAATACGGCACACACTAGACTCTGAGATGAAAATCTGCTGCTCATCGGTTAATTTACAAGCTAGCTCCCTACAGGAAAGCTGTGTGTGTTCTAAAGCTAATTCAACCACCAGGTTCTTTTGCTGTGGGGGAATCACATTCCAATGACGCCTGCCACAACGCTTGTTAGGACTTAGTCCATCCACCCCAAAATCACTGTATAATTTATACCAAAGATAAAAGGTACTTTTATTCAAACCCAATTGCTTGAGTGTTCGATTAATCCCTATATCTGATCTTGTGACCATATGAATGATTTCTTGTTTTTCAGATGCTGTCAATCGCATATATCGTTTGAGCTTTTCGCTTAATCCAAGGCGTTTAAACTTTTTTTTACGATGTCATAGCGAAGAACTAAATCAGCTAAGGTCTCTTTAAGTTTAAGGTTCTCTTTGCGAAGATCAGCGACCTCATCACTGGTGGCTTCTCGGGTTAGATCTCCTGATAATCGCTTCTTGCCCGCTTCCAAGAATTCTTTGTTCCACTTGTAAAAAGTAGACTCTTGGATCGAATGTTTTCTACATAGTTCCGCTATCGAACTCTCGGCTCGTAAAGCCTCCATAATGATTTGAATCTTCTGCTCGGAACTAAACAGGCGACGTGTCTTTCGACGGATGTCTTTGATGTAATTTTCTGCTGATTGTTTTTTTCTTGTTTCCATTTTGTTAAGTTAATAATTGTTTGGAAACACTCCCTAAGAAATAACCTCTATCGGTCCACTTTTTGCTGACGATTTACACTGTCTTCCTTATTTGAATTTAGTCATTTAGCGCCTATTAATATTATTTTTATTTTATATGCGCCTGTTATTAATCTTTTGCGCTTATTTTTTTCAGTTAAGTAAATTTCACTATATTGCACCTGTAATTATTGTGAAATGTATAATAGCGCTCATATTTCAACTATTGCGCCCATAATTAATGGGGTAGAAAAGCCTTACCCCGGATATTCGGTAGGTTATGTAGCGATCATTCTAAAATTTCGTCTAGAAATACCTTATCCTCTTATTTTGACCATGGTTGCAGAAAAAAACCAAAGTCTTGAAAATGTAGTATGGAGAGTTTATCCCATAAGCTATTTGCCGGATGATAACAGTGATCTAACGGTAATCAAGGCGCTCTACAATCATTTAGTATTTGCCTTAAAATATGAAGGTGTAAATCTATTGGTGTTTTCAAAACTTGGTGAAATATTGACAGAGGAGGAAATTCTTGAATTAGTAAGTATTGAACCAACAGGTCAATATTCAAGACGAATTTGGTTTTTAATGGAATGGATTGCAGGCAAACCAATCAAAGGGAAAGATGATCTAACTAAGAAAAGCTATGTCTCAGTTGTTGATGAAAAATTACAATATACTGTATCTGGAATTAAATCTCCACGTCATTTAGTGCTAAATAATTTACCAGGTAGTAACAAATTTTGTCCATTAATATCTAAGTCTAAAAAATTAGAGCGACATATCCAAAAGAACTATCAAAATATTAACAAAAACAAGCTTTCTATTATAGGTAAAGATATATTACAAAGAGCATCTGCATTTTTATTATTAAAAGACTCAAAGGCTTCTTTTACAATCGAGGGAGAAAGTCCAAAAAGTAAAAGAGCTGCGAGGTGGGGAAATGCAATAGGGCAAGCTGGGCTTAATGAACTTACGAAAGATGAGTTAGTTAGGCTGCAAAATTTAGTAATTGAGAATTCCAGATTTATCCATATGGGCTTAAGGATTCAAGGAGGATTTGTTGGGGAGCATGATAGGATTAGTGGTGAACCAATGCCAGACCATATTTCTGCTAAATACGAAGATCTTGATGAACTTATTGATGGATTGATTGAAGTAAATAGAATACTCATAAACGATGATTTTGATGCTGTTTTAGCAGCTACAATAATCGCTTTTGGTTTTGTATTTATACATCCTTTTGAAGATGGGAATGGAAGAATACATCGTTACTTAATACATCACTTATTAGCAAAAAAGAAGTTTGTGGATCAAGGAATAATATTTCCTGTTTCAGCTTCAATTCTAGATCATATAACTGACTATCGGTTCGTATTAGAATCATATTCTAAGCCTTTATTGGAATTTATTGAATGGAAAGAAACTTCTAAACATAATGTAATGGTAGTCAACAATACGAAAGACTATTACCGTTTTTTTGACGCAACCAAACAGGCTGAATTTTTGTTTGATCGTGTAGAAGATACCGTTGAAAAAATAATACCTAATGAGATAAAATATCTTTCAAATTATGATACTTTTAAAAGATATTTGGAGGAAGAATTTGAGATGCCGGATAAACTAATAGCACTGTTGGTTCGATTTTTAGAACAAAATAATGGCCAAATTTCTAAAAGAGCACAAGAAAATGAATTTAACATGTTAAAATCTCATGAAATTGATGTCATCGAAGCTGAGTTTAAATCTATTTTCATGTAAAAAAAGTGATATATCTGGTGCGCAGTTTAGTGCGAATAACCAATAACTATCAGATATACAGGATAAATAGGTCCTATAATTAGTGTGGTCCATACCTATTTCTTCAAGGTTAGCTCAGGATAAATAGCTTCCCATAAAACTAAAAAAGAATCTTCAATATTAGTTTCAGTTGAAATACTCACCATCGCATCTTTTGGCACCTCAAAAGGGCTACTAATTCCCGTAAAATCAGGGATTTTATTTTCAATCGCTTTTTTGTAAAGTCCTTTCGGGTCGCGGCTGATGCAGGCCTCTAAAGAACTATTCGTATAAACTAATAGAAAGTTTTCATGCCCAATAATACTCTTGGCCTTTTCCCTGATTTCATCCATCGGAGAAATGAAACAGGAAATGGTTATGATTCCCGCATCATTCATCAATTTATTCACTTCCGATATCCTTCGGATATTTTCAAAACGATCTTCCAAGGAAAAGCCTAAATCCTGATTCAAATGCAACCGAGTATTGTCGCCATCTAATAATACGGTTTGATGGCCCATCTCAAATAATTTCTTCTCTAACAATTTTGCTAAAGTCGATTTCCCAGAACCCGAAAGACCCGTAAACCAAATACTCATCCCCTTTTGTTTATAGGCTAATTCTTTTTCTTCCTTACTCACAGGAAACAACTCCGCCGTTAAATTTTGAGGTAAACGTTTTGTTGATTTTTGCTTAATCCCATTTTCTATATTAAGCCATACGAGCTCATGAAAAAAATATAAAAAGGGTTTAAAAAGCAATTCCAAAAGACTTAACGTTAAGCCAATTTCCAAATGGCCCGTATTTAAATAGACAAGTATAAACGTTAAAGTAGATGCAAAAATCCGATAGGATATCGTCTTCAATAGCGCATAATTAAGCTTGCTTTTCAACTTCCTTATTTGGTAGATAAACATCGGGACTTTAAATTAAGGTATACAGCTTGACAGTCGGCCAACAATTCATTCGAATAGGGCTCATTTATATCGTGGTAATTCGGTGCTTTATGAGGCCTAATAGGCTGTATGGTCGCTTTTACTTGACATGTGGAAACCACTTGTGCCATGATTTCAGTTGGGTTTGCGCAAAGATCATCGAAGGAAACAAAAATCAATTTTTCATAGGGTAGTGACAATAAAAAGCGGTGGTAGTTTAGCCAGGTATGCAGCCAATAATCCAATTGGAATTTATCGAGGTTGCCAAAGGATTGATTCACCCCCTCATCATTAAAGCAAAATGCTTTTTGGTTCATTCCAAATTCATGGTGCCCCATCGAATTAAAGTAGCTCAAACTGAATGAGTCCTCCTTATGCATTATGGTAAACAAACGATGCTGCTTGAGTAAGGATATGGCGTGGCTCAATGGATCTCGTAAAGCAAAAATATAGGATGCCTTCAAGGAAGTATTTTCCAACAGCGATTTGATTCGAAGAATCGTATTATTATTTTTTGTCAAATAAACTGATTTACCCGCTTTGGACAAATGTAACCGAATGAAATGTTTATATTGATGTACATCTTCGGTTTTAACGCGATGTGATTTCAGGTACATTGCATCTATGTATTCGTTTTCCAATTGGTACTTCCAAAATATTTCATCGATCGCCTCAGGACTATCTTGATTTATTAAAATTGAATCCCCATGAGCGCGTTCTACGAGTGCGGATGTCTTTTTTTTCTTCCAAAACCAGGAACTAGCATTTGGCATGAATAAAAAGGGCAGGTCATTATAGGTCAAGGAGTGACCAACTTCCGCATGCGTTAAATGATTTAAAATGGAGGTAGTGCCCGACCTGGCTAGACCTGTAATAAATATTATGTTTGGTTCAGTGGCTGCTGCATGCGATAGAAAAAGGTTTTTTTCTATCCCAAAACTTACGTCATTGAACATTGGATTTGCCACAGTCATCTTGTGGAGTAATTGCTCAAAAAATGAATACTTATTTTTCATTTTTCTTTTTTAAAATAAAGACACCCATTCCCATTCCTACTACATTCGCCAAGCCAATAAAAAATAAAAAGGTATTTTCTCTGAATTGCAATTGATAAAAATAATAAAAAGCGATACTGGGGAGAAATACAAATACACTTGCAATAAAAGCCTTGAATGAGGCAATAAATAGTTTTTTTGAATTACGAAGAATAGATTTCTGTTTTTCGTCATCGACTAAATTGGACTGAAGGATAACGATTGTTTGAGCGTTTAATTGCCAAATGGAGCTAAGCAAGTTAATATAGCCTAATTGTTGAAATATTATATATGTCAAAAATCCAGCAAGAATACTCAATGCGATGTACATGACTAATTCTCTTTTTTAGGACCCCGAATTTTTCGGTATATTTTTTTAAAGGGATACCATAATATGGCAAATAAGGAAACAAACAAGGAAATCATGATGCCCAAAATAGCAGCAAATAATCCACCGCCCATACCTGGACCTACATACAAAATTATTGACATTTGACTTATTTTTTAATTGCTTGTAAATATTCTTCCCGGGTATAATACCTGCTCCAGCCTAACATGGCAATATGATATTTATCCAATCGACTGACATATGTACCCTTAAGGCCATTTTTGTCCCCCAATAAAATTCGCCCGTAATTAGTTTCTTCAACTAGGAGCCTTCCATCAGGTAAAACTCTTGATCGTCCTTCTGAGCGAGTTTTAATTTTACCTTGTTTGAACATATTTGAATATGGCGTACTTACTTCATCAGTCTCAAAATTGTAAATGTATTGGTTATTATGGCCGTTTATTAGTATATCTTTAGCTTTAAGTTTATCTTCCACAATAACAATATCATTTCCAAATATTCCTATTTCATGGTCATTGATAAAATCGCAATCATGTTGAAAAGACCATGGACCCATTTTAAGCCAAATGACTTTATTTGTTGAAGGTCTATATAAAAATACTGTACTTCGGTGGCGGAGGCTAATTAATAAATCTCCTTTTTCCCAATACTTCCCAGAGCTAAGAGCAGGTTGTACATCATTTAAATGTATCGGGTCACCCGTTATAGGACCTAAATAGTTAATTAAATTAGTATACCCGTTTTCAATTAAAATATTAAAAATGGATTTTTCGAACACAATTTTCCCGGTTAATGGATTCAATTTATACAATGCATCATCTAATATCATGGATTGAATATTTTTACTTTTAGAATTTTTTGGAATTGTTCCACAAGTCCATAGATTTCCATCTGAATCAATTTCAATACTATGATGAAAAATCGGTTTAGATTTCCAAATTATTGATGAATTATTCGAAATACGAAGTAAAGTGCCGCCAAGCTGTGTTATTATATCACCTTGCAAAAGTAAAGGGTGAAAAAACCTTTGATCTTCTTTTGATCCTTCGTAATTGTCAAAATTAATGGCGTCTAAATTCCATCTTTTTATCAAATTATTTTGATTAATGTCAATCAATTTGATTTCTGTTAAATTATTCTCGCTATTTACCGCAGATAATAAAAAATATCCCTTTAAATTATTTATCGTGATAGAATCTGTTGAATTTATAATTTTTAAATGATTGGATTCTTTTGTGAAATTACTTGATAAAACATGATAGAATTGACTCGGAATTTTAGCGATTTGAATAATTCCAACAGACCATTTTTCATTAAACTTTTCTCCCCCAACCAATACATGCCATACTGCCCATGCAACTATAAAATTTGACACGAATAAAACCCAAATGATTAGTAATAAGAATCTTTTCAAAAAATTTCCATTAATATGATACAACAAATTTAGAAATATATATTTAAAATCGACAAAGTAATACTTTAAAATTTATAGTAAAACTTTCACCTCTAACGAATAGAGACATTTCGTGAAATATATTATTCAGAGATTTTCGAACGCGTTAATAAATTGGCAAGAAAAATTCGTATCCGTAATAAGAATATGGATCCTACGATGAGGAGAAAGAAAGGAACAAGGGCAAATAGGATTTTATTTTTTCTACTTGGGGTAATGGGTGAATAGGGCTCGTTGATGATGGTGAAATTGGGCTTAGTGCTTTGCTGCATTAAAAATAATGTTTCATAGTTTTTCTGTGCCTCGCCAAGCATTGCTATCAACATATTTTCGCGGATATTTAAACTTTTTTGTGCTACTTGATCCTCTTGCATGATGAGTCCTAAGGTTTGATCCGACTTTTTAGCCGAAGACATTTGCGCGGTCAATAAGGCATTTCGGATACTATCCAACTTATTTTTGACATTGCGCAAATTAAAGGAAATCTTGTCATAGGAATCAAAAGTGTGAAAATTTACTAATTCCTGATAGACTGCTTGGGATAGGGCTATAGCAAAATCTTCGTTCCAATAATTTAATTGCAAACTTATAATCCCTGTTTTTTTATCATAATCGCGCTGTAGAATAGATTCTTCGCCAACAACAATACCTATAATTTGAAACAATGCCTTGCGTTCTGCATAACTGAGAGCCTTGACCTCATACACGGCTGGTTTGAAACTAGATATTTTATGCAGTACACTATCTTGATGCCATCCTTCGTTTAATTTTTCTAATTGAATGAAGTGATTAATTAACAAATCCTGCTTGCCATTAACTTGAGCTGGCGTAAATAACGCTTTGCCTACAATCTGCTCGGCACCTGCTAATGCGATGATTTTTGCAAAAGGATCCGCGCCGCCACCCGTTCCCATGAGGGAAGCAATGCCTGAAAGCGCACCCATACCTCCCGACATGTCGGTTAATTTCACCGTAAACTTATATTTGGCGGCATAGATGGGTTTTTGTGACTTGGCATAGAAATACCCACCTGCCGCACCTAATAGTCCGAGTAACAGTATCCAAATAAAATTCTTTTTGATCAAATTTTTGATCAGGATAAACTCTGCGACCAAATCGATTTCGATTTCATCGGAAGATGCCTCCTGCTGCTTGCTTTGTTCCAGATTCATATGGACTTATTTCGTGATTTGAGTAATTAGGGCAAACAAAGTTCCCACACTAATGATTTTTGCTAAAGCCTTATCCCAATCCACGGATTTACCTTCTTTCTTATCAATTACCTTATCTACTTCATAGCTCACCTTAATCATATCGCCATAGTGGACCTTAGGGTATTTTTTAATAAAACCGAAAATCTTCTTGGTCCCTTTTATTAGGCCATTTTGCCGAATAACCAAAATACTGCTCTTATCTGCCTTCGGCATCAAGCCCCCCGCAAAATTGGTCAAATACCATTTTGCTGAGTGGCTGCCCTGGTAAATGATTTGCAATGTCTTTTGCCCTTCCGCCAAGAGGTATTTCGTAGCCGTAATGTCAATCGAAACGACTGCGGATATTTTAGGAATTTCTATGTAATCATTTTCATATAGGATCGGGTCGTAATTTAAATCCCCCTTGTGTTGCAAAGCTTTTTGGGCATCAAACACGAGAATACCGCTGCTGTCTATGTAACGAATTAATTTGGTATTGAATAAATCGGCATTAGGTGTTAATCCGCTGGCATCGCGAATTAAATCTGAAAATTGATATTTTGTGGTTTTTAAAATATAAGGTCCTTGGTATTTCACCTCACCGGACACTTGTACTGTTTCATTTAATTTAAAATCCGAAATGCGGCGCACCACGATGACATCGAAGGGCGACAACTTAAAATCAGCCAAATCCTTTGAATTTTCTATTTTTTTGTCTAGGGTAAGCAAGAGAAAGGTTCTGGTCGGCCGAGTATTCACGCCAAACTCCAAACGGAATACATCCACCCGACTTAAATCCCCAGCCAAGGTGATTCCACCTGCCATTCGAATTAAATCCGGCATGCTTAAACTCGGATCATAGCGTAATTTCAAGGGCTTATTTACCTCTCCACCTATGCTGATGGAATAATCAATTTCATATTCCTCCTTGTTCAATACTACCAATTGATCTCCCGAAACTAACGCAGTATTGGAGGTTGTCGTGACCGGAATGTAGGTCGTCTTCTTCGCACTGAATGGATCTGTTCGGTAGATATAGGCTTCTGAAGACGCACTGGTTTTTAACCCCCCAGCCAAAGCAATAGCCTCTTGTACACTGACTCCTTCGCCATATTTGAATTGTTGTGTGAACGGAGTTTTTACATCCCCTACAACAGCAATGCTGAATTTCTCCACATAACGCGCTTGTTCATAAATGAGTAAGGAATCCTCGTTTTGCAAGACAAAATCTTCTTTCTTACCTGATAAAATGTCTTGCAAGGCGATGGTGATGACTGAGGTGCTCAAGTCGGACTTCTTCCGAAAAATGAATGCCTGATCTAATTTTGCCTCTGGATTTATTCGGGCTTTTTCGGTTAATTGCTTAATGGTCTTCGTCGTCACAATGTCATATTCTCCTGGGTAAAACACGGCACCGGAGATTTTAGCAATAGTTTTCAGAGGGCTATTAATTTCTTTAAATCGAACAATATCACCATTAATGAAATGAAGCGTCACTTTTTTCGAAAGTACATCGGCTAAATTGTAATCCTGAAGGACAATTTTATTGTTTTCATAGCGTTGGATTTGAATTGTCTCGGTAAAGGCATCTTTCTTTAATCCCCCAGCAAATGAAATAAGATCCTGAATCCCTTCGGTTTTCTTCATCTCATACTGCATTGGGCGGTTCACGGACCCTTCTAAACGTACAATAATCTCTGCCGGTGGTACATAAATGATATCGTTATTCTGTAGAAAGAAATCAAACTGAAGAATTGGATCCTTCATGAATGCATAAATATCTAATAATTTACGGGTACTACCTCGGATAATCTGAATCGCACGCACACTTCCCAGTTCGTTCGGGCCACCACTGGCTGACAACACATTAATCGCCGTATTTAAGGCCGATGTCGTGTACGAAGCGGGCTTAGCCACCTCACCAAAAATATTAACCGTTAAGGTTCGGGAGGTATTCAAGGTCAGGGCGAATTGGTCGCTACCAAATACGTAAAAGCTAGAGAATCGGTTGGCCAACAAAGCTTTCGCCTGTTTCAAGGTCAAGCCATTTAAGAAGATTTTGGGCATTTGGGCCGGTTGGATGAAACCCGCGCTATTAATTTCATATTGCAAATCCGCTTGGGATTTACCAAAAATAATAATGTTGATCTTATCCCCCGCTGCTAAAATGTAGGAATCCGGTGGGCTGGCATCTTTAGATATGCGAAAAGCCTCAATGGATTTATCATTGAAGATCTGATGGCCGTAAATTTTGGAAAGAGTCGTGTCCTTAGTTACTTTTTTAACGTCGGCTTCTGCTTGTTTTTCTTGGGGGGAAATATCTTGGGTTTGCATTTCCGGCGTCAGGGTTGTGGTGGAAATCTTTGTTGCCGGGACTGCCATTGCTGGTTTATTGACCGTTTGGGTATCTGTTTTCGCTTTATTTTTCTTTTCTAATTCACCTATGCTTTGTTCGATGACATTGCGATTCTTTAAGGCATCTGCCTCCGTCATGGAATCAACATTCAAGCCTTTTTGCTTTAAATTTTGCCTCAATTCTTCTTCACCTACGCCTTTGGACGCTAAAACGGACCGGAATTGCATGAGCATGTTTGGATTAACGGCTTGCCCCATGCTGATAAATGTGATGAAGCAAAGAACGAAAGTAATTTTTATGGCGAATTTCATGTTTTTGATACGTATTAAATATTGATCCTGTAAGGGCTGATTACTTAGTTGATTAGTCAAACAAAAGTGTTGTAATATTAAACATTTTTACTAAACGAACCCAAAAATACCAAATTTATTAGGTAAAACACATGTCAAATTATTTTACGGTAGTACTTTTCGCTAAATCTCTAGATTTATCTACATCCAAGCCCCTCAGAACACATGCATAATAAATAGGTTAATGATTGGGTTGAAAAGACACTGACAAGCGTCTCAAGGAGCTCATCCAACGAGCATATGATTAGCCATGCTACTAATCAATGTATTGCAAGTATATATTCCTCAACCTACAGCAAACCCGCTTGGTCTTTATCAAATAGCCCTATCGACACTATTTTCATCTTTAAGGTAAAAAAATAAAGTGATTATGATTTTATCAGCTTAATTTTAAGGGAAGTATACTTGATTGATATCAAACCTATATATGAATTTTTGTTAATAAGAATATTAAATCTAAATTTGGTATTTTATACATTAATGAATTTGTTGGGTGAAGAAATACCATATACTTTTTGATTTAATCTCGACTCAAGGATATCCAAATGGAGGTGCAGAATTTTGCCTAACCATACTTCAGAACATCATTGAAAAATACGATTCGGAATCACATCAATTGATTTTCTTGTATGATTCAAATCTACCCATCGTATATGAGTTGGCATCGCCTGAATACTTAGAAAAAGAATTTAAGTTCATTTGCGTAGATTTGGCCAATGAAAATAGTATTTCAAAGATCATTTCAACCTATCATATTGACGTTTTTTTTGTAGGAATTGGGCAAAGACTTGAAAAATATTCATTAAAAAATATTCATTGTCGGACTATGATTGTTTTTCATGATCTATCCACTATAGAGGTGAATGATAATCACCTAGAATACATTATTTATGCTAATTCGTTTAAAATACTTTTGAGAATGTTGATTAAAGATCATATTTATTCCGTTTTGTCTCATTTCAGCAAGAAAAAAATAAATCATGTATTTCAGTTCGCATCCAATAAAAACATAGAAATATTCACAAGTTCTATGTATTCAAAAGAGGCTTTACATTACTATTTTCCAACTATAAAAAATACAATTTCTGTCATTTATCCCCCTGAAAAATTTATTGATTATCAACACGATATAACAAATTTCACACTCAAAGAAATCATCGCATCGAGGGTTAAATATTTTATTATTTTAGCGGCTGATAAACTCCACAAAAATGCCAAGTTTGCTATTTCAGTATTTGAAAAATTTGCCGAATTAAATCCCGATTTTTATTTACTGACAGTTGGATTAGATAAAAAAGAATTTCAAAATCATTTAACATTGCCTTATTTGACTTCTTCAGATTTAGATCATGCCATAAAAAATGCTTATTGCCTTATTTATCCCACCTTATTTGAAGGATTTGGGTATCCACCTATCGAAGCAATGAAATATGGAAAACCAATATTGTGCTCGAACGTGTGTTCCATTCCAGAAATTCTGTCAGATGCACCTGTTTACTTTTCTCCTTATTACAAGGTTGATTTATTTAAGGGATTAAAAAAAGTTGTAAAAGACTATCCACTCTTGAGTGAAAAATCTTTATTAAGGTATCCAATCATCCAAAAAAAGCAAAAAGAATCCATGGAGTTAATATCTAATTCCATTCTAAATATCTAATAGTTCTAAAGGTATCGAATGCAAATCTCAGTCATCATTGTCAATTACAATACAAAGCATTCACATTATGACGGTATTAAATCCGCACAAGATTTTTCGTCGGATATCAATTATTAAATAATTGTCGTTGAATTTTATCATTTTTTGACATAAATTCCATCAATCACCAACAAAATATATTCCAATTCGAGCAAAAGTATTTTGAAATTGATTATGTGATCAGAGCAAACATGTATTTACGAAAAGATGTTTTTGATCAATTTGATGGCTTTTCAAACGCACTATTCAACACTTATACATTCTTTAAATCTATATTAAACCCTATATTTACACCTTGATAAAATATCATTACTCCATGAGACAACAAATTGCAAGCATATTTTTGTTCTTTCTTGCAATTTTATTGAATTGGTCTTGTCAACAGGAAAGCTCAGAAAAAATAATCGACCTAGCCTCACCCAATAAAAAAATACAATTTAAGCTCTTTGCCGAAAAGGGCAAATCATCCTTGCAATATTCCATCGCTTGGAATGATACTCTCCTTTTAGATAAATCAATCATTGAACTAGATCTTGAAGGTGAAGAATTTGATAAATTGACCATTAAAAAAATTCAAAGAATCAAAAAAGACCGCCTCATTTCACCGGTTATTTCATCTAAACGAAAAACATTTAGAGACCATTACAATGCAATACTAATCCATTTTGAACAGCCACTAGCTTTAGAAATTCGAATGTATGATGAGGGCTTGTCCTACCGATGGATCGGAAAATCCAATCATCAACTAATAGTATTGGAAGAAAAGTTGGAAGTAAACCCGATTGGCGATGCCCAAATTTTTTATGCACCGTATCATCAAGAAATCAAAGCCATTTCTTTGATGAATTATTTAGTCATGCAAATAGATCGCATCCGTGATTTTTTCAAAGTTGGGAAAAAATATGAAAGCCATTTTGAAACACAATACCGAACTAGTAAAATTTCAGAAAGCCCTAAAAACACCTTTTTCTTTGCTCCAACTTTGATTCAATCGAAAAATGGAAAATACCTTGTGATCGCTGAATCAGATGTGATTGATTATCCTGGGATGATCTTACAAAAATCATCGAAAAATGGAATTATTACCCGTTTTTCACCTTATCCCTTAGAGGAACAAATACCCAATGATACAATCAATTATTCTAAATTGAAATCTGTCACCAAATTTGCAAAATACATAGCCATTACAAAAGGTAAAAGAAATTTTCCGTGGCGCGTGATATCAGTAACAGACAATCCTGCAACTATTCCCGCTTCAGACCTCATCTTAAAACTAGCAAGTCCTTCTGTCATCAAAGGCGATTTGTCTTGGATTAAGCCTGGCCAAATCACGGATGAATGGCTGGTGAATAGGAATCTTTATAATGTATCTTTCAAGGCAGGTAAAAACACAGCGACCTATCAATACTATATCGACTTCGCGAAGGAATTTGGACTTGAATACATCATGGTGGATGAAGGTTGGTACCTAAATGGGCACCTTAAAAAACTAAATAAGGATCTAAATGTAGATTCCATTATTGCTTATGCGAAAACAAAAGGTATAGGAGTTGGCTTGTGGTTTAATGCGGTAGCATTGGATGAAAATTTGGAGGAAACTCTTAGACTATATTCATCTAAGGGCGTCAAAATAATTATGATCGATTTCATCAACAGAAACGATCAAAAGGCCACGAATTTCTATGCAAAAATGGCCGCAGCTTGTGCAAGATACAAAATAATGCTAAATATTCATTCAGCTCCAGCGCCAGCAGGATTTGAAATCACTTATCCAAATGCCATCTCCCGAGAGGGTGTCATGGGTTCTGAATGGAATGGATGGAGTTCATTCATCACACCCAATCATAACCTGACAATTCCATTTACAAGAATGTTTTCAGGTGCCTTGGACTATGAACCGGGACTATTGGATAATTCAACGGAAAATGGATTCAGGAATATCGATGGTAGACCAATGTCACAAGGAACTCGCGCACACCAAATTGCGATGTACGTGATTTATGATAGCCCACTTCAATATTTTGTAGGAAACCCATCTCAGGCGTATATGGAGCCTGAAATGATGAAATTCATCGGAAATATCCCTACAACCTGGGATGAAACGATTGTCCTAAGGGGCAAGCCAGGTGAATATATCGTAACGGCAAGATTAAAAGATAGGATATGGTACATTGGGGCAATGAATAATTGGACGGAGCGTATAGTAAGCATTGATCTTTCTAAACTTGGGTTCAAAAATTACCAACTTAAGGGTATAGCTGATGGCATCAACAGCAACCATTATGCCTCAGATTATAAATTTATCTCAATGATGGGTGATACTAAACAAAAATACACCATCCATTTAAGGAAAGGTGGTGGTGGCGTTTGGCGTTTTCAACCAGTAATGCCTAAGTAATTTCCCTAAAATACGAACAAAAAAGATTGAGCTATGAGAAAATAAAAATAGCCAAAGATTGCACAGAAAAAAAGAAATTATACATTCACAAAAACACGAAACACTCCTTAGGGAAAAGTCCACTTTAGGAGTGATTTGTCTAATGGACCTAACAAATCAATCAAATAACTAACATGATGAAATTTAGAAAATTCGCACATAAAATTCTAATTAATTAACTCATCATATTTACCCATTCGAGAAACTACTCCACCACTAAGTTCAATTATAAAATCACAATCTTTCAG
>CAMBGA010000058.1 GCA_945866095.1 Spirosoma fluviale
AACAGGATCGCCATAAGGGACGATGGGATATATCATAATTCAAAAAATTCAAACCACAAATTTAACTAATTTCCCTAGATTGTACCTATTTGTGAAGGGTTCTTTAGTTTAGGTGCGGGCATTTTTTTGTAATTTGCGCGCCAACGACCGAATCGCGAAATTATGAATCGAAACATCTTTAAAGCTCATCCTTGGCACGGAATACATATTGGCGAGCAAATGCCAGAATTGGTCACCGCATTCATCGAGATTGTTCCTACCGATACGGTAAAATATGAAATTGATAAAGAATCGGGATATCTAAAAATAGACAGGCCACAGAAATTCTCCAATATTGTTCCTGCATTATACGGTTTTTTGCCTCAAACGTATTGCGCTGATGGAATAGCCAAATTGGCCAAAAAATACTCAGGAAAAGAAATCATTAAAGGCGATGGTGACCCGCTTGATATTTTGGTGCTTTCGGAGCGGACCATTACCCATGGGGATATTTTATGTCAGGCCATTCCCATCGGCGGCATTCGCATGATCGACCACGGGGAGGCCGACGATAAAATTATTGCAGTTTTAAAGGATGATCCAATCTATGGAAAATGGCGCGATATTTCAGATGCGCCCAAGGACATTGTTCAACGACTTAGGCATTATTTTTGGACGTATAAAATGTTGCCAGGAGAAAGCAGTTCAAGTTTAGTGGATATCGACGAAGTGTATGGCCGAGAAATAGCTCACGAAGTAATTCTCCAGGCGAGGGAAGATTACCGGGTCAATTTTGGGTAATTTTTACCCTTCATTTTGGAATTTTATCCATTGAACATAAATTTGTTTGACTTGTGAAAATTTAATCCCAATTTATTCTTTTAATCTTCTTAGATCATTATGTGGCAATTTCTTAAATACACGCTGGCAACCCTCATGGGCTTATTCCTTTTTCTAATTATCAGTATACTGATGATTGTAGGCATCGGTGCGGCCATGAGCGGAGGCGAATCAGAATTTGAAGTTAAAGAAAATTCAATTCTTAAATTGGATTTAAATCGGCCTATCGTTGAAAATGCAAGTTCAGAAGATGATAACCCATTGGCTACTTTCCCAAATCCATTTTTTGATAGCACCGAGAAAATAGGTTTGATTCAAATTTTATCAGCGTTGGAACGCGCACGTATAGACAACAACGTTAAGGGTATTTACCTAGATGTTAGTTTTCCAATGGCCGGTTACGCCAAATTAACTGAAATCAGAAACGCTTTAGAAAAATTTAAGCGCTCGGGTAAGTTCATCTATGCTTATGCGAATTCATACTCGGAAAAAGCTTATTATATCGCATCCGTTGCGGATGAAGCATATTTAAATCCATCAGGCTTATTAGATTTTAATGGCATTAGTGTTCAATATATGTTTTATAAAAAGGCATTTGACAAATTGGAAATTGAGCCTTTGGTTTTCAGAGTAGGCCAATATAAATCTGCCGTAGAGCCTTTTATCCGAGAGGATATGAGTCCTGAGAATAAAATGCAGACACAATCATTTATCAGCTCGATCAATCGTGAAGTGTTTTCTAAAATTTCTTTAAGTAAAAAAATCCCTGCAAATAAACTGAATCAAATTGCAGATAGTTTATTAGCCATGAATCCAGTGAAAGCAGAAAAGTTAGGGATGATTAAATTAGGATATTGGGACCAATTTGAATCCCTTTTGAAATCAGCGGTTAAAATAAAGGAAAAAAGTGATTTGACGTATGTAAAACTGGCCGATTACCTGAAAGCAAAAAATCCGATTAAGGCTGTTGAAGGAACAGATAAAATAGGCGTATTAGTTGCCGAAGGCGAAATCGTTGGAACAAAAGGTGGGGATGATAATATTGGTTCAGACGATTTTGTGAAGGAATTACGAAAATTACGCGATAACAAATCCGTAAAAGCGATTGTACTCCGTATTGATTCTCCAGGGGGCTCTTCCTTGGCTTCTGATATCATGTGGAGGGAAATCGAGCTAGCCAAAAAAGTAAAACCCATCGTGGCGTCTATGTCGGACTATGCGGCTTCGGGTGGATATTACATGGCTATGGGGACTAATACCATCGTGGCACAACCTACTACCGTGACAGGATCTATCGGGATTTTTGCTCAATGGTTGAATATTGACCGTTTTTTAAGCAATAAGATTGGTATTACCCAAGATTATGTAAACACGCATGCCAATTCAAATTTCATGAATTCCTTAGGTGAATTAACCGAATTTCAAAAATCGGTGATACAAAATATGGTCAATCAAGGCTATGAAACATTTACGTCAAAAGCCGCTTCGGGCAGAAAGATGGATATTGAAAAATTAAAATCCCTAGCTGGAGGTCGAGTATGGACCGGAATTCAAGCGAAAGAAATAGGTTTAGTGGATGAATTAGGTGGATTAGATGTCGCTATTGAAATAGCTGCAAAAAAAGGAAAACTTAAGCCAGGAGCCTATAAAGTAGTTGTGTATCCAAAGGCAAAATCATTCTTAGACCAACTGTTATCCTCCGCGATGTCGGAAAGCTCCATGGCTGAAAAATTTGCGGCCAAAAATTTACCTTGGGCAAAATCAATTTTGGAGTTGGAGCGTTGGAAGAAAAGGGAAGGTTATCTAGCCTTAATGCCTTACTTGATGGAATTTGAGTAGGTTTTGCATGGATTCTTAATCTAAGCGTTTATATTTGTTAAATTTTGAAAATATGATTCGTACTAATTGGACACGTAAAGAAGTTGAGGAAATATTTAACCAACCATTTTTAGATTTGGTCTATCAGGCTGCTACCGTGCATCGCCAATTTCATGACCCCAACGAAGTTCAAATAAGTACCTTACTTTCTATAAAAACAGGCGGTTGCCCTGAGGATTGCTCCTATTGTTCACAAGCCGCTCGCTATCATACGAATGTGAAAGTTCAGAAATTACTACCTTATGAAGAGGTGATTCAAGCGGCTGTTCGAGCAAAGGACAATGGAAGTTCCCGCTTTTGCATGGGAGCTGCTTGGCGTGAGGTACGTGATAACAAAGATTTTGACCGCGTATTAGACATGGTTAAGGGCGTGAATTCTTTAGGCATGGAGGTTTGTTGCACCTTAGGGATGCTGACAGAGCAGCAAGCTGAAAAATTAAAAGAGGCGGGATTGTACGCCTATAATCACAACATAGATACCAGTGAAGAGTATTACGATGATGTAATTTCGACGAGAACCTATGATGACCGATTAGAAACATTAGGCAATGTTCGAAAGGCAAAATTATCTGTTTGTTCCGGGGGTATCATCGGCATGGGTGAATCTACGGACGATCGGATAGGCATGTTATTGACATTGGCCAATCTTCCTGAGCACCCAGAATCAGTTCCAGTAAATAATCTAGTACCTGTGGAAGGAACTCCTTTTGAAAATCAAAAAACTGCTTCCGTTTGGGATTTAGTTCGAGTGATTGCAACGGCTCGAATTATGATGCCAAAGTCGGCGGTGAGATTATCGGCAGGCCGATTAGAATTAAATTATGAGGGGCAGGCTTTTTGTTTTATGGCAGGAGCAAACTCCATTTTTTCCGGTGATGTATTATTGACAACACCCAATCCTGATGCTAAATCAGACCAAGAGTTATTTCAAATCCTAAGTATAAAACCTAAAGCAGCATTTAAAGATGCGAAAAAATCATCTGTTGAGTTTAATCAAATCCCCATGCATTAATCCTGCTTAAAGGATAGACTCATTTAATTTTTATTGGTTTAGTTTTTATGGGAGTATATATTAAACGCGCTTTCTTGCTCGTGATTTTGCTCCAAATCGGACTGCAAACTCGGGCCGATTTCTATTATTTCTTACACTATAAGGATAAAACAGCCTATCGGATTAATTCCGTCAATTGGAATTTAGAAAAGCTACAAAGTGAAGGTAAATGGGTGGTGCTAAATCGAATCAAATTAGATAGCGCAACCATAACTAGCCTACCCGTTAACATTGAAATAAATCAGATTCCTTCTGAGGATCTAAATCAAGTTTATTTTAGTGCCAACTGCACCAATCAGTTTTATCGGTTTGATTTAAAATCAATGATTTTTAATCGCATGGATAAAACTTTTTATCGAGGTGATAATTGCCATGCGTATCATTTTTTTCGAAAAGGAGTACTTCACTCGACAGGGGGATACGGTTTTTGGCGGACCAACAATCACATCATTTATTTTGATGAAAAGAGCAAAGAATGGGAGGCCTACTCCTCTACCGGAACCCCTCCTCAAGGTATTTATGGAGGGTTTGTCGCATATATTCCTGAAAAAGATGAGTTAATTTCATTTATGAATTACACCCATGATGTCAATGTAAATAATGGTACTTTTTTTAGAGACAAAGCCATTTATAGGTATTCGTTTAAGAATAATAAATGGGTTCAAATAGGATCCGTTTATTCAAAAATGTTCTTAGAATTGTTTGATAAAACTAATCCTGATCCCCATGATGGGCATTATTTTACGGGCAAATATTTTATCATGTCTGCTAGTCCTTTTTCTGGATTTCAAGAATATTATGCAATTAATGCAAGGACTTTGGAGATCTTTAATTTCAAAGACTACGCCAATAGACTTACTAGGTTTAATATATACTCTCATGAAAGCAATGTGATTGAGGTGTTAAGAAATAAAGAACTTGTTCTAAATATTAGACCTAACCAAAGTGAGAAGGTTGTTTATGTAGATAGTCAGTTGGAGAACGTGGATGCTTTATTTTTAAACTTAAAATCCGTTGGCTTTATCAACGAGCAAATTTGGTACCAATCTGAAATGTTCAATTGGTATTTATCCTTATTGCTTATTGCGATTATTGTTTTGGGGGTATTAAAAAAAGGAAAATCATTATTTTTTAAGCGATTTAAGTATTCCAATGAATTAAAGTTCTCAGGTAACTTGATCAATAAATCGACTATAATTTTGTTAAAAAGATTGGTTGAGACCTATGCGACTGGGGGAATCGATGTGGATGAAACGAATTCAATTTTGGGTTTGACTACATTGGCTCATGATGCGCAGCGATATAAAAGAAGCGCTATTGTCAAGGAAGCAAATGTTAAGCTCGCCTTACTGACCAATTGCCATGATACGATCCAAAGGCAAGATTCAGACTTAGATCGTAGGCAAAAAAGATATATGATTAATTCGTTGGCTATCAATGCCGTCAAAGATTTTCTAAAATCTTAAGCAAGATTACAATCCTGGCAGATTCCCTGGATGAGTAAATTACTTTCTTGCTTTAAGAATTTATCAGGCAATTGAATTTTTGGGATGATGACTTGCTCCAAACAGATTGTTTGACCACATGCATTGCATTTGAAATGTACATGATCATGTTGGTGAACATGTTCGCCCTGGTGGCATAAATCTTTGCAAAGGGCATATTTTGCACCGCCTTGATCATCTAAAACTTTATGGATTAATCCCTGACTTAAAAAAGTTTTAAGCGTTCGGTAAATCGTCACCCGGTCAAATGCGGCTTGTAATTTCAGCTCAATATCTCCTTGACTCAAAGCAAATCCGACACCTTCAAATGCCTTCAGCACCTCTATTCTGCAGGCAGTAGGTCTTAATTTGAAATCTGTTAAATGTCCTTCTAATGTGTCCAAGATTGGTATTTATAAATTTTCAGTTTGCAATTTGACCATTTTTTGATAAACACCCTGTTTTTTTGCCATCAAATTTTCATGTGAACCCATCTCGACAATCTTGCCCGATTCCATCACAATGATCTTATCGGCAGATCTGATCGTCGACAAGCGATGTGCGATAATTAAACTGGTTCTATTTTTCATTAATTCTTCCAATGCCGATTGTACCCACTTTTCTGATTCAGAATCTAGGGCACTCGTGGCTTCATCCAAGATTAAAAATTTAGGATCTTTTAAGATAGCTCGAGCAATGGCTATTCGTTGCCTTTGCCCCCCTGAAAGCTTTACGCCTCGTTCGCCTACCAACGTATCATATTTTTCAGGGAATGATTCGATAAACTCTTTGGCATAGGCCTGCTCAGCTGCTTGTTGGATTTCCTGCTCAGAGGCACCCGGTTTACCATAGGCAATATTTTCGCGAATACTTCCTCCAAACAATAATACCTCCTGGGGCACGAGTGCCACCATTTTTCTCCAATCGCCCACCGGCATATCTTGAATGGTATAATCGCCCATCATGATTTTTCCTTGGCTCGGTTCATAAAATCGCATCATCAATTGGGCCAATGTAGATTTTCCTGTACCTGAAGTCCCCACAATCGCTATTTTTTGACCAGGTTCAATCGTAAAACTTATGCCTTTTAAAATTTCTATACTGGGCCTACTTGGATATGAAAAATGAATGTCTTGAATGTTGATAGCGCCAAAAGCCAATGAAGCTTTCGTTTCATTTGCATATATATCCACCTCAGATGGATCCCCCAATATCTCTAATATTCGATCAGATGCTCCTATCGTCTTTTGTAATTGGGCATATATGTCACCCAAGCCTCCCACCGAACCGCCAATAAATGCGGTATAAAAAATGAAAGTTAATAAATCTGCTAAGATCAAATCTCCTTGTGCGACGAGTTGGGCTCCGTACCACACAACGCCAACAATCCCTCCAAACAATGCAAAAATGATAAAGCTGACAAAACCTCCGCGAAGCGTTGCAGCCTTCAAAGCTTCATTAACCACTTTATTAAGGGAATTTGTGTACCGGTTAACCTCATACTTTTCATTGGTAAATGCTTTTACCGCCTGAATCGATTGAAAGGTTTCTTCTACAATGATGTTAGTATTTGCTAATTCATCCTGCGCCTTTTTTGAAATCTTACGAATAAATTTTCCAAAGACGATCGCTGAAATAACGAGTAGGGGAAAGGTGGCTAGCATGAAGAGCGTCAACTTCCATGATAAATAAGTAATCAACGCAACACCACCTACTAAGGTAAAAATTTGCCTAAAAAATTCAGCTAGGGTGATCGACAACACATCTTGCAACTGCGTAATATCGGATGTGATACGGCTCATCAATTCTCCTACGCGCCTTTTTTCAAAATGAAAAATGGGTAGCGTAATGATTTTGGCATACAAGGTTTGCCGCACATCGCGCATGGCTTTTTCAGATACTTGCGCAAAGGTGTAAATTCTAAAAAATGATAGGATGGACTGGATAATTAAAATGGCAAAGAAAAACAGAGTGACCTCATTAATCTGAAATTTTGATTTTCCCTCGATCACCTTCGTCATTTCGCCGATCAATAATGGAAAACTAAGCGTGGTCATGTTGGAGAGTAACAAGAAAACCATGCCCAACACAAATGTCCATTTATACGGAATGACAAACCGAAAAATCTTAATCGCCTTAGAAAGATTTTTCTTCGTCACCTTGACGGAATCTTTAGGATCAACCCCCGCTCCAAACTTTTCGTGTCTTTTTGCCATGCTTTATTTTACTATTTGCCTCGATATCCTGAAGCTAAAAAAATCTTGTTGGCCTCTTTATTAGCCATTAATTTTGGTAAACTAATCTGACTATCTTGTTTACTATATAAATCTACCATGCGCCAGCCAAGCCATCTTCCGATGGATCCAGGACAAGCAGGTCCTATTTCCGGTGTTTTTGGACGTTCGCCTATATACTTAGCTTTTATGTATTCCTCTTTTTTGAACAACAATGAGTTGTCTATGAAATGTTCCCAAACTTCAGATTGGAATGCCTCCGTTTCGGCTAATTCCTTACCCGTATACCCAAACAAAAGGCTATCGGGCAATGAAGGCAAGATTTTTTTAGTAAAAACAAATCCCTTTCCATACCAAATCATATCACTCAATAAAGTATGATCTTCCGAATCTTGTTGATTAAAAAATGCGGAATATTGCAATACGATTTGTCCTACCAATGCCTTCGGCTCTAATCTGCGCAACTGATATTCATATACATTGGGAGGGCTATACTTTCCCTTTTTCCCCATAAAAAAATCTAAGCCCACGACGA
The DNA here is from genome assembly GCA_945866095.1 of Spirosoma fluviale. Lineage (GTDB taxonomy): Bacteria > Bacteroidota > Bacteroidia > Cytophagales > Spirosomataceae > Aquirufa > Aquirufa fluvialis_A. The sequence goes on from CAMBGA010000058.1 coordinate 8,002, forward strand.
TCAACGTGTCAGTTACATATAGATGTTGGACTGCAAACTCGCTTCCAATTCCACCAAATCCAGAAAAAACGGTTCGTATTTTGGGAACTTTTGTTTGAGGAAATTGATTGTGGATTTCTTGAAAAGCAGCTTGTAAATCAATTTCTAATTGATTCCCACCATAAAATTCAGGTTTTTGGCTTTGCTCATAAAAGCTCTTTAATTCCGGATTTTGGAATAACGCAAATATATCTTTGGCTAGAAATGGAATTTTTTCAGGCAAACAATGAAAATAACCGACCGTGATTTCCGGATTTTTTTTCAAAAGACTGTCAATCTCCTTGATGCTTTTTGCTTCAGCAAACAATCGGTCAAATCGCATGAAATCCAATTGGATTTTCGGCAATTCGGATTCTTTTTGCTTCTTAGGCCCACAAGCCGCAAAGGTTAAAATCGTAAAAAGGAGCAATAAATATGGTCTCATTAATTAAATCTAGCTAAAATCTCCCTCAGCGATTTTATTTTATTTTCGGTATCCGATAATTTCTGTTTTTCACGTTCGACCAAATCAGGTTTTGCATTCTGAACAAACTTCTCATTGGCCAGTTTTGCTTCGACCGACTTTTTAAACCCTTCCAAATACACTAATTCCTTTTCAGATTCTTCTTTTAATTCCTCTTGATTTTCCTCTTTTTGCAAAGGCACAAAATATTGATCTGAGTGGACTACAAAAGTCTGGGCCTCTGAATTCGCTTGGTCTACATACACAATGGATTCTAAGTTGGCCAATTTGGAAAGAATCGCTTTTAAATGGTCATAGGATGAGTGATCGCCTGTTTTTATTTCCAGTGATAAGGCTAATTTTGGAGATAATTGCTTTGAATTTCGAATCTCTCTGATTTTAGTGACCACCTCAAAAACCGTATCAAATTGCTGGATTAATGCGGCATTAATTTTGGTCGATTTTGGGAATTGCGCTTTACAGATACTTGAACTGGCTTCACGCTCATCGATGGCCTGCCAAATTTCCTCCGTGATAAATGGCATATACGGATGGAGCAGTCTCATTAATTGGTCAAAAATTTGGAATGCATCCTTTAATGTATCCGCATGAATTGGGTTCTGATATGCAGGCTTAATGATTTCTAAATACTTGCCACAAAAATCATCCCATACCAAATTATAAATACTTAAGAGTGCATCCGAAATTCTGAATTTGCTGAAATGATCTTGAACTTCATCTATGGTCAAAGAAATTCGGGTCGATAACCATTCCGTTGCAAGCAAATGCTCAGGCAAGGATTTTCCTTCGACAACATCTAAGCCTTTTAAAAGTCGGAATGCATTCCAAATCTTATTTGAAAAATTACGGCCTTGTTCACAAAGTTTTTCGTCAAACAACAAATCATTGCCAGCGGGTGCTGAGAATAAAAGACCTGAACGGACGCCATCAGCGCCAAATCGTTCAATTAATTCTAAAGGATCTGGGGAATTGCCTAAGGATTTTGACATCTTTCGCCCTTGTTTATCCCGGACAATTCCAGTTAAATACACATTTTTGAAAGGTAATTCGCCTCGCCATTCATAGCCTGCCATAATCATTCTCGCCACCCAGAAAAATAGGATATCGGGACCAGTGACTAAATCATTCGTAGGGTAGTAATAGTTAATCTCTTCATTATCAGGATTTTCTATTCCGTCAAAAACGGAGATCGGCCATAACCATGAAGAAAACCAAGTATCCAATACGTCTGGATCTTGTGTTAAATCATCCTCAACTAAAGCATATAACTGATATTTATCGCGTGCAATTCGCAAGGCTTCCTTTTTGTCTTTAGCTACGATCAAGGTTCCGTCCTCCATGTAGAAGGCGGGAATTTGTTGGCCCCACCACAACTGCCTTGATATACACCAATCGTGTACATTTTCCATCCAAGAGCGGTAGGTATTTTTGAATTTCGCAGGATGTAATTGTATGTCATCATTCATGACATGCTCCAAAGCCGGTTTGGCTAAATCCTCCATTTTCAAAAACCACTGCAAGGATAGTTTGGGTTCGATCACCGCGCCGGTTCTTTCCGAGGTGCCGACAGTCGATTTGTATTCATCTGTTTTAACCAAAAATCCTTCTTCTGTCAATTGCTTGACAATTCTTTTTCTAGCTTCGAAACGATCTAATCCTACAAATAAAATAGCTTTTTCGTTTAAAGTACCATCGTAATTCAGTAAGTCAATCACCGGTAATTTGTGTTTGATCCCCAACTCATAATCATTTAAATCATGTGCAGGGGTAACTTTTAAACAACCGGTACCAAAATCTAAACTTACATATTCATCCGCGATGATACTTATTTCTCGATTAATTAAGGGAATAAAAACTTTCTTCCCGTGGTACTTGATATAACGCTCATCTAAAGGATTAACGCAAATGGCCGCATCGGCCATGATGGTTTCGGGCCTAGTAGTCGCAATCGTTAAATGCCCTGATCCATCCACAAATGGATATTGAATGTGATATAATTTTGCTTGGACATCCTTGTGTATTACCTCTTCGTCCGATACAGCTGTTTTTCCAGCCGGATCCCAATTGACCATGCGAACCCCTCTATAAATCAAACCCTTATTGTAAAGTCGAACAAAGGTATCAATCACCGCTTGGTAAAGGGATGGCTCCATCGTGAATCGAGTTCTATCCCAATCACACGAAGCACCCAGTTTTTTCAATTGGTCTAAAATAATGCCCCCGTATTTTTCTTTCCATTCAAACGCATGAGCCAAAAATTCTTCTCTAGAAATATCCTTTTTTTCAATACCTTTTTCCTTCAGCATGGCAACTACCTTAGCCTCAGTGGCAATGGAAGCGTGGTCTGTTCCGGGGACCCAACAAGCCTCTTTGCCTTCCATGCGCGCTTTTCTGATCAATACGTCTTGAATTGTATTATTGAGCATATGGCCCATATGTAAAACGCCTGTTACATTAGGCGGAGGAATCACAATGGTATAAGCCTCTTTTTTAGGATGAGGCTTAGAAGAAAATAATTTATTTTCGAGCCAATAAGTATACCATTTTTGCTCTATTTCTTGAGGAGCATATTTTTTGTCAATCATAAAGTAAATTAATTTGCAGGCGTTTGGCATGCCTTAATGCCCATTAGCCCAAACACCAACAAGCCTACAAAGATAATTGTTTTCAATCAAAGGAAGAGGTGGATTTTTAAAACAATTCCATGTAATTTCGGTTTTGAATTGAAATGAAAATTATAGCATTATCTCTTTGGTTAGGTACTTTTTTGTCCATGGAAGCTTTCGCATGGCTTACGCATAAATACATTATGCATGGATTTATGTGGCGTTGGCACGAATCACATCACGTGCATCATAAAAATCCGTTGGAAAAAAACGATCTTTTTTCTGTTGTTTTTGGGATTGCGTCAACCTTGACCATCATAATAGGAGCGGAATTTCCTCCTTTTTGGCCCTTGATTTGGATCGGCTTAGGAATTGCAACCTATGGAATATTTTATTTTATCTTTCATGATATCATTGTACATCGCAGAATTAAAATAAAATACAAGGCGACCAGTAAATACATGAAGCGTATTATGAAGGCTCATTACGTGCATCATGAGGTTCACACAAAAGAAGGAGCTGAGGCCTTTGGGTTTTTATATGCGCCCAAAAAATTCGAATAATTAGTCGACAAACCCTACGCCAACGGTCGAGTTTGAAAATTCGTCAATCAAGATAAAGGACCCATTGGATGGATTTTCGGAGTATTTGTCAGCTGAAATGGCCTGTGCTGTTCGTAAGGAAATCTTCCCTATTTCATTCAAATTTAATTGGCCAACCTCAGTCTCGGATGTTTGTTGGCTTACATCAAGTCGCTCCGTTATTTGAATAATTTTTGCTTTGGTAACATGAATGCCATGTTGTAAAAGATACGTTTTTCCAGGGCTTAGGGCTTGGTGGTCGAGCCAACAAACATGCGCCGAGAAATCTTTTAATGAAGGCACGTCAGTTTCTGAGGCCAATACGATGGAATTTCCTCTAGAAATATCAATATCATTCGATAGGGTCATGACGATGGATTCCCCTGCGATGGCCTGTTCTAATGAATTTTCAAATTTTTCAATTGTTGCTATGATACTCGTTTGTCCCGTAGGTAAAACGCGAATTTCATCGCCCACTTTAAATGTGCCAGAACTTATTTTACCTGCATAGCCTCTGTAATCATGATAGGCTTCCGTCATGGGTCTAACGACAAATTGGACCGGAAAACGGGCGGGTGCTTGGGCTAAAGTTTCTGCAAATTCAAACGTTTCTAGTTCGCCTAATAGCGTATTTCCGTTGAACCATGGCATCTCAACCGCCTTTTTCGTAATGTTTTGACCAAATAACGAAGAGATAGGTAAATACGAAACGGTTTGGCCTAGGAAGGTTGTTTTGCTAACTAACTCAGATAATTTATGTTGAATCTCATTGAATTTTGATTCCTCATATTGAACCAAATCCATCTTGTTGACACATATGATCACCTTCGGAATTCTCAATAAAGAAGCGATGGATAAATGCCTCGAGGTCTGCTCCACAATGCCTTGTCGGGCATCCACTAAAATCAACGAAACCTTTGCATTAGAAGCGCCAGTGACCATATTTCTAGTATACTCTATATGACCTGGTGTATCTGCGATGATGTACTTTCTGGTTGGCGTAGAAAAATAAATATTGGCCACATCGATTGTAATGCCTTGTTCTCTCTCGGCAATTAAGCCATCCGTCAGCAATGAAAGGTCTAAAAAATTCAAGCCCTTCCTTTTTGACGCACTTTCAAGCGCTTCAATTTTATCTTTGGTAATCGAATTTGTTTCATACAACAGCCGACCGATTAATGTACTTTTTCCATCATCTACTGAACCGGCCGTTGCTATGCGTAAAATATCCATCTCTAATTAAAAATAACCTTGTTGTTTTCTTTTCTCCATCGCCGCTTCCGACCTTTTGTCATCGATGCGGGCTCCTCTTTCTGAAATTTCTGCGGATAGAATTTCTTCGATAATGACGTTGATATCTACCGCATGTGAACTAACCGCAGCTGTACATGTCATGTCGCCCACCGTTCTAAATCTTACCGTAGTCTCAAATGGAATTTCATCCGCCTCTTTATTCAAATGTTCTGAATCAGCCCAAAGCATCCCATCGCGTTGAATGACTTGTCGCTGGTGCGCAAAATAGATGCTCGGTATTTCCATTTTTTCCTCTTTGATGTAATTCCAAACATCCAATTCTGTCCAATTAGAAATCGGAAAAACACGCACATTTTCGCCGACTGAAATACGACCGTTTAGCATGTCGAATAATTCAGGTCTTTGGCGCTTAGCATCCCATTGGCCAAAATCATCTCGAACGGAAAATATACGCTCCTTTGCTCTAGCTTTTTCTTCGTCACGTCTTGCGCCACCGATGCAGGCGTCAAATTTAAATTCTTCTATGGTATCCAGTAAAGTGACCGTTTGTAATACATTTCTAGAGGCATATTTTCCACTTTCTTCTTTGGCTTTTCCTTGGTCAATGGAATCTTGAACATAGCGAACAATGAGTTCGGCTCCCGTTTCTTTGGCCAACCAATCTCTAAATTCAATCGTTTCAGGGAAATTATGTCCTGTGTCAATATGAACTAAGGGGAAGGGAATTTTTCCAGGGAAAAAGGCTTTCTGTGCTAAGCGAACTAACGTTATCGAATCTTTTCCGCCCGAAAATAATAATGCAGGGCGCTCAAACTGAGCGGCAACTTCGCGCATGATGTAAATCGACTCATCCTCAAGCTCTCTCGGGAATTGACCTATTTTATCTTGAATAGCTGACATTTTTGTACTCATTTTTTTATTTTAGGCATGTAATCCGCACTCTTTTTGAGAATTCTCCCACCACCAGCGTCCCGCTCTCGGGTGCTCGTCTGGACCTATTGCCCTCGTACAGGGGGCACATCCAATGGAAATAAACCCTTTTTTATGTAAGGGATTTTGTGGGATTTTATGTTCAACTAAGTAGGCATTCAATTTTTCAAAACTCCAATCGATGAGCGGATTAACCTTGATTAAATTTCTAGATTCATCCCATTCAACGATGGGCATATGGGCCCTATTTTCAGATTGTTCAGCACGTAATCCGGTGATCCAAATATTGACACCCTCCAAAGCTCTGGTTAATGGTTCCATTTTACGGATAAAGCAGCATTCTTTTCTGTTTTCCACCGACGAATAAAAAGAATTAAATCCCTTTTCACGCACCAATTTTTCAGTTTTATCAAGATTAGGAAAATAAGTAATTAAGTCGAGTTGATATTTTTTTTTCGTCAGGTCCATCAACTCATAACTCTCTTGGAATTGTCTTCCTGTGTCCAAGGTGAAAATTTTTATGGGCAATTTTTGAGTGGCAATCGCATGGGTTATGGCCTGATCTTCTTGCCCAAAAGAGCTTGAAAATGCAATGACATCTCTCGAATAGGTAGACGTTAAAAGACTTAATCGGTCTTCTAATGGCAAATTCATAAGGGAATTTCCTAAGGATTCGAGCTCCATTTTTTTAAATTTTCACAAAAATACACAATGTCTATTGAATAACTATACTAAGCAAAAATATTTTTTCGTTAATCACTTAATTTAAAAACTTTTGTAAATTGAAATGAGTTTAATAGCCTATGAGATCGGGATCAGAAATTTTATTGGAATCCACCAATTGGGAGCATGAAAATGATTTTTTAGATTTGAAAAATCTAAAAAATTTGGTTCGTCATGGAGAAGGCCAACGGCTTGAGTTTAAGATGAAGGTGAAGTTTCCGGAGAAGATTATCAAGGAATTGGTGGCCTTTGCCAATACAGATGGAGGGCATTTATTTTTAGGTGTATCAGATGAAGGCCAAATCGAAGGCCTCAAGTTTGCCGAAGAAGAACAATATTTATTAGAGCGTGCCATTGAAAAATATTGCTTTCCTGCTTTTTCATATACCGCTTACCCAATTTCTTTGGATAATGGTCGGACCGTTTTAGTTTATCAAGTATTTGAAAGTGTGGATAAACCGCA
>CAMBGA010000059.1 GCA_945866095.1 Spirosoma fluviale
TTTTTTACGTTGATGCGTAATTTAACAGCCACTGGATTTTATACCTCTAGAATTGGTATTGATGATTTAGGTTATAAAGGAAATACACCGAATGAGTGGAAAGGTGTTCCAGCGGATGTATTAAAGCAATATGGTTTGAGTTATGATGACTAATTCTTCGGAAAGAGTCATTATTCCTACCATATTTAAACATATTCCTCAACTCGTGGCGGGTGTCAGCACTCGCCACGGAGGAAAAAGTACAGAGGCGTATCAGACGCTAAATTTGGGGCTACATACGGATGATCATCCGGACATGGTCCAACAAAATCTATCCCTTTTTTGCCGTGATTTAGGTATTCCCCCTGAAGCGCTTGCGCGATCGTATCAAATCCATGGGGATGTGATTTGGGAAACGAAAGAACCGGGATATACATCTGGATATGATGCCATCATTGCACATGTACCGGGTATTTTTGCGGGAGTCGGCATTGCGGATTGTTGTCCTATTTTACTGGCCGACCCAGTCCGAAAAACCACCGCGGCGATTCATGCTGGTTGGAAAGGGACGGTCTCTCAAATCGTTTCCAAAACTGCCTCCGCGATGATTTCCCAGGGTTCTAATCCTGCCGACATTCTTGCCTATATCGGCCCTTGCATTAGCTTGGCCCATTTTGAAGTCGGTGATGAAGTAGCGGAACAATTTGAGTTGAAAGAGCGGCGAGGCGCTCGTTGGCATGTAGATTTAAAAGCAAGCAATAAAGCGCAGTTGAGAAACGTGGGAATTTCCCAAATAGAAATTTCGGAATATTGCACCATCGAAAACAATGACCTTTTCTTTTCTCATCGCAAAGAGAAAGGAGTTACCGGGCGCATGTTGGCCATCATCGGCTTTCGCTAGACAATTCAAGCAAAACATAATCAAAATCTTTAAGAAAAATATGTCGTAAGATGAGCCAAATAAAAAATTAATCGGCTCATCATGTACAATTGGCAGCGGAAACTTTACAGAAAAACAAATAGGTAATGATAAATTGAGAAGTTTTAATTTTTCGAATTATCCCGTAAAAACATTTGCCTTGAAATATTTTCTTTAGGCATAAATTCATAGGCCTTCTTCCAATCTTTCTTTTTCAAATCTCCATTTTTAACAGATTGGATAAAACTCATCCATGCGAAGGGATTAGTTAGGGATAATAAAGGACTCGCGTAAAAGGACCTATTGGACTGTGCTGAGGTCATCATATCAGAGAAATTCCGGAAGTTGGACGCCGCCCCTAAACCTGCTTGGAGTGCGTAGACGTTCAACTTAGACTGCTCTAGGTTATTGGCCAAAATGGCTCTTTGGCGTTCATCCCTCAAACGCATGTTGAGAAATGCTTGTTTAAATTCTTCTTCAGAGGCGTGTGGAAATACCTTTACTTCGGCCAACATCTTAGAATCTTCATCCATGGAGATGATTTTTTGTTGGACCTGCTCCACCGACTTAGGTATGATGTAATATTGTTTTTTGTAGCCTATATAAGTAAAAACAAGGCTATCGCCCGGAAAAACCAATAAATCTGCTCGGCCAAAATTATCACTTAATGCTCCCCTGCCCGCTTTTGGATTATATACATAGGCCATCGGCAAATACTCAGATCCATTGTTGGCCACAATTTGTACTTGGAATAATATCGTTTTATCCTGCCCCTGAGAAAATACCTTTCCCATGGTCAGACAAAATAAAAGCGAAAAAATAAGTACGGTTCTAAACATCTTGCAAATTAAATGAAATTTATACGGAGCTGAGCATTAAAATTAGTTAAACGCGTTTTTAGGAAAATAATTTCAAAAAGGTAATGATAAAAGGAATAGATAAAAGCAATCCATCAAATCGATCTAGAAATCCTCCATGTCCAGGAATCGTATCTGCAGAATCCTTGATGTTCATACTTCGCTTAAATAAAGATTCCACTAAATCGCCATAAGTCCCAGCTACCACAATAATAAACCCAATGGAGAACCATTGCCAAGGAGCATAATTGGTATAATACATGGAAATAATGTAAGCGACCCCCATCGCTGCGATTAAACCACCGACACTTCCTTCCCAAGATTTTTTCGGAGAAACGCGTTCAAACAGTTTCGTTTTACCAAATTTGGTGCCTGCAAAATAAGCCCCAGAATCACTGGCCCATAATAAAAACAAACAGCCCAAAACAATATTAGGATCATAAGTATCATTTTGAATGAAGGCCAAAACGGTTAATAGCGCAAAGGGCAATGCCACATAAATAATGCCTAAAAAGGTGTAGGCAATATTTTTAAAAGGCTTTTCGTCTTTGGCTTTATAAAGTTTTATGAAAAAAATCAGCGCACACAAGGGCGAAAGGATGTAATAATTATGATAGCCAATTTCCCCTTTTTCAATAAAAAAAGTCAATAAATGAAGCACCACACCACAAAAGGTGCCGTAAAAAGTGAGGGGCAAATTACCCCCAAAACTTCCCACTAATTTGTAAAATTCCAGTTGGGCACAAATACCAATAAAAAGAAAAAGTGCTAAGAAAGTGTAATCGCTATAAAGCACGCAAAAGAGCAAAAATGGTACGGCAACAATCGCTGCTATCACTCTCTGCTGTAAATTACTCATCTCTTTTAAACCCATATTATTGCTTGTTTAAAATTAGGTCAGCTCGCTCAAAATCATCTTTGTGTACATACAATTCCCAACTCCCTAAATCATAGGCACTGAATTTTTTATTGACCACCACGGCGGGAATTTGGTGAATTTCTTCCAACAAACCCTTCTGTACCTCTAAATCTATTCCAGTTCTCGATTGTCCTATGATTTTCCAATCCTCCATCCTAATCCGTTTTAAAGGTATATAATCGCTTAATATAAAAGGCAACTAAGGCAGCAGATAATAGCGCTGACCACCATGGAACCATGGCTCCCATCTCTTCTGGATTGATTTGAATTTGTTTTTGTTGGTATAAATAATGCATCAAAAGCGTCCAAGCGTTATTAAAAAAGTGCGCGGCAATCGGAACCCAAATGGTTCTAAACCACACATATAAATATCCAAAAAAAGCGCCTAAAAATAGTCGAGGGAAAAACCCGTAAAACTGCATGTGGATAAAACTAAAAATAGCAGCTGAGACCCAGATGGCCACATGCGCATTTCCAATGTAACGTTCAAAAAGCGATTGGACCACGCCCCTAAAGAAGATTTCCTCGCCTAAGGCGGCCATTCCGCCAATAACTGCAATGGCAATGGCAAAATCAGTGGGAGACGTAAAATTTAAAAGAAATTTCGTCAGTTGGGCCATGTTTTGTTCCGAGGTCTTCATCCAAGATTCCAATTCCTCAAAACCTGCAGGCAAAATCAAATTTTGATTTAACTGAATGACATATTCTAATAAAGGCATAGAAACTAAAATGGTCAAGATAGCCCATAAAAATATTTTCCAATTCGGTGCTTCACCTACATTTAATTCCGAGATCGAACGCTTTTCAATATAATGAAGGTAGGCCCAAGATCCCAAGACAAAAGTAAATAAAGCGGTAAACCATTGCAAAGCCATCATGCCTTGAAATGCATTCTCATATTTCTCCGGATGAACCATGAAATCCATGACCATTTTCTGAAATTGCTCTATGTTAGCCGTAGGAAATCCAATAATATAAACAACGGCTAAAAGGCCAAAAAACTGCCCCAAAAAGCTTCCTAAGAGGAAAAATCCAAAAAGAGTTAGTAATTTTGACGTAAGAGAAAGCCAAGCGTTTGGCCCCAGATGATAGTTTTCTTCCATAATGATCGTAAATTTAAGCAATTTTTAAACAGAATGGTCAAAATAGGTAACATCGAATTAGGAGAATTTCCATTGCTTTTAGCGCCGATGGAGGATGTATCGGATCCCCCGTTTCGAGCCGTTTGCAAGGCAAATGGGGTTGATATGATGTATACTGAATTTATTTCCTCCGAAGGACTAATCCGAGATGCAGCTAAGAGTGTTCAGAAATTAGATATTTTTGAATACGAAAGGCCGATTGGCATTCAATTATTTGGCAGTTCCATCGAGACCATGGCGGCCTGTACCGAGATCGCGACCCAAGCGGGACCTGATTTAATCGACATAAATTACGGTTGCCCCGTCAAGCAAGTCGCCTGCAAAGGTGCCGGAGCAGCCTTATTGCAAGATATTCCCAAAATGGTGGCCATGACTTCTGCCGTGGTCAAATCGACCCATTTACCGGTCACCGTAAAGACAAGATTAGGCTGGGATGATTCCACAAAAAACATCGAAGATGTGGCAGAGCGCCTTCAAGATATTGGTATTCAAGCGCTTACCGTTCATGGACGTACTCGCGTTCAGATGTATAAGGGGGAGGCCGACTGGCGATTGATTTCAAAAGTAAAAGAGAACCCGCGCATTAAAATTCCAATTTTTGGAAATGGAGATGTTGATTCCCCAGAGAAGGCGCTGGAATATAAAAATAGATATGGCGTGGATGGGGTGATGGTTGGCCGTGCGTCGATTGGTTATCCCTGGATTTTTAAAGAGATCAAACATTTTGTGGCCACTGGAAATCATTTGCCACCTCCAACCATCCAAGAGCGCATAAACGTATGTGAAACTCATTTAGACTTTTCGATTCGTTGGAAAGGCAATCACGGAGGAATTGTGGAGATGCGCCGACATTATGCCAATTATTTCCGGGGGATGGATCATTTTAAACCATTTAGAAGCAGGCTGGTTACCTCTATGTCCTTGGATGAAATCAAGGCTATTTTACAGGAGGTTTCCGAATTTTACCAACCTGAATTTGTTCAATAATTTTTCATGAAGTCCACTGAAACTAAGTCCACGCTATTTGTATTTCTAGCGATATTACTGCTCTCTTTAATTTGGGGTAGCTCGTTTATCTTGGTCAAAAAAAGCCTCGTTGGCTATTCGGCCATGCAAGTGGGTGCTTTAAGGATCTTTTCGGCGACCGTATTTTTCATTCCCTTTTTCTGGCAACGCAGAAAAGATATAGCACCTGAACAGTGGAAGTCATTAATGTGGGCTGGATTAACGGGAAATATGCTGCCGGCACTATTGTTTTCGCTAGCAGGCCAACATCTTTCCAGTGCGCTTTCGGGCATGTTGAATGCTTTTACTCCCCTATTTGCTTTGATCATTGGCATTTTATTTTTTGCTCAAAAATTCATCGTCAAACAGACCCTAGGTATTTTAATCGGCCTAATAGGCTGTATCGGTCTGCTCGTTTCTGGAAAAGGGTTTCAAATAGATTTTAATGTACATGCACTTTGGGTGGTCCTTGCCACACTTTTGTATGGCATCAACATGCACATTGTTAAAACCAAATTGTCAGGTTTGCATCCATTGACCTCCACCTCAGGAATTTTTATGATGATCGGACCTTTCGCCTTGGGAATTATGGTATTTTCTGGATTTTTCAGCGTTCCGATTGACTCTGAACATCTGTGGCCCTTATTATCTGGCATCGGATTAGGTCTTTTAGGCTCAGCCTTAGGAATGCTGTTATTCAATCAAATTATCAAATGGACCACTGCGGTCATCGCAAGTTCGGTTACCTATTTAATTCCGATTGTGGCGGTGGGATGGGGCTTTTTCGACGGCGAAGCCATTTACTTTTCCCAAATCATGTTCATGCTCGTCTTGTTGGCCGGTATTTACGTGGTCAACAAATCCAAAATGTAGAGACGCGAGGTATCGCGTCTCGACAAATTCTTTATCAATTACCTGATCTAGATTATCAGTTTAATTATCAGTAGTTCATTTACCTTCGGATCATAAAAAATCGTATCATGGTCAATGAGCTATTCATTTCATATTTATGGAAAAATCAGTTGTTCAATCATCAAAATTTGTTGACATCTACGGGAGATAAAGTATCTGTCATTCATCCAGGCATAGAAAATTCGAATGCGGGAGCAGATTTCCAACAAGCCAAAATCAGAATCAATGATTTAGATTGGGTAGGAACCGTGGAGCTGCACATTAATGCATCGGACTGGATTCAGCATGCACACCAAAAAGATCCGTCATATGAAAATGTCATTTTACATGTCGTTTGGAATGATGACTTAAAGATCAAATATCAAAATGGCGCATCGATCCCTTCCCTATGTTTGTCGACCCAAGTAAATCCAGAAACGCTTGCAGCCTATGAAATAAAAAAATCGGTCGGCGGGTCTCAACTACCCTGTGGCTCGATGTTTGATTCCGTTGATTTTGACGTAAAAGAAAAGATGTTGGCACAATGCTTGCGGGAAAGACAAGCAAAAAAAGTCAGTCAAATCCAGCAATTGCTTTTAAGTACTCAAGGGGATTGGGAGGAAACTTTTTATCAGTCACTAGCTAGGAGTTTTGGATTTTCGGTGAATGCTGATCCTATGTTCAGGCTGGCTCAATCGATGCCATTAAAATTGATCCTGCGGTATCGAGATCGAAATAATGGGATTGAAGCTTCCTTATTTGGTCTAGCGGGCATGCTAGAAGAAGATATGCGGGATGAATATCAATGGGAATTACGGAGAGAATTTATTCATTTAAAAAAGAAACATGACTGGCAAAACACCTATTTAAATCATTCCGATTGGAAGTTTTTACGCATGCGGCCACCTAATTTCCCTACGGTTCGAATCGCTCAATTTGCCGAGCTGATTCGGTCCAATTGTAGTTTAATTTCATTGCTATTGGAAATGCAAGATTTGAAAACGATCAAAACTTTATTTGAAACTCCGCTCAATGACTATTGGCAACAACATTATCATTTTGGTAAAAAAGGAAATGGTAGCCACTCGGTCATAGGAAAATCGGCTTTTGAATCGATATGCATTAACACGCTGATTCCCATGTTGATTTGTTATTCAACCTACAAAAGCGAATCAAAATACGAAGAAAAAGCCCTTCGATGGATGCGAGAAATAAGGGCTGAAAATAATTTTGTTACGCGAATTTTCAGCGAATATGGGCTAAAGATGAGGCATTCTGGTGATTCACAGGGATGCTTACAATGGTATCATCAGTATTGCCAGGTTAAAAAATGTGCTTCTTGTGAGGTCGGTAAGCAACTAATGAGAAAGGAAACCTAATTAATTAACGAAGGTCCATTTGGCCTATTTCTTTAAAATGCTGAAACAATTTTCATAGTTTTGTAGTAATCCATTTATAACATTGAATGTGACATGAATAAGTCATTAGGAAATACGGGTATTTTTTGGGCTTTGCTGATCATCGCTTGTTGGTTTTTAAACCTGTATTACGGGATTAATTTGGTATTAAGTTTTTCCAATCCTTGGGTATATGTACTCATTTTACTTCAAACACATTTGTACACAGGTTTATTTATCACCTCACATGATTCCATCCATGGAGTGGTCAGTACTAAATACCCAAAAATCAATGATGCCTTGGGAAAATTTTGTACGATTCTGTTTGCGTTCAATCAATATGGAAAGTTGAGAACAAAGCATCACATGCATCATAATCATGTAAATACAGAACAAGATCCCGATGTGCATCAAGGAAATTTCTTTATTTGGTGGTTTAAATTTATGTGGCAATATGTGACATGGCAACAAGTTTTAGCGATGGCGATCACCTACAATATTTTAAAACTTTGGTTCCCCATGTGGAATTTAATTCTGATGTGGGAGCTACCGGCCATTTTAAGCACGTTGCAACTATTTTATTTCGGCACGTATTTACCACATCGGGGAACACATGAAGAGGGTAATGCCCAACAATCCCGAAGTCAATCCAAAAATCATATGTGGGCTTTTATTTCCTGTTATTTTTTTGGTTACCATTACGAACATCATGCCTATCCCTATTTACCGTGGTGGAAATTACCCCTAGCTAAAGAGAAAACCTTGGAGACTGATTAAAATAGCAGAATATTTTTTCTAAATTTGCTGAATTATTATTCTAAAAACCTCTTCTAATGAAAGACCCAAAATACAAAAGAATTCTGTTGAAACTTTCTGGAGAATCATTGTCGACAGACACAGAGGTAATAGATCCCGTCATTCTTGGGCAATACGCGGAAGAAATAAAGCGTGTACATGATTTGGGAGTTGAAGTGGCTATCGTCATAGGCGGTGGAAATATATTTAGAGGAGCAAGTGCCGCAAAAGCAGGGATTGATCGAGTGCAGGGTGATTACATGGGAATGTTAGCCACCGTAATTAATGGGATGGCCGTTCAGGCATCACTAGAAAAACAAGGATTGTATACGCGAATGATGACGGCTCTTAAAGTGGAAGCCGTATGCGAACCCTTTATTCGAAGAAGAGCCATGCGCCACCTAGAAAAAGGAAGAATTGTTATTTTTGGTGCGGGAACAGGAAACCCTTATTTTACAACGGATTCTACTGCCTCATTGAGGGCGATTGAAATAGAAGCGGATGTAGTTTTAAAAGGAACTCGGGTAGATGGCGTTTATACGGCTGATCCAGAGAAAGATCCAACTGCCACCCGCTACACGCACTTAAGTTTTGCTGAGGCGATTGGCAAAGGCTTAAAAATAATGGATACAACGGCATTTACATTATGCCAAGAAAATAAAGTTCCCATCATTGTTTTTGACATGAACAAGACCGGTAATTTAGCTGCGCTTGTGTCTGGAGAAGATGTAGGAACATTAATCAGTTAAAAAATGGAAGAATTAGAGTTTTATATTGAGGCATCACAAGAAACCATGGAGGGTGCCATCAAACATCTAAATATTGAGTTATCAAAAATTCGAGCGGGGAAGGCCAGTACTTCTATGTTAGAAGGCATCATGATCGATTATTATGGAATGCCAACTCCATTAACGGGCGCATCTTCCATCACTACTCCTGACGCGAGAACAATCGCGATCAAACCCTTTGAAAAAGGTATTTTTGGGGAGATTGAAAAAGCCATTCGCAATTCAAACTTGGGCTTAAATCCCATGAATGATGGAGAATTAATCAGACTTTCTATCCCTCCTTTAACAGAAGAAAGAAGACGTGATTTAGTGAAGCGTGTCAAGCAAGAAATTGAAGTCGCTAAAATAAATGTTAGAAATGCCCGTCAAGACGGGAATAATAGCATTAAAAAGCTCAAAGGCGAAGGCGTTTCTGAAGATGATATCAAATCATCGGAGGATCGGATTCAAAAAATGACTGATGGATTTATCTCGAAAATAGATGCTATTTTTGCCGATAAGGAAAAAGATATCATGGTGGTATAATCAGCTAAGGTTAATTAATCTTAATGTCCTGCCCTACTTGATAACCTAGTTCAAGCATTCGTCGGATATCCGTTTTATTAAAATTTTGAATGTCAATGGTGAGGGGTTGGGGTGGCCTGATCGACTGAATGTCAATGGTCGTATTGGAAATCATCACCTCTTTAATATCGGCATTTAAAATTTCATTCACGGCAATGTCCATCACTCGGTCCACTAATGCCAGTAAATCACCTGAATCAAAATGTCCCCCTTCTATGGATTCCATGTGGCAACTAATGCATACAATGTGATTTGCACCGTCGTCAACCGCCTTTTTAATAGGTGACACATCGCGCAAACCTCCATCTAAAAAGCTTCTTCGTGTTTCGCCATTGATCTTTACGACGGGCATCAAAATAGGTACTGCTGATGAGGCCATCAGGTAGTCCAGAAAATGTTCTTCAGAGGTATCGACGTAATATATCGTTCCATCTATAATATTAACGGCCCCAATTTTCAAAGAAATAGGGCTCGCATGTAAGTTACGTATCGATAAAACCTCCTTCAGTAAATTGCGTAAAGGATGGGTGTCAACCAATCCCTTGAATTTTTTTCTTAATGCCGAAAGTCCTAATTGGAATATATTTAAAGGTTTAGATAAACTTTCAGGACTAGTAATTCTAGTTTTCCAAAAGTCCCATAAGTCTTGGGATGCATCCGTGAATGAAATTGGCCCACCCGTAAGTGCTTGCATTCCCAAGCGGTTTACAAAATAGGCTGCATTTAAGCTTCCGACCGAAACACCATAGACCGCATCGGGCTGATAACCTCGCTCCATCATAGCTTTCATGACTCCAGCCTGAAACGCTCCTTTAACTGATTCACCGGCAAGTACTAAAATCTTACTCATAAGGCAGCAATATTTAAAGATGGAAAACGGATTATCCTAAATTGTGCTTAAATTTACACAATTTCAATTATCCTCTAGAAAAGATTTCACCTATGTCCTATTCCATCAGCTCTATTCAGGCCCCTATTGCGGAACCTATGAAGGAGTTTGAAGGAAAATTCAGGCAATTCATGAAGTCCAAAGTTATGCTTTTGGATACGATCATGAATTATATTGTCCAAAGAAAAGGGAAACAGATTAGGCCCATGTTTGTTTTTTTGACTGCGGGATGTGTGGGGACCATCAATGAAAAAACTTATCGAGGAGCAGCATTGATTGAATTACTTCATACGGCCACTCTTGTTCATGATGATGTGGTCGATAGTTCAGACTATCGTAGAGGATTTTTCTCCATCAATGCGATTTGGAAAAATAAAATAGCCGTGCTTGTGGGCGACTACCTCCTTTCAAAAGGCCTTTTACTATCCGTAGAAAACAAGGATTTTGACTTACTAGCTTCAGTATCTACCGCGGTGAGGGAAATGTCAGAGGGTGAATTACTTCAAATTGAAAAAGCGAGAAAATTAGATATCACAGAAGAGGTGTATTTCGACATCATTACTAAAAAAACAGCTACCTTGATTTCTGCCTGCTGTGCAGTCGGCGTGCAATCCACGGACGCGGATGAAAAATATGCCGAAATAGCTCGAAATTTTGGTGAAAAAGTGGGGATAGCTTTTCAAATTAAAGATGATCTTTTTGACTATAGCGATGCTGAAATTGGCAAACCATTAGGAATCGATATCAAAGAAAAGAAGATGACCTTGCCATTAATTTATGCTTTACAAAATACCACTAGGTCCACCAAAAAGCACATCATTCAACTCATTAAAAACGAATCAGAGAATCCTAAAAAAGTACGGGAGGTGATTGATTTTGTCAAATCCACGGGTGGGCTTCAATATGCCAATAAGCGCATGAATGACTATGCACAAGAGGCCAAAGAATTATTGCAACAATTCCCTGAATCTAATTACCGAAAATCTTTGGAAGACTTGATCAGCTATACCATAGAACGTAACAAATAAATTTTAGACAAAAAAAAAGAGAGACATTATGTCTCTCTCATTTAAACAATCTAAAACTCTAATATTTTACAATCTATCTAGTATTATCTCGGACCACCGCCGCCAAATCCACCGCCACCACTGTAGCCTCCGCCGCCTCCACGGCTTCCTCGATCACCACCACCCATTCCAGGCATCGATTGCGCAGGTGCAGGTGTTGCATCACCACCACCATCTTTTTGGTCATCATTGCTTACTGATTTTTTCTTTTTAGTCGGAGTGAAGCTCATTTTTCCAAAACGGTAAGATAAATTGATTTTGAAATTCATATTTCTAAGAATATTGGTACTTTGTTGCGTAATCAATGGCGTCTTAGTTTCGCTACGTATCGTCATCCCATTTGTCAAGAAATTCTCCGCTCCAAAACCGATACTTCCCCTCTTATTTTTGAAATCCTTCTTCATGCTTAAGCTGTAAATTCCAAAACCACCCTGTGTTCCTTGTAATAAAATTTGGTTAGCACGATAGAAAGAGAACAACTGAGCACCCCAACCATTTCCTATATTATAATTACCAAATATCCTGAAATTAGATTGCAAACCTTCATTACTTGCATTCATTAATGGATCAGCTACATTATTTTTCAAAACCATGTAAGAAAAGTCACCACCACCACCAATCATCAATTTATTTGACAAATTCATGTTAATGTTAATGTTCATACCATACGCATTCTCAACTCCAATATTCATGGAAGTTGTTTTTACTGTATCGCCAACAACCGTTCTAATTTGATTAATCGCTCCTGTATTATTACGAACGAAAAGCGCAGTAGAAATATAGGTTTGCTTAACGAACTTGCTGTAATTAATTTCATAATTATTCGCATATTCAGGAGACAAGTTTGGATTTCCCTGTGAAATATTCAATGGATTCGTAGCATTTACGTTAGGATTCAAATTTTGAATACCTGGTCTTTGAATACGGCGATTAAAACTAAATCTCCAAGTACCCGACTTAAATGTCTTAGACATATTGAAACTTGGCACTAAAACACCGTAAGGAGGAATCGTTAAATTCTGGCCTTCTTTTTTCAAGAAACTAGCCTCGATGTCCGTGTACTCGTAACGACCACCCAACTTCATGCTCCACTTACTTTTTGTACTAAGGGTATACGAAAAATAAGTACCCAAAATATTTTGGTTATAATCAAACACGTTACTTGGCAAATTCGCTAAGTTGACTTTTATATAGTTTGAAGGATTATTGCCAGTAGGATTCAAGAAAGATGCATAATCAGAATTCACTTGACGACCGATGATTTTCGCTCCAAACTCAATCATTTGCAACTTGGTAATAGGCGTTTGATAATCTAATTGCAAAGTAGCCTCTTTATTCACCGAACCATTTATGTTTTTGATTGAATTCATGATTTGAGACATGGATGAGTTCGGATTCATGATATCATTGAAAAAATCATTTGTACGGTTGTTATTCGACATCATGGCCAGTATACTGAACTCTTTTTGAGGTTTAGCAAAAGTGTGCGTGTAATCTACGTTCAAGTCTATATTGGCCGACTCATCCAATGAATTCGTATTTCTTAAGCTAAATAATTTATCGTTTCTAACCTGGCGTAATCCATCACCCCAACTATTTCCATTTCTAAAACCAATTCTAGAAGAGGCCGTAATGGAGTTAAATTTATTAATGTCCCAATCAAAACCCAATTGGTAATTTCCGAACAATCCGCTACTTCTAGTATCTGATGTTTGAACATTTCTGGTTAAAAAACCATTATTTAAAGTTGTTTGAATCGACTCAGATTGACCATTTACATTATATTGAGAGCGACCATAACCGCCTAATGACATTCCCCATGTTTTATTTCTGAAGTTTCCGTTCATCGATAAACTAGAACCTCGAACACCTGCCGAAGTATCAAATGAGAAGGTTAAACCTTGTAAAGTATTTTTCTTAGTCACAATGTTAATGATACCCGCACTACCCTCCGCATCATATCTTGCTGATGGAGAAGTAATTACTTCCACCGTCTTAATCATATCCGCTGGAATTTGCTTTAAGGCATCCGCAATGTTTGATGCCAAAATAGTCGATGGCTTGTTGTTAATTAAAACCTTAATGTTTGAAGAACCTCTCAAAGAAGGATTTCCGTCTAGGTCAACAGATAACATCGGAACTTTTTTCAAGACGTCTGTTGCATCTCCACCACGGTTTGTCTGATCTTTCTCTGCATTATAAACGGTTCTATCAACTTTCTCTTCAATTAAAGCTCTTTGACCTTCTACAGTTACTTCAGCTAGCATTTGAGTGTTGGAACCCATACGAATTACACCTAAATCCTTATCATCATTTTTATTAGTAATTTCGACCGGAATCGTGATGCTATTATATCCTAAGAATGAAGCAACCAATTTGTAACTTCCAACCGCAACTTTCGTGATTGTAAATTTACCTACTTGGTCAGCGACTGTTCCATCCACTGGTCTGCCTGTTGTTTTATTGATCAAAGCAACGGAAGCAAATTCAACGGCTTTGGAATCGGTGGAGTCTAAAAGATAACCCACAATTTTAGCAGATCCTCTCGGCGCAACTGGAGCTGCAACAGCTTCTTTTTTTGGAGCGGCTCCTGAAAAACCACCTAAACCAGTTGGCATCTGAGCATTTGAAATTTGACAAGCTCCCAATAGGGAAAATAAAAGAAATAATTTTTTCATATTTTGTTTGTTATGGCAATTCGCTAGATTTGAAATCTTGCGTATTTAAATCGTTCACAATATTCTATAATTATTATTTGCACGCTTATTTTTTGCGACCAATTTGGTTAATTTGTAGGTCAATCAAAAAATCTACTCCTCGTTTTCATGATATCCATTCAAACATCACGACTTCAACTCATTCCGTTGGACCATGAAATGCTCCAAATTTGGAGTCAATCAGGAAGAGAAAGTCTTGAAAAATTTCTTCAGCTTTCACCTAACTCATGGGAAGTGGAAAAGTTTTATCAAGATGAAACTGCGCTAGCCCTGCGTGATTTTTGGTTACCCACGACTAAAAAATTTCCATTGGAATTTACTTGGTATACAAATTGGGAAATAATCCTGAAAGAAAAGACCTGCTCTATAGGGGGCATAGGATTATCAGGAATGCCAAACAACGATGGTAGCACGGAAATAGGCTATGTAATAGACCAAAAATTCAGGGGCTCAGGCTTCGCAACCGAAGCGGTTAAAGCATTGAAAACCTGGGCGTTTAAAGATTCTGATTTGAAAATAATAACAGCTGAAACACCCACTCTTAACCTCCATTCACAAAAAGTTTTACAAAAAAATAATTTTAAGATCGTAGGTGAAAAGCAAATCAATATCCCTGAAGCCCTCCAAGTGTATGGCTGGGAATGTGTCCGTTAATTTTTAAGATTAAATGAAATATAGGGTTAAACCCTTTCCATTCGATATATTTTGGTAATTTTGCTAAATTAATTGCTTTTAAGATCAAGCTACCATAAAAAATTATGCACAACTTCACTTCAATACAAGACGCATACAATATTCAAAATCTCATCAATGAAGCATTATTGAT
>CAMBGA010000060.1 GCA_945866095.1 Spirosoma fluviale
TACAGATCGTATGAAGAAGGAGATCTTAGAACTAAAGATCAAGAAGGATATTTTTATACGAGCTATTTTACGAATGGAAACGGAGCCCCATTTAGCTTAGGCGCCCCTTATGTATTTAAGTATTTTAATCAAACATCTAATGGTGCTCCAGGACTTGCTGGTACGCGTAATGACAACTTGAACGTTCCTGAAATCCGTTATGCTCAAGTGTTATTGACCTATGCGGAAGCTCAAAATGAAGTGGGTGGACCTACTCAAGCGGCTTACGATGCATTCAAAAGAATTCGTGATCGTGCGAAGTTAACTACGCCTGCTTTGGATTCTTACACAGCGGCATCATTCAGAACAGCAGTTTGGAAAGAGCGCTGGCATGAATTATGCTACGAGCGAATCACTTGGTTTGATATGGTTCGTTTGAAAAAAGCGTTTAACCAAAATACGAAATCCTTCGAGGAATTTGTAGGCCATACAAACCTTAGTTCAAATCAAAAGTTGCAAGCGAAGCATTTATTACTTCCTTTGCCAACAGCTGAATTATTGAATAATCCAAAATTAGGAAAGCAAAACACAGGATATTAATCTTATTTGCTTTAATGATTTTGAAATCCCCTTTCATGAAAATGTAAAGGGGATTTTTTTTATCTTGTCATTATGTTTTTTAAATTTAATCCATGAGAAAAAATATTCTAAGTCTTGTGTTTTTTATTTGTGCTTTATCCACCCTAGCGCAATCCCCCTTTTCAGTCATATATACCTCAGGCCAAGAAGGGCATAAAACCTACCGCATTCCCGCCATTATCAAAAACAAACAAGGACATTTGCTCGCTTTTGCCGAAGGACGCGTAAATGGATCAGGGGATTTTGGCGACATCAATATCGTCCTAAAAATCTCCCGCGACCAAGGCCGCACTTGGTCAGCTATTTCTACTTTAGTTGATTTTCAAGATTTACAAGCTGGAAATCCAACACCCGTCCTCGACGAATCAGACCCCCGATTTCCAAAAGGACGTCTATTTTTATTTTATAATACGGGCAATAACCACGAAAATGAAATCAGAGAGAGGAAGGGGCTACGCGAGGTTTGGTACATGACATCCATCGACAGCGGCCTGAGCTGGTCTAAGGCTGTGAATATTACCAGCCAAGTCCATCGGCCCAATCAGCCATCTTGGAATTCTGCCTACACGTTCAAAGAGGATTGGCGGCATTATGCCAACGGCCCCGGCCACGCCATGCAATTCAACCAAGGCCCTCATGCAGGTCGAATACTCATCGCGGCCAACCATTCCGAAGGACCACGCGGTGAACGAGGATCTGATTACCGTGCCCATGCCTTTTACAGCGATGATCACGGAGACACCTTTCATTTAGGAGCCTCCATTGCTATCCCAGGAAGTAATGAATCTTCGGCAACTGAGATTTCTGGGGGTAAACTTCTCATGAACATTAGAAACCAACGAGGCGATATACGCCAACGAATCATCGGCCTTAGCGACGACGGAGGTACAACTTGGAAAGAAACCTATTTTGATCCACAATTGCCCGATCCCATTTGCCAAGGAAGTATTTTAACCATCGCTCAAAAGAAAGGTCGCCCCTTTACCTTAGCTTTTAGCAATGCCGCTGACACAAAAAATCGAGATAATTTAACCATACGAATTAGTCAAGATGATGGTCGCACCTGGCCCATAACCATTCCTGTGGACAATGGAGCTTCCGCAGGAGAGTCTCCTAAGGACTTTACAGCCTATTCGGATTTGGTATTACTAGATTCCAAGCAACTGGGAATTGTCTATGAACGGAAAGATTATTCTCAAATCGTTTTCAAAAAAATTAAGTGGAAATAATCGAATAAATTCGTAATCTTTACCTAAGCTTTTTAACCTATTTACATGAAAAATACACGCAGAACCTTTATCAAAAAGGCATCCTCAGGAGCCTTTGCATTAAGTTTAGGTGGAATGCTTCCCGCATTTTCAGCCAAAAGTTATCAAAATATTCTAGGGGCCAACGAGAAAATCAGGGTGGCCTGCATGGGAGTTAATAGTCGCGGTTTGGCCGTTGGCAAAAATTTCGCCCATCAAAAAAACTGTGAAGTCCTTCACGTATGTGACGTAGACTCTCGCGCCGCTGATATTTGCATCGACGCCATAGGTAAAATTCAATCCAATAAACCCCAAGCAACTCCTGATTTCAGGAATGCGCTAGAAGATAAAAATTTGGATGCGCTCATTGTGACCGCACCTGACCATTGGCATGCCCCGGCTGCTTTATTAGCCTGCTCTGCCGGAAAACATGTGTACCTAGAAAAGCCTTGTAGCCATAATCCCAATGAAGGTGAAATGCTGGTTAAATCGGCTGAAAAACACAAGCGTGTTTTGCAAATGGGGAATCAACGCCGCTCTTGGCCTAATGTGGCTGCCGCTATTGCCGAGCTTCATGCCGGGGTCATAGGCCGACCGTATTTTGCGAAAACTTGGTATACCAACAACCGCCCTTCCATCGGAATAGGGAAAGAGACCGCCGTTCCGGAATGGCTTAACTACGATTTATGGCAAGGACCTGCACCTAGAAAAGCATATAAGGATAATTTGATTCACTACAATTGGCATTGGTTTTGGCATTGGGGAACCGGTGAAGCATTAAATAACGGAACACACATGATCGATTTAGCTCGTTGGGGTTTGAATGTCGAATACCCGACTAAGGTTAGCTCCACCGGTGGTCGATATATGTATCAAGACGACTGGCAAACACCAGATACCCAAGTGATTAATTTGGAATTTGAGAACAAATCCATGATTTCTTGGGAAGGACGTAGTTGCAACGGAAAGTCCATCGAGGCCAACAGCGTAGGCATTATTTTCTATGCGGAACAGGGCAGTATGGTCATCGAAAGTGGCAACTCCTATAAAATTTATGACCTTAAAAATAATTTGGTCAAAGAGGTGAAAAATAATTTTACGGTAGATGCGCGTAACTTATCAGATCCATCACAAAATTTAGATGCTTTGCATATTCTTAACTTTTTCGACGGAATTCGCTTAGGTACAAAATTGAATTCAGATATTGTCTCTGGACATCAAAGTACGCTTTTGGTCCAATTAGGAAATATTTCCCAGCGAGTAGGCCGATCTTTAGCTATCAACCCTACGAATGGCCATATTTTAAATGATAAAGCGGCTATGAAATTTTGGTCACGTGAATACGAAAAAGGTTGGGAACCCAAAATTTAACTATGGCGCAATCACCAGATTTACTAGAACAGCAAGAGAAGTTTTTGAGCAATCGTTTGTATTCATTGGATGCATTACGTGGATTTGATATGTTCTGGATCATCGGTGCGGAAGACATTGTCCATGGCCTAGCCAAGGTCACTCATTCGCCTTTCTGGGAAAATGTTTCGGCTCAACTCCGTCATCCTGAATGGAATGGATTCACCATGTATGACCTTATTTTCCCTTTATTTATCTTTTTAGCTGGGGTCTCTACTCCATTTTCCGTTGGGAAGGCATTGGATGAAGGTGTTTCCAAAAATACGCTTTTAAGGCGAGTAGTCAAACGAGGAATTATCTTATTTATTTTAGGTGTTATTTACAACAATGGACTTACGCTCAAGCCATTAGCGGAGATTCGTTTCTCTTCCGTTTTAGGCCGAATTGGCATTGCGTATATGTTGGCCAATATCATTTACCTGTACGCCAAACAACGCTGGCTCATCATCTGGTTTTCCGCCCTTTTAATTGGGTATTATTTGATTTTGAAATTTATATCCGCTCCGGGATTTGTTCCTGGCGACTTGACCATTAAAGGCAACTTCGCATCCTATGTAGACCGAATGGTTTTGCCTGGCAAATTAAGTATGGGGATACATGATACAGTCGGTTTTTTCAATAATATCCCTGCTATAGGGAATGCGCTAGCGGGAATTATGGTAGGTGTATTTTTAAAACGGACAAATATCAGCGGGAAAGAAAAGGCATTGTATTTATTTGCCTCAGGGATTATTTCTTTAGTGATAGCCCAACTATGGAACCTTGATTTTCCGATCAATAAGAATTTGTGGTCTAGTTCATTTGTGATGCAAACTGTGGGATGGAGCTTATTGTTTTTTTCGCTATTCTATTATGTCATTGATGTAATAGGGTATAAAAAATGGGCATTTGCTTTTCAAGTTATTGGGGTTAATTCCATATTAATTTATCTTTCTGAAAAGTTTATAGAATGGGAATATACCGCCAAAAAATTGTTTGACTGGGCATACCAGTTGGCAGGAGATCCCACATTCATCATTTTTGTAGCCATCGCAATTTTATTGATCAAATGGCTTTCACTGAAATTTTTGTATGATAAAAAAGTATTTTTACGCGTTTAAATTTTAATTATTTTGAAGGTACACATAAGTAATAATGTAACAGAATTAGGTATTTCGGCAGGTTTGAGAGCCGCTGAATTAATCAAAGAAACAATCGGTCAAAAGGGTTTTGCTAATATCATTTTGGCTACCGGGACGAGTCAGTTTGAAACCATTCAGCAATTGATTAGCGATCCAGAAATCCAATGGGACCGAGTTCAAATGTTTCATTTAGATGAGTATATTGGTTTATCCATTACGCATAAAGCTAGTTTCCGCCATTATTTAAATGAGCGTTTTATCTATCTGGTGCCAACGTTAAAAATGGGTCATTTGATTAACGGTGAGCTTGATCCAGTTCAAGAATGTGCTAGACTAGGGGAATTAATTCTTCAACATCCGATCGATGTGGCTTTAGTAGGCATAGGCGAAAATGGACACCTTGCATTCAATGATCCTCCAGCTGATTTTGACACGGAAAAACCGTATATCGTAGTAGATTTAGATGAGGCTTGCAGAGCCCAACAAATGGGAGAGGGCTGGTTTGAAACAATGAATGATGTGCCCAAACAGGCGATTAGCATGTCGATTAAGCAAATCATGAAATCTGTTCATATCGTTTGCTCGGTTCCCGATGAGCGAAAGGCTCAGGCAGTGGCCGATTGTATAACTGGTTCTGTGTCTAATCTATTTCCTGCCAGTATTTTGCAGCAGCATGCCCATGTTGATTTGTATTTGGATACAAGTTCAGCTTCGCTTTTACCAAAGAATTTTTAACGAATGTCGGACAGAATTAAAATCTTTAATGGTCAAATCATTCATCAGAATCGGATTCAATCCGGAGGATGTTTATTGATTGAAAATGGAAAGGTTGTTGACGTGCCGACAAACGATATCGATTTCCCGGATGCCAAATTAGTCGACGCTCAGGGTAATTACATTTCACCCGGATTTATTGACATTCATATTCATGGGGGAGGAGGGTCTGATTTTATGGATGGATCCGTGGATGCATTTTTACAGATTGCCCAAACCCATGCCAAACATGGCACCACTTCCATGTTGCCCACTACGTTGACTTGTGAAAAAGAAGATTTGATTCAAACGCTAGAGGCCTATCAAACCGCTTGTGCATCCAATCAATTGGGAGCTGATTTTATTGGAATGCATTTGGAGGGGCCTTATTTTGCGGTAAGCCAACGAGGTGCACAGGACCCGAAATTTATTCGAGATCCTGATCCCGCCGAATACAAAGAAATTCTTTCTTCTTTTGATTGCATAAAGCGTTGGTCTGCAGCACCCGAACTAAAAGGTGCGGTGGAATTCGGAAAATATGTCACATCAAAAGGCGTTTTAGCCGCTATCGCGCATACGGATGCTATTTACGAGGAGGTTTTGGAGGCCTATCATCATGGGGGTTTTACCTTAGCTACTCACTTTTATTCAGCCATGTCGGGGGTCACTCGGCGCAATGCTTTTCGATATGCCGGTGTCATTGAATCAGCTTATTTGTTAGATGATATGGATGTGGAAATTATAGCGGATGGCGTTCATTTACCCGCTCCACTGTTGAAGTTGATTTATAAAATAAAAGGTCCAGACCGAATTGCCTTAATTACAGATGCGATGCGGGCTGCCGATATGCCAGAGGGCGATTCAGTTTTAGGTTCTTTCAAAAATGGATTAAAGGTTATCGTTGAAGATGGTGTGGCCAAATTACCTGATCGAACTTCCTTTGCTGGGAGTGTGGCTACCGCAGACCGATTGGTTCGAACCATGTTGAGTTTAGCTGAGGTTCCTTTAGTGGAAACGATCCAAATGATTACAGAAACACCTGCTCGAATCATGGGAGTTTCAGATCGAAAAGGATCCTTGACCAAAGGCAAAGATGCAGATGTAGTGATATTTAATGATCAGGTGGAAGTCCAACAAACCTTCGTCAAAGGTCGGTCGGTTTACCAAAAAAACTAATCTAATTCCTTTATTTTGATGTTTTTGAAGGCTACGTTGTGTCCATGATCTTGCAATAAAATATAACCTTCTTTACGTTTATCATATCCTGGTATCGATTTAAATTTACTTTGTAAGAACCCATTTTTGAATTCATTGGAATTTCTATTGACCGATATGATCATTTTATTGTCCAACCAATGTTCAATTTGCTCACCTTTTATGACGATGCGGGAAGTATGCCATTGGCCAATTTTCACATTAGGTTTATTGGGTGGAACCATATTATATAGAGCACCGGTTTTATGATCTTCAGGTAAATGCTTTTCGTTGTAGATAAAGTCAGGATCGTCAATTAATTGATATTCATAACCGATCAATGAGCTTGAATTAGTCGGTTTTACGGGAAGTTCTTCCACAAAATACTTGACCCCTGAATTACCTAGTTTCCCTAATTTCCAATCAAAACTTAAATCGAAATTCTTGTATTTTTTCAATGTAATAATATCACCTCCATCACCGGATTCTTTGCCGGAAGATAGTTGGCCTAATAGTTGGCCGTTTTTTATCACCCATCCATGTGAGGGAAATTGAGTTTGGTAGGCACCACGCCAACCCGCATTTGATTTTCCGTCAAAAAGCAAAGTATAGCCGTTGGTTTTTTCGGTGCGACTTAATTTATTGTTTTGGCATGAGGCAAACACCAAGCCTAGTAATATAATGCTAATTATTTTTTCCATGATGTTAATTGATGTTGGCAATTTTTACTCGGCCCCCTTTTTTCTTTTTGCTTTTGTCTGCCGCTTCCATAAAGGCAAATATTTCTAAAGTTTCTGCTTTATCTGCGGGAGGAATTCCTGTTTTAAAGAATTCGATAATTTTAACTAAAAGGGGATCATAGCCATTGTATGGCCCCAAATGCACGATTCCTGTTTTGCCATAAGCGGTTCCGCCATAATCTTGTTTACCCGTTTTTATGCCTCTAAATGTCCCAATTCTCCCATCCGACCAAATCCCTGTACATACTTCTTGGTCTTCTGAGATGGTTCGTTGGACCGATACACAGCCCGTTCCCATCACGGTAAAAAGCATTTCCACGCCATGAATTCCGTACCAAAAGAGATCAGGATGTGTTTTTTCAAATTTCATTGGACTATAGGTGTCGGCTCCCACCACTGAGCCAATTTTCCCCTGCCTTATTTCTTGCATCCCTGTAGAAAAACGAAGGGATGAAGCCGAGAATATCGGTACTTTATATTTGGCGGCTTCATTGAAAATGGCTTTCGCATCAGCTAAGGATGCGGCTATAGGTTTGTCGATAAATGTCGTTTTACCTGCTTTAAATACTTCAATAGCTTGCTCTAAATGCAATCTTCCATCATTTGTTTCCAGCAAAACAAAATCCACTTTGCTTAAAAGTTCTTGGATCGACCCCACAATTTCAACCCCTAGTTTTTTGACATCTTCGGTATATCCAGGAATACGTTCTGTACTAGAAACGATATCCTTACTTCCCTGTGGATAAGCTGCTACTATTTTAAATCCATCATACATTGGATTTTGAATACTTGCATTTAAGGATTTTGTGAAGGCAACACTATGGGAGGTGTCGAGGCCAATAATCCCAATTCTTTTACCTTCAGCCTTACCTGATATCACTGTAAGTTTAGAAAAGGACAGACTCAATCCCGCTAAAGCTAAGGGTCCCATAAAATTTCTACGCGTCATTTGTACTTTCATTTCGAATTATTTTATAGCGTCCATTGTCTAATTTTATGTCCTCTGATGGCATAAAAAATTAAATATAAGTAACAAGGAATTAATACCGCGTAGGCCAATCGCAAGTCATACAGATCCGCGAAATAACCGTAAAAAAGCGGGAGAATTGCATTTCCACAAAGGCCCATAATTAAAATGGATGCCCCTATTTTTGTGAATTTACCTAAGCCGTCTAGGGCTAAGGGCCATATACCCGCCCAAATTAGCGAGTTGGCCAAGCCTAATAAAACAACAAAACAAATGCTGATGTCAACATTTAATCCTACCAATTCAACATTGCCAGACGTCATTAATATTCCAAAGGAGAATAGCAAGCCGAGAATGGTACATGTTCTAAGCGCATTGACTTGGCTAATGTATTTTGGGATGCATATAATCCCGATGATGTATCCACAAATAGTAGCAGCTAGCGTAAATGAAGGAAAAATTTTGGCTTCCATGAGCTGAATATTCATTGATCCCGCGTAGCCAATAACCGTGTCGATCGCAATCACTTGGGTACCTACATGTAGAAAAATGGCAATTGCGCCCAAAATCAAATGGGGAAATTGGAGAATACTCGTTTTGTTTGAATTAGCTTGAGCCGTTTCTTCATTTTCTTGGTCGGTTTCTATTTCAGGTAAAGGCGAAAATCGCACGGCTAAGCCCAATAAAAACAATAAAATCCCAACGCAAAAATAAGGAACGATCACTCGTTGGATTAATTCATTCAGCGCCAAATTCCGGTTGGCCCCTGACATGTGTTCCAAACTCTTAAACAAGTCGCTATCCGTCGCCTTTAAAATCACGGCGGCAAAGGCCAAAGGAGCTAATATTCCTGCCCCTTTATTACAGATTCCCATGATGCTGATTCTTTGGGCAGCGCTTTCTTTGGGTCCTAAAAGAGTGATGTATGGATTGGCGGCAGTTTGTAAAATGGCTAATCCTGTTCCTAAGGTAAATAAACCTAATAAGAAAATAGGGTAGGCCCGGTTCATGGCTGCAGGAATAAAAATGAATGCTCCTATGGACATAATCCAAAACCCTAGCATCATACCTTTCTTAAATCCGATCGACTTAAGGACATAGGATGCAGGCACAGACATGATGAAATAGGAAATATAAAATGCGAATGTAACTAAGTAGGCTTTGAAGTTAGTTAGTTCGCAAGCGATTTTAAAGTAGGGGATTAATATGGAATTGGCCCAGGAAACAAACCCAAAAATAAAAAACATCATTCCGATTAGCATGATGGAAATTTGAGTATCTCTTTGGGTTAAAGAGCTTACTGATACCGGATTTTTCATGTTTTTAAATAGGTTTTTCTAAGCTGGTTTAATTTATATTGATTTTCTGAAAGAAGCAATTATTTTTAAAATAGAACCCTAAAATGATCAGGTTAATGGTCACTGTAAAGTAGTTTTTCAATTTCTTTTCTTTTAGCTTTACTAACTTTTAAAAAGTTAGTAAAGCTTAAGAAAAGGATTATTTTTTTTAAAAAGCAAACCTGTTAAACCATTGAAAAATTTGAATCTCCTTTTTTATTGGGTTGAAGTTTTTGGTTATTATGTAGGCCTTTACATCAAGGTAAAAATACTCAGAGTAAAGTTTCCCCAAAAAGTCTTTTTGTGCATCGCCATGGACGGTGATTTGGGCGATATGGTTGCCTCGGAGCCTATTTTGCCTCGATTAAATGAAAAATTTAAGGATACTCACATCACTTGGATTACGAATAAAAAGCACTTCCCCATCTTTGAAAATCATCCACTCGTCGACCTGCTTGTCGATCAAAAGTATACCCTACTCAGTTATTTGCTTCAAAGATCAAATCCATTCCATCATTATTTCAACCTTCATTTAAGTGGTTTTAGAATAGATGAAACGACTGGGATTTCGATTTCAAATCCTAAGGCCGATGAATTGGGTATTGATTTGTCAAATTACTACAATCAACATAATTTATTGGAAATAGCCTTACAGCTTTGTGATTTACCTATCGAAGATGCGCAGCCGCGAATTTACCTGGATGACATACCCTATAATACCCCATTTGAAAATCCTTATTGGGTCATACATTGTAAATCAAATGCAGGGCTGCGAGATTGGACAGATGAAAATTGGCATCATTTATTAACTCAACTAATCGATACGTGGAATGTAAACATCATTGAAATTGGCCATGTAAATCCATTGAATTTTAAACATGAAAATTTCATTAGTTTGGTCGGTAAAACAAGCCTGCCAGAAACAATGAAAATCATGAAAAAAGCCTCATTTTTTATCGGATTGGATTCTGGGCCAACACACTTAGCCAATGCGTTCATGTTGCCAGGCGTAATTTTAAATGGTAAATTTTTGAATTTTAAAACTTATATGTCATATTCGGGGATGTATAAAAATAGTCAAAAAGTAAAATTGCTTTTTAATGAGAGCGGAATGGCGAAAGATTTACCATTCGACACCGTTTGGGATGAATTGGGCCAATTAATTAACGCAACATCATAATACCACACAATCTTCACGAAACTTATAAAAAATAAATATCAATTAAACCTAAAATTATGGCGGTAACTAGACGAAGTTTTTTGGAAAAAAGTGCTCTTGCTGGTAGTTTTTATATTGTACCTAGACATGTATTAGGAAAGGGTTTTCGAGCTCCCAGTGATCAATTGAATATCGCTGGAGTCGGTATCAATGGCAAAGGAATGTCAGATGTAACGAATGCCTTTAATGAAGGCGTTAATAACATTACGGCTCTTTGTGATGTCGATTTGACTCGCGCAAAACCATTATTTGAAAAGTTTGCAAAGGCGGGTCGTTATCAGGACTGGCGTGTGATGTTGGAAAAAGAGAAGGGAATTGATGCAGTAACAATTTCAACGCCAGACCATAACCATGCAGCTATCGCCATGGCTGCGATGCAATTAGGCAAACATGTGTATGTTCAAAAGCCAATGGCGCATAATATTTTTGAGGTGCGCACCATGACTGAGGCGGCTAGGAGATATAAAGTAGTTTCTCAAATGGGAAATCAAGGGGCGTCTAGTCCTGGGACCCAACAAGTCGTAAAATGGTTTGAGGAAGGTTTAATTGGCAAAGTTCATACCGTCAATATCTGGACGAATCGCCCTATTTGGCCTCAGGGAATCCCAGTTCCTACTGGCAAGCATGAAAAACCAGCGGACATAGATTGGGATGTTTGGTTAGGGCCAGCGTCTTTAATTGATTATAATCCAGTTTACCATCCATTTAAGTGGAGAGGTTGGTGGAATTTTGGTACGGGTGCTTTGGGTGATATGGGTTGCCACTTAATCGACGGGCCATTTAGGGCGCTTGGATTAGGTTATCCCACGGAAGTTGAGGCGAGTGTAGGTTCCGTATTTATCGCTGGAAACCAGCCGGAATATCTTCCAGAAGGATGTCCACCATCAGCTGCAATCCAATTGAAATTCCCAGCGTCAAAGAAAAATAAATCAGCCGTAACGATGAATTGGACAGATGGTGGTATTCGTGGATTCCATCCAGATTTGATCCCTGCCGATGATTCGATTGGGACTGCTGACAATAGCAATGGGGTGATCATGATGGGTTCAAAAGGAGTTTTAGTTCATGCAACCTATGGTTTAGAACCTCGTATTTATTTGAATAATGGGTCGAAAATAGTGATGCCAAAGCAAGAGCCAAACAACTTGAAAGAGTATGGACACCAAGCGATGTGGGCGGAAGCTTGCAAAGCAGGATTTAATAGCGCCGCGCATGAAAGCTTAACTTCAAAATTTGATTTTGCGGGTCCTTTGTCCGAAACTGTGTTGATGGGAAATTTAGCTATTCGTAGTTTCAATGTGCGCACGCCGATACCAAATACAAATAGATTTACGTATCCTGGACGCAAGAAATTGCTTTGGGACGGTCAAAATATGAAGATTACTAATTTTGAAGATGCCAACCAGTTTGTTAAGCGCGAGTACCGTGCCGGTTGGAAATTGTAAGTATATGAAAAAGTATTTGTTCATTTTTTGCCTTTTGCCTTTGATTTCTTTGGGCCAACAAGCATCCATGAAGGGTGCTTGGGGCCTAGAGAATTCATTTGGGCAAACGGTATTACTGATTACAGACCAAGTTTTCAGTTTGACTCAATATAATTTCATGGACAAAAAATTCATTTCTAGCGAAGGAGGAACTTGGCGCTCGGAAGGAAAAGATATCTGGTTGGCCTATGATTGGTCATCCAAGGATACGTCTAAAGTTGGCAAAGAAATTAAGGTCAATTTCGCTGTTTCCTCGGGCCAATTAAATTTTGGTTTATTGGATCAACGATTGACAAAATTAGACCAAGGGAAACCTGGCGCACTGCAAGGTGAATGGATCATCTCAGGAAATTATGCGAATGGTGTAGTTTCTAAAAGGCCGAGTCCTTTTTATCCGCGTCGGACCATGAAGATTTTAACAGGAAATCATTTCCAATGGATTGCCTTTAATGTAAAAACCAAGGAGTTTTTCGGCACCGGCGGTGGAACGTATACGACTTCTGCGGATGGAAAATACGTGGAAACGATCGAGTTTTTTACCAAGGCCGCTTCGAGCATTGGCAAAACCGTGGAGTTTACTTATTCATTTCAAGATGGAGATTGGCGTCATAAAGGACAAAAATCAACGGGCGGGCCCATGGATGAATGTTGGACCCCAAGAAAATTCTACATTAAAAATTAATTAAATTCTGAGCCAGTCACTAGGAATTAAATCTCGAGTTTGAGCATTCATTTCTTGGTAGACAAACCACATTTTAGGCGCTATAACAATCTTTTCTGGGTTTTGATTTAGCCAGGCGCCCCACCAACTAAACGTACTATTGGCTATTATTTGATGCTTGCAGTGACTCATTAAAACCAAGTCTAAGTAATTGTGAGCATCATCATTTTGGCTCATGAATTCCATAGGGAATCGACTTTTGAAATTTTCTTTCGCCCATTCGATATCATCTGAAAACACAAATAATTCTAGATTAGGATGCTGAGCGGCAATAATATCTATCGCTTTTTGATAATAGGCAAAGTCTAATCCTCCATGTATTTTATGGTGATGTTGGCCAGGTAATTCTACCCCATGCATTCTTCTGATATGTAATGAGACGGAAACAACCTCCGACATTTTTTTTGAAATCAATGCATTTTCATTTTTGAGCGGAGCTTTTAATTGAAATTCATGTAATATTTCTTCCCTTACATCTTTAAAATAGTTTTCACTTTGCCAAAAGCCATCTAAGTAGGAATGCTTTTTTATCGCTTCAATGGAAGCGTCATATTCAAGTTTTTTCTCTGTAATTAATTGCCAATCGTGCCTTTTTAGCCTTAATAGATAGTTTTTAATTTTTCCTTGCCAATGTTTTTTGTCGATGCTCAAATGGTGCATATCCATGGAAATAGGATCATTTTTCAAAAGATTTTCCTGGACCTTGAATGGAGATAAATTGTAATTTCTTTGATAAGGATCATTTTTAAATCCAGACTCAATTTCTAAATAAAATTTCTGATTTGTCTTTAGCGAAAGTTTTTTGCCAAAAGCATATTGGAATAATTGATTCCCTAAGCCGCCAAAAAGTTTAACTATAATCATAGGTATTTGTCAAGAAGAATAATAATTCAAAATTAGTTAAATAATTAAACTTGATTCAATTATTAATTTTTACGATTTTTTACATAGCTTTAAATGTTCAAATTCTAAACCTAATGAAAAAGAAAAAAATATTGGACTCCCGTCGGGAGTTTTTGAAATCAGCCTCCTTAGCTTCTGCAGGATTCATGATCGTACCTCGTCACGTATTAGGCGGTAAAGGTTTTTTAGCACCTAGCGATAAATTAGTGGTAGCTGGTATCGGAGCGGGTGGTAAAGGTAGATCAGATTTAAAATACTTCTACGATAGTGGCAAAGCGGATATTGGTTATTTATGTGATGTAGATGATCGCATGGCCAAAGATTCAATAGCTGCTTATCCGAAAGCAAAATATTATAAGGATTGGCGTAAAATGATGGAAGTGGAATCGAAGAATTTCGATGCTGTTTCTGTTTCTACACCAGATCATAACCACGCGGTTCAAGCGATGGCTGCGATGCAATTGGGCAAGCACGTTTACGTGCAAAAACCAATGACTCACGATATTTTCGAGGCTCGTATGTTGACCCAAGCGGCAGCAAAATATAAAGTAGTTACTCAAATGGGTAACCAAGGTAGCTCTGGAGACGGAGTGCGCCAATTGGTAGAATGGTATGACGCGGACATTATTGGTGATGTTCATACCGTTCAGATTTGGACCAACAGACCTATTTGGCCACAAGGTATTCCTTGGCCTTCCACTAAGCCTGCTACTCCTTCAGGATTAGATTGGGATTTATGGTTAGGTACTGCTCCTCAAAAAGATTATGTTGAAAACTTGATTCCAGGCTCATGGCGTGG
>CAMBGA010000061.1 GCA_945866095.1 Spirosoma fluviale
GCTAAAGGATTTTGTAATTTTTGCCATTTTTTCGTTTTTTAAATTATTATTATCTTTAAAAAACGGTCAATCTATTTCAGGCACTGACATTGAATTAATTAATTAATTATTTTTTTACTATTACTTTTTACCTAATACCTATTACCTAACAACTATTACTTTTTACCTATTACCTATTACCTCTTACTTATTACCTATTACTTATTACCTAACCTACGCTTTCTTTAAAAACTCAGTCCTCAATACCATCACAGATTTATCTACTTTGCCTTCGATTTCATCCGCATTATCCGTTAAACGAATATGTTTCACCATCGTGCCTCTCTTAATAATACCCGATGAGCCCCTCACTTTTAAATCTTTAATCACCGAAACCGAATCCCCTTCTTTTAAAATTGCTCCATGACTATCGCGAACGATCAACGCATCTTCTTCACTCATTTTGTCTAATTTAATTGGATACAGGCAATTATAAATGACTATTATTTCTTATCCCACGTATTTTTATTGTTCCTAAAACCTAATAGTCTTTGTGCTAAATCAGGACGCTTCAAAAAAGTTAATCGATTGCGAATCCAATCTTTGTACTCAGGTTTGTACCAGAAAAAATATTTGTTTTGATTCTGCTTTTCTTCTTTAGTCTTAGCTGTTTTAATCGGCTGCAACGTGTAAGGATGCACTCCAGAATAATAAATCACCTCGGCCACCGTCATAGGCGTAGGTGTAAAATCTTGCACCTGCTCTAAATGAAAACCTAAATCTTTTGTCTCCGCAGCTAAATTTGCCATGTCTTCTTCCTCACAACCCGGATGAGATGAAATGAAATACGGAATTAAAGGTTGCTTTAAGCCGAATTTTGCTGAAATAGCATCATACTTCTTTTTAAATGCATGAAAATATTTAAACGAAGGTTTACGCATAACACGTAAAGTGGCATCTGAGGTATGTTCCGGAGCCACCTTTAATCGACCTGACACATGCCGAGTAATCAATTGCTCCATGTATTCATCATGGTTGCCATCTTGATTATTTTTATTGAAATCGTCTACTAATAAATCATAGCGAACACCTGAGCCAACAAACGCCTTCTTGATTCCTGGGTGTGCATCGACTTTCCGATAAATTTCAGTCATGGGCTTATGTGAAGTGTCCAAATTATTGCAAATCACCGGGTGTATGCATGATGGACTCACACACCTAGCACAAATTGCCTCATCTTTCCCCTTCATCTTATACATATTGGCCGAAGGTCCACCCAAATCAGAAATGTACCCTTTAAAATCCGGTGCTTTGGTAATCTGTTCAACCTCCCTCATGATCGACGCCTCGCTCCTAGACGCAATAAACTTACCCTGATGAGCTGAAATAGTACAAAAACTACAACCCCCAAAACATCCCCGGTGCATATTCACAGAAAACTTAATCATCTCAAAAGCAGGAATCGGTCCACGCTTGCGATATTTCGGATGTGGCAATCGAGTATATGGTAAATCAAAGGATTTATCCATCTCAACCTCCTCCATGGTCTTAAATGGGGGGTTAATGACTAATATTTCATCTCCAACAGCCTGTATAATTCGATTCGCTTGCCATTTATTAGATTCCACTTCCACAATTTTAAAGTTGGAAGCATATTTAATTTTATCTTCCAAACAAACCTCATGACTGGACAACTCTACAGTTTCCCAATCCGTTGCCGGTAAAGCCTCAGCCTTTGATTGCAAAAAAGCAACCTGATTAATATGCGTCAAATCGCGCAAGTTTTTACCTTCTTTAACCCCTCGCATAATTTCGCGTAGTGGCTGCTCCCCCATTCCATAGACCAACATATCCGCTCCGGAATCCACTAAAACCGAAGGGAATAATTTGTCCGCCCAGTAATCATAATGAGTTACTCGACGTAATGAAGCCTCAATGCCCCCGATTAAAACAGGTACATCAGGATAAATCTCTTTTAATATTTTGGAATATACCGTGGTCGCATAATCAGGTCTAAATCCTGATTCTCCTCCCGGTGTATAGGAATCATTTGAACGCAAGCGCTTATTGGCCGTATAATGATTCACCATCGAATCCATACAACCAGCCGTTACACCAAAAAAATACTTGGGTTTCCCTAATTTTTTGAAATCTCGTAAGTCATCTTGCCAGTTGGGCTGCGCGACTATCCCCACCTTCAACCCCTCACTCTCCATAATTCTGCCAATCACCGCGGTGCCAAAAGCAGGGTGATCCACATAAGCATCCCCTGAAATCAAAATGACATCAAGTTCATCCCAGCCTCTTTTCTCTACTTCCTTTTTAGTTAAAGGCAACCAGTCAGTAATCGGTCTTTCTTCCATTTGGCAAAATTAATTCAAAAACAGTGTTTAACCTATTTCAAAAGCTTTGCTTTTAAATAATTTGCCGTGGCATTAAATACTTTCAATGTATTTGAAAATCTAAACCAATGATGCGTATCGTCAACAATAACCATAGTCTCCACAGCAACTTTACGTTTCATTAGTCGGTTCACCAGATCAACACTCTGATTAAATGGAACATTGCGATCATCATCCGCATGAATAATGAATACTGGAGAAGTCCAAGTAGCAAGAGAAGATACGGGAGAAGACCTAAATGACAAGCTAGCAGCCCATTCAGCA
The DNA here is from genome assembly GCA_945866095.1 of Spirosoma fluviale. Taxonomy (GTDB): domain Bacteria; phylum Bacteroidota; class Bacteroidia; order Cytophagales; family Spirosomataceae; genus Aquirufa; species Aquirufa fluvialis_A. The sequence goes on from CAMBGA010000061.1 coordinate 2,646, forward strand.
TCCGGAGCTTTATGAAATTCATCAGCCAATGGTGAATATGTTTTGTTTTTAAATGCAGATACCCTTTTGGTGGATGAATCGATTGAAAAGGCATTAATTTATTTAAAATCCAATCCGCAAAATGTAGCCGTAGGCGCTATCCAAATCGATGTTCATGGAAATCAAATTCCATATTTCAGGACTCAAAATGAAATCAGAAGGCAGTTATTCATCCTTCCTAATTCTCAAATCACTGAAAATATTTTTCAAAATTTGTTACCCAAAGAATCATTTGAAAATAATAACGAAACAAATAATTTAGTTGGCGCATTTTTATTAGTTAGCAAAAAAAATGCGATAAAATCAGGCCAATGGAATGAGGACTTTTTTCTTTATGCGGAAGACGTAGAATTCTGCCAAAGGCTCTCGAAACTTGGAAAGTTATTATATTTTGATGATGTTAAAATCATTCATTTAATTAATGAAAACCCTTATAGGAATAAAAAAACTTCATTTGTCAACCGTTTTAATTTGCAAGTCCAACTTTCAAATTTATTATGGATAAGAAAAAGTTACGGGGTTTTAAGCTATCTAATCATCATGATTAATTATTGGGTACTTCTGCCCATTTTTTGGATTTGGAAAATAATCATTAATATATCGAACAAGAAATCTGAACGAAACGATATTAGTAACCAAGTAACCTTTTCTAAAAAAGTATATATTTTAACTAAATATTTACCAAAAATTATTTTTCTGACCAAAGGTCCCTTAAAAATCACTGAAGAAGAGAATTTAATCTAAAAGTTTCTAATCTATTTTAGAGCTTTATGAAAATGACAAAAATCATGATAAACTTACAAGCATAATTTTATAAATTCGCCTTAATACAACCTATAAACATATTTAAATTGATCTACAGTTCAGCCATTCTAGAGGAGATCTTACGTTTTGCAAATCCAACAGAAACCGTTTGGATTACATCAAAATCGAAAGGAATTGCCATGGAACTCGCCCTAGCGTTTGTCATGACCCCACGATTTATTTCAAAAACTCCGATAAACAATCCAAAAAATATCATTAACGGTTGGTCTTGGCAGGATTATACCCTTGAAAAATTAGTTCGTATTTACATGGTTTGCCTACTATCAGAGAAAGATGGCACAGACCAACTCAATTTGTTATTTGACACAGCAGAAATCAATGAAGCAGTCGCATTGCACTCAGCGCTGCCAGCATTAAAAAACCCGACCCAATTTTTATTAAGAGCCACAGATGCCGTAAGGTCTAATATGGGCTCCGTTTTTGAATCGATCGCTTTCGAAAATCCATATCCAAGCCTGTATTTTTCGGAATTAGCTTGGAACCAAATGGTTTTAAAATGTATATTTAACGAGAAGGCCATTCACCGAATTTACGACTTAGAAAACAGGTCGAACCAAGCACTTGCAGATACATTATCAGACTTTGCGCATGAAAGATGGGCAGCCGGCAGGCGAGTTCCATCCCAAGTTTGGCGATTGGTCCCCCAATTTATGAATGAAAATTTGCAGAGCGATATTAATAAATTAGCACAATCAGATAATCCTAGAGATGTTCTGGCTGCACAATTGGTCAACAAAGAAATAGCCCAACCAGGAAGTACAAAGGGGCATTGGAAAGAATTAGAATTGCCCGAACCTATATATCAAGCTTAAAAATATGTGTCAAAACCCACATCAAAAGGAAATGAATCCTTCCCATTTTGAAGGATCAACAGAAGAAAAAGAGACAGCAACTGTGGTCGATCATGATTTCATGAGCTACACGCAAGGGATGAAATTTTTCGATCCCCATATGCACATGAGCTCGAGGACCACAGATGACTACCAAGCATTAGCTGATGCAGGAGTGGTTGCCCTGATAGAACCGGCGTTTTGGTTAGGCCAACCGAGAACTGGATTAGCCTCTTTCAAAGATTATTTTTCAAGTCTTGTGGGTTGGGAGCGATTCCGTTCGTCCCAATTTGGCATCAAACATTATTGTACCATTGGTTTGAATTCTAGGGAGGCCAATAATGAAGCGCTTGCTGAACAAGTGATGGAAATCCTTCCCCTATTTCTCCAAAAAGAAGGAGTGGTAGGCGTGGGTGAAATCGGTTTTGATGATCAAACAGCTGCTGAAGAAAAATATTACCGAGCCCAATTAGAAATGGCGAAGGAAATGAACCTACCCGTACAAGTACATACACCCCACCGTGATAAGAAAAAAGGGACTGAAAGAAGTATGGCCATCGCTTTAGAGCATGGCTTAGACCCTAAAATGGTCATCATAGATCATAATAATGAAGAAACCGTAAAGTCAGTATTAGACCAGGGCTTTTACGCCGCATTCACTATTTATCCTTTTACTAAAATGGGCAATGAACGAATGGTCGAAATTGTCAAAGAATATGGGCCCACTCGAATCATGGTCAATTCCGCGGCTGACTGGGGAATTTCGGATCCTTTGGCTATTCCAAAAACAGCTGCTTTAATGAAAATTAAAGGCATCGATGTAGAGACCATTCGCCAAGTAACCTATCAAAATGCCTTGGATGCTTTTGCCCAAAGTGGTCAAATCAATGAAGGTGATTTTATTCATGGACTAGAAATTGATCAATCGCAAAAATTCAATGGTAACACCGTGCTTAGAGGAGGACAAGCACCTAGAATCAATAAAAACTCCATGATTATTCGTTGATGAAAGCAAAAATCAGAGCATTCATTGAACTAATGCGCCCTGCGAATGTCATTACGTCTTTAACAGATGTTTTAGCTGGGATGTCAATCGTCGGATTTTTATTCAATTTAATTGACCTAAATTCAGTTCTATTTTTAGGCATCTCCACCATGTGCTTGTATGCAGGTGGCGTTGTTTTCAATGATGTATTTGACCATGATTTAGATAAAACAGAAAGGCCGGAGCGCGCTTTGCCCAGTGGAAGAATATTGAAATCCGAAGCCATATTGGGCGGAATTTTACTGTTATCCACCGGTATATTTTGTGCATTTGGGCATAGCAGCTTAAGTGGTTTTATTGCCATTATCATTAGTATTTGTGCTTTATTTTACGATTGGAAAGGCAAGCACATGTCCATTTTTGGTCCCATCAATATGGGTATGTGTAGAGCATTTAATTTGCTTTTAGGAATGAGTGTCTATAAAATTGGTACTTTTACTTACGCCTATTTAATCCTTATCCCCTTAATTTATATCGCGGCAATTACCTTAGTCTCAAGAGGCGAAGTGCATGGGGGAACTCCTAAAACCCTTTTATTTGCCCTATTTCTTTTTTTAATTGTCCATGTATGCCAAATTTATTTCGCCTATAAATTCGGCCATCTATACCTAGCATTGCCTTTTATTGCCACGCACTTTTATTTAATTTTCAACAAATTATACGTAGCGATCAAGAATCCAATAGGCCCAAATATTGGCAAAACAGTAAAAACTGGAGTTTTAACTTTAATTTTAATGAATGCTGCTTGGGTAAGCTTGAGTGGACAATGGGAAATGGCTATATTTGTTGTCCTGCTTTTACCCGTATCCATTCAATTAGGTAAAAAGTTTGCAGTTACGTAAATTTGAATTCATGCAATCTTTAAAACAAACATTTCAAGTACCTTTTCAATACGAAGTTTTTTTTACAAAGAGCTTGTTTGATCCTGCAAATACGATGTTTGCAGATTTTATTCGCCACTTTGGAAACCCAGAATTTCAAAAAAGAATCTTATTTGTTGTTGACAAAGGGGTAGCCGATGCACATCCCAATCTGACAAATACCCTCATAAATTATTTTGATTTTCATTCGGTAGCTAAATTATCTCCTGAAATTTTAGTGTTACCAGGAGGCGAAAATTGCAAAAACGATCCTAGATTTTACGAAGAAGTTGTCCGAGCCATTGACGAGCATCGCATTGACAGGCACTCTTTTGTCGCCGCCATCGGTGGAGGTGCCTTTTTAGATATGTCAGGATATGCGGCTGCAATATCACATAGAGGAGTTAAATTAATTCGTATACCGACAACAGTATTGTCCCAAAATGATTCTGGTGTTGGCGTAAAAAACGGTGTCAATTACCTAGGTAAAAAGAACTTTCTTGGGACATTTGCCCCTGCTGTAGCCGTTTTTAATGATGTTGATTTTTTAACTACGTTAATTGATCGAGATTGGCGCTCAGGAATAGCAGAAGCGATTAAAGTAGCCTTAATTAAAGATTTATCATTTTTCACGTGGCTTGAAAAGCATGCAGAGGACATGAACTCAAGAAATGAGTCTGTGATGATGGAGCAAATTTACCGTTGCGCCGATTTACACATGAAACATATTTCCTCCGGCGATCCGTTTGAGTTGGGTTCCGCACGGCCATTAGATTTCGGACATTGGGCTGCACATAAATTAGAATATTTAAGTTCATTTAGCATACGCCATGGAGAAGCCGTAGCTATAGGTATCGCATTAGATTGTGTCTATTCGCATTTAATTGGTAATATCTCTAAAGAAGATTTAAATCGAATCATTGATTTAATCCAAAAACTGGGCTTTGACATATATCATCCTGCATTAGCTGAGAATGATAAAATAAATCTTTACAAAGGTTTACAGGAATTTCAAGAGCATCTAGGGGGCCAATTAACCATTACCCTTCTTTTGGCTTTAGGAAAAGGAATCGAGGTACATGAAATTGATTTTGAAATGGTCAAACAATCGGTTGATTACTTAGCCAATCTTGCATAAGCGATGGAAACTAAACACGGTCATTTTAGCTATTGTAGCAATATTCATCCGGGAGAAATTTGGCACGAGCATTTTGCTGAATTACAAAAAAATGTCCCGCTAGTCAAGGCAGAAATTGCTCCAAATGAAAAAATGGGTTTGGGTTTGCGATTTGCCAATCAAGCAAGTATTGATTTACAAAATTCGGAAACGTTCGAAAATTTAAAAGATTGGCTACAAAAAGAAAATCTATATGTGTTTACATTAAATGGATTTCCATACGGTGGCTTTCATAATACAATCGTCAAAGACGATGTGCATACCCCTGATTGGACTACACAAGATCGATATGATTACACGCTAAGATTGGCTCATTTATTGGCCAAACTTCTACCTGAAAATTTGGAAGAAGGCGGTATTTCAACCTCCCCTTTATCTTATAAATATTGGTGGAAAAATTCGGAAGAATTAACGAATGCTACCTATAAAGCGACGCTTCATTTAATTGATCTAGTGGTTGAATTAGCGAAAATAGAGCAGGAAACTGGCAAATGGATACACATTGACATAGAACCGGAACCGGACGGAATTCTTGAAAATCACAAAGAATTTGTTGAATGGTACGAAAACACATTAATTCCCTTAGGTACTGAATACTTGCAAAAAAAAGGGATTGACAATTCCATTCATTTAATAAAAAGGCACATTCAACTATGTTTTGATATATGTCATTTTGGGGTGAGTTATGATAGCCCTGCTAGCTGCATTCACGAATTAAACCAAAAAGAAATTGGCGTAGGTAAGATTCAAATCAGTTCCGCTTTGCGCGTGGACTTAAGAACTAATCCACAAGAAAAAATAGATGCGCTTAGGAAATACCATGAGCCTGTTTACTTACACCAAGTAAAAGCTTTGTTGGCTAATGGCGAATACCTTCAGTATAAAGATTTGGATGAGGCCATTCAGGATTATTCAGCAGGTAAATTTGTCGAATGGAGAATCCACTTTCATGTACCACTTTTCCTAGCGAATTATGGCTTATTGGGCTCTACTCAAAAAGAAATTATTGAGACATTGGAAGTTCAGAAATCCTTGCCATTTACCCGTCATCTAGAAGTTGAAACTTATACATGGGCTGTTTTACCTACTGAGTTTCAAGCACCTATTCATGAGTCCATCGCGCGTGAAATTGGGTGGGTGAAGGCCATTTTAAATGATTAATGATGCAAAAAACAGTTGTCATAGATATCGTAGGACTTTCGGAAAGCATTATTTCAGAACATACCCCCTATTTAAAATCCTATATTGAAAAAAATCACTTAAGTAAAATTAAGCCAGTTTTGCCTGCAGTAACCACCACAGCCCAAAGCTGCTATGTCACAGGAAAATATCCCACTGACCATGGAATTGTGGGCAATGGTTGGTATGACCGTACCGACGCAGAAGTGAAATTCTGGAAGCAATCGAATCAGTTGGTTGGCTCAACAAAAATATGGGATGAAGCCAAAAAAAAGGACCCTACTTTCACCTGTGCCAAAATGTTTTGGTGGTATAATATGTACTCAAGTGCAGACTATTCTGTCACTCCCCGACCTCAATACCATGCCGACGGAGTAAAAGCTCCAGATTGCTATTCAAATCCACCTGAATTAAGAGATGAATTGCAAGCGGCGCTAGGCACATTTCCGTTATTTAATTTCTGGGGGCCTAATGCCAACATAAAATCCACGCAATGGATTGCGGATGCATCTATTTGGGTAGACAAAAAATATAACCCGACGCTCAATTTAATTTACCTTCCTCACCTTGATTATTGTTTACAGAAATTTGGAGTAGATTTCAATAAAATATCGAAGGAATTGGCGGAAATTGATCGGGTGCTCCAACAATTAATCGAACATTTTGAGTCAACGAATGCCCACATCATTTTGTTGTCAGAATATGGCATAAATAATGTAACAGAACCGATACATCTTAATCGAATTTTGAGAGAGCATGATTGTCTAGCCATACGTGAGGAGAGGAGATTAGAGTTGTTGGATGCGGGTGCAAGTAAAGCCTTTGCTGTCTCAGATCATCAAATTGCCCACATTTATGTGAAAAATAGCGCAGATAAAAAGGAGGTGAAAAAGATATTGGAAGCTATTCCTGGGGTGGCTAGCGTTTTAGATTCAAAAGAAATAGCGTCCCATCATTTAAATCATGAAAGAGCAGGTGATTTTGTTTTGATTGCCGACACGGATAAATGGTTTACCTATTACTATTGGCTTGATGACGCAAAAGCACCGGACTTTGCTCGATGTGTCGATATATTCAAAAAACCAGGTTATGACCCAGTGGAAATGTTTATGGATCCTAAAAATCCATTGATTAAACTGAGAGCCGGATATAAATTGGCCCGAAAACTCACTGGGTTCAGGTATTTAATGGATGTCATTCCCTTAGATGCTACCTTGGTAAAAGGATCCCATGGAAGTCCATTTTGTGATAAGCAATTTTACCCTGTTTTTATTTCGAATCAAGCGACAAAATCAGAAATTGAACCCACGGACGTCTACAAATTGATCCTAAATTCAATTTTCTAAATAATATTTTATAAATTTCAACTTAAACACAAAAACTATGAAAAAATTAATTACTTCTTTTGCTATTTTCGCAACATTAATGAGTTTTTCAACTCAAATATCAGCTCAGGATTATAACCCACAAGCGATGGTTCAGCGTCAGATCGATCGCATGGAAACTGAATTAACTTTATCTAAGGATCAAATCAAAAAAATTGAGCCTTTGGTAACAGTAAGAATGGAAAAAATGATGGAATTCCGTCAAGCAGGTATGGAAAGAGAAGCCATGCAAGCTGAAATGAAAAAATTGAATGATACTCAATTAGAGTCATTAAAGACAATTTTAACTCCAGAGCAATTAGAGAAATACAAAACGATGCAAGCTGCGCAGCGACAAGGCGGCGGAGGTCCTCGAAACTAATCCTAAAAGCAATTCCTATGAGAAAGTACCTATTTGTTTGGATAGGAATATTTTGCATACCCTTTATTTTTCATGCTAAACCCCTCCGAGTGGGTGTTGCAGGAATGACCCACGGTCACGTGGGCCAAGTGTATAATGCCATAAAAAAGCCGCAACAGGATGTAATCATCGTAGGTTTTGCTGAACCAGATAAGAAACTTGCCTTATCCATCCTAAAAAAACAAAATCTTCCGGATTCTCTTTGGTTCCCAACCTTAGAGGCATTAATTGCCAAGACAAAGCCTGAGGCTATTGCGGCATTTAATAGTATTTATGAGCATTTGGAAGTGGTTAAAGTTTGTGCTCCCAAAGGAATTCATGTGATTGTGGAGAAGCCTTTGGCTGTCAACATGAATCATTTGAATCAAATGAAAGCGCTGGTGAGCCAATATAATATTCATCTTTTGACCAATTTTGAAACTACTTGGTATTCATCTCATGCTAAAATGTGGCAAATGGTTAAGGAAGAAAAGTCTTTAGGTACGATTCGAAAAGTAGTCATTATGGATGGACATCGGGGACCCAAAGAAATTGGTTGTTCCCCTGAATTTCTACATTGGTTAACTGACCCGGTAAAAAATGGAGGAGGTGCTATCATCGATTTTGGTTGTTATGGGGCTAATATTATGACCTGGCTGATGGATGGGAAAAAACCCATCGCTGTAACAGCAGTCACTCAGCAATTGAAACCCGATATATATCCTAAGGTAGACGATGAAGCTACCATCATTTTAACGTATCCAGATTGCCAAGCCATCATTCAAGCATCTTGGAATTGGCCTTTTGACCGAAAAGATACCGAGGTTTATGGGACCAAAGGAATTTTGGTTGCTACTAAAAACAATAAAATGAGGTATGTGGATGGTGATCGATATGGCAAAGAAAGCATGATTGACTTAAGTCCTTTGCCCCACGAAGTATCCAATGTATTTCCTTATTTGGCTGCCGTTGTCCAAGGAAGAATTAAACCTAAAATGGATTTATCCTCCTTTGAAATAAATCAAGTCGTCGTAGAAATTTTAGAAGCGGCGCGAGAATCTGCCAAAACAGGGAAAAAAGTAACTTTAAAATAATACGTTTTGTCTAATAAATATGAATGCTATGATCAAAAAAATCTTGCTTACTGCCAGTATCATTTGTTTTCTATTCAATTTAAATGCCCAAAAAGGTCCAAGCATTAATGGAGTTCCTTTGGGTATGGTTTCATATACCTACAGACAAAGTCTACAAAAGGATATGGCTACCACGCTAGATTCATTAATAGCATTGAAGGTATATGATATGGAATTTTCTAGCTTATTTGGTAAAAAAGCTACTGAAATCAGAAAGCTCTTAGATGAAAGAGGCATGTATTGTTCTTCCTTTGGCGTTAGTTATCCAGATGCATTAATGAAGTCTGACGAAGTGGCCGCCAATGCCAAAGCCTTAGGAGCAAAATTTGTGCGAGTGGCTTGGATTCCGCATGATGGTCCATTTACAAAGGAATTAGCTGACAAAACGATCGCGGATTTTAGCATCATTGGCAAAAACTTAAAAGAAAATTATGGATTAGAATTTTGTTATCACAACCACGGTTTTGAATTTGCTCCCTACGAAGGGGGTACCTTTTTTGATTATATCGCAAAAAATACGGATCCTAAATTTGTAAATTTTGAAATGGATATTTTATGGACCTTTTTTCCAGGAATAGATCCAGCCAAACTTTTAGAAAAATACCCCAATCGCTTTAAGTTGATGCACGTAAAAGATTTAAAGAAGGGGGTTATTGGCAATTTATCAGGAGGTACTTCCTCTGAAAATGATGTAGCTTTAGGAACAGGCCAATTAAATCTACCAGCCATTATGAAGGCTGCTAAAAAGGCTAAGATCCAGCATTATTACATAGAAGACGAAAGCTCTCTACATGCCATTCAGGTTCCTGAATCCATCAAATATTTACTTAGCATTAAATAAAATACAGCCTATCGTACGGGTGAAAAAATAACTTGGGATGCAAGCAAGGGTTTATTTGACAAAAAATCAGCTAATAACTTAATTAAACCCATCTATCATAATGGATTTAATTATCCGAAATTTTAACAAACAAAATCAGTAAATTGAAGTTTTAATTGGGTTGGAAAAATTTCAAACTTAATAACCTCTGTTTAATTCCAAATTATGCGTCTTATCATATTAAGCTTATTAACCTTTTTCAGTACTCAAATTTTTGCTCAGGCCGACTTTGAAAAAAAATTACAAACTAAACTGATATTAGCAGAAGATGGGGATGTTATCAATCTAGAGGCGGGCAACTTTGCTTTAACTAAAAGTCTAAGCCTAGATGGTAAAAAAAATATCACCATTCGAGGAAAGGGGATTGACAAAACGGTCCTAAACTTTAAAGCACAAACCCAAGGAGCTGAAGGAATCAGAATAACGAATTGTGAAAATATTATTTTAGAAGATTTTACGGCAGAAGATTCCAAAGGAGATTTGATTAAAACCATGCGAGTGAAAGGAATCACATTCCGAAGATTAAAGACGGCCTGGACGGGAAAACCCTCCCCTACGAATGGCAGTTACGGCTTATACCCGGTGCTCTGTGAAAAAGTATTGATTGACAGTTGCATCGCCATCGGCGCATCAGATGCTGGAATTTATGTAGGACAATCCAAATACATCACGGTTCGCAATTGCACCGCATTTCAAAATGTTGCCGGGATCGAGATCGAAAATTCATTGTATGCCGATGTCTACAATAATGTCGCTGAGGGGAACACCGGAGGTATTTTGGTTTTTGATTTACCCGATCTAATCCAAAAAAAGGGAGGGTTTGTGCGTGTATACAACAACTTAATTAAGGAAAATAATTTGGCCAATTTTGCCCCCAAAGGTAATATTGTGGGAAATGTACCCAAAGGCACCGGTATGATGGTATTAGCCACGAGCCAAGTAGAAATTTTTGACAATAAAATTCTAAATCATTCAACCGTGGGAGTCGCTATTATCAGCTACTTTATGACGGAGAAAAAAAATAAAGATAAAGGGTATTACCCCTACCCTACTTCGATCAATATTCACGATAATTTATTTGAAAGGAAACCGCGTCGCGTACCAATGGACAGCCGATTTGGTCAATTGTATCGGGTGAAATTAAAATTTGGCCGTAAGATACCACAAGTAATTTTCGATGGAATATTAGACCCTAAATTAGTGGGGACTGATGGTAAATATATGCCTGAATATGCCATTTGTGTACGAAACAACATCAACCAAAGTACTTCATTTTTAGATGCTGATCATGACTTTAAAAATGTTTTAGTGGGTCCTGATTTATTTGAATGTTCCCCCGTTTCGATAAAATCAAATCAGTTTTAAACACATGAATAAGCTTTTTATCCTTTTAGTTTCATGTATAAGTTTGACATTTTTAATGTCCATCGATTCAGAAATTAATACGGAATTTAATTATCCAGACAAGCTTTCTGAGTTTGCTTTGTTTAAAGGACGCTTGCAAGATCAAATTCCTGCAGAAGATGTATTGCCTTACGCGTTAAATTCTCCCTTATTTTCAGATTTTGCGCATAAATTAAGATTCATTAAAATGCCTAAAGGCACTCAGGTGAATTTTAACCCAGATTCCGTTTTGCAATTTCCCGTTGGGACCATAATAGCCAAGACATTTTATTATAAAAATGATGAACGAGCTGAGGCAAAAGGACGAAGATTAATGGAAACGCGAATTCTAATCCATGAAGCGAAAGGCTGGAAAGCCTTGCCCTACATTTGGAATAAAGAACAAAATGAAGCAACCTTAGAAGTAGCAGGAGGTGGCGATTTAGTCTCTTGGATTGATGATCAAGGAAAAAAACAAGCCTTCGAATATGTGGTTCCCAATATGAATCAATGCAAAGGTTGTCACGAAAGACAAGGGGACATGACTCCCATTGGACCTTCAGCGCGCCAATTAAACGGAGAATTTTCATATGAGGATGGGAAACATGAAAACCAGTTGGCCCA